>NZ_QHLP01000021.1:0-38298 GCF_003185985.1 Auritidibacter sp. NML100628
GCCAGCTAACCCAAGTTTTCGCGCTCAAACTAGCTGAGGCACGACACTGCAGCCACGCGACCTCTCGCGCTCACGATCTGTGAGGCACGACTTACCCTTCGCGCTCAGTTTGACATGAGGCACTACGCCACGCGGCAGAAAGCTGACTCACCAGCCAGGCGCCCGCCCACGCACCTGGAAGGGCCGGGATAATGATCCACCAATACTGGCGCCAACGAATTCTTGACCACACGCTGAGCATAAGCAGAAAGCCAGAAATCGTCGTGGTCATGTTGGTCAGCAACACCCCGGCGGTCGGCCCAAGAACCAACGACAGTACCGGAGCGACGACCAATCCCACGCCGGTCCCTGACAATCGTTGCAGGACCGTGCCAACCATCACGGCTAGCACGATGATGATAAGCGTGCCCACGATCTCATCGTATGTCAGCACCGAAAACTATGTGATGTGTTGCACGCTTTCAGCGAGACACCGCCCCTCATGAACCGGTTGACTGGAGTCTTGGACCCACGGCACATAACCAATGCGTCGCCCATTGTGGTCGATGAGCACGCCCATCCTTTTGAAGTACTGCAGCACGAGGCTCCGGTCTACAACCCGTACCGGAAGATCGGAGACAATCTCAGCTTCTGTCTCAGCAGCATCACGGAGGGACTTCAACCACGTGACAACATACAAATTCGCGCCTCCGCCCACGAGTGTTGCGCATAATCTGGCACCTGGTATCTGTTCGATTCGCCTCGAAACGTCCAGGAGGCGATGTGCTGAGACCATCATCCACAGCACCAGGACTCCTGACCACTGATCTTGCATATGAGCTGCTTCAACTCGTTGGGCTATCTGCCGGGACCCGAGCAACCGCCGTACGATACGGCGAGCTTGAGCAGGCCCGAGGTTCAGACGCCGACTCGCCGTTGCGGAATCTACTCGACCGTCACATTCCAGAAGACTCAGAACAGTATAACTACGGTCGTCGAAGGCCATATCAGACAGATACAGAGTTTTGCTCTTGTCCTGATGTCGACGACCAAGCGCACCGCTGTACCACCCAGATCCGTCGAATCTAATATCCGACATCAAAGACACAACGGTATCTGATATCCCTTCAACCAAGTCGACATCCTGATTGAGGATTTCTTATACCCTGGTTCGAGCACGAGTCATGATGAACAGTTGCAGATGATAGGGGCCGGTTGTCTCATTACCAGCAACTGAACGAGATTTTCTCCTAATCAGTATCCTGCCGGCCTCAGCGCGGGAGCTGGATGTCTCCCCTATCTGCCGAGCCGTGCTGATGGTGAGCAATCGCGTGACCAACCAACTGGTGTGCGAAACTCTCGCACACCTGCGCACAACGCTCGATCATTGCGGCACGTTGCACCCGTCTTCCACCACTGCTGCTCGGTGCTCGTGACGCCATTCGTCTTTTCACCATGCAGATCGAGGCTCATGGTCAAGCCACTAGCTGAAACACTCCCCGCATTATCGCACTGACGCCACCGAGGCCGGCCAGTGTCATGGCCATTCTGCGTGCTGTCAGAGCGGAGACGTAGCGGGAGAGAAAAAGCGCGACCGTCAAACCCAATCCCACCGCGACCACAATACAGACCAACAACACCACCAGCGGGATGTCTGGTTCTGGGCCGTCCATCACCGTTCCCATACCTAGTTTCATCACGACAGAGAGTGCTCCCATGGTCATGAAGATCGGCTGGAGCGTGGCCGCAAAAGAGCGCTGGTCCCACCGTGAGAGCCGGGAGTAGATTACCATCACCGGCGCGGCGACTCCCGACGTTGAATTAAACAGTCCTCCCAGTGCACCTGCCACCACTGTTGTGGGGCGCCCCGTTAACTCTGGTAGCTGACGTAGGGACACGGTGACCACTATGGCAAGCACGACGATCGCTCCCAGGACGATAGACAGCCAGGCGGCAGAGAGCTGGCTCACCAGCCAGGCTCCCGCCCATGCACCGGGAACAGCTGGGATAATGATCCACCCGTAGTGACGCCAGCTAATGCTCGACCACACGCTGAGCATAATCAGAAACCCGGACACCATCGTGGTCATATTGGTCAGGAGTACGCCGAAGGCCGGACCGAGCACAAGTGACAGTACGGGGGCAACAACCAGGCCCACACCGGTTCCCGATAGCCGTTGCAGGATCGTGCCGACCAGTACGGCTATCACCGTGATGGTGACGATGGTCCAAGCGTTCATGTCTCCACACTAGGTTAACATCGACAAGTGTCCGTCGTCTCAGGCGTGCACGAGAGCTCTAGTGCTGTCCCTTTGCGTCGTTATCCCGGCCCCGTTGATACACCCCAACGAACATCCCCGGGTGACGCGGCGGTGGACTGAGCCGTTGGTTACGCACCGAGATGCTCCACCAGATGAGTGTCACCAGATAAACAGCCAGGCCACAGAGAGCGAGCCCACCCCAGAGGGCAAATTTTTGGGCCAGATCCACGGAGTCCGGAGTGCGTTGGACGGCTGCCAAGATCAAACCACCCAATAAAGTCACCAGAAATGCCGGAAGCCCGACAATCAGGCCGAGAACCTGTGTGTTTGGTTTCGAGGTCATCTTGATCAGGAAATGGGCCGCGGCATGTGGCCGAACACAGAGCGTGACACAATAAAATACCACCGTGGCCAATGCTCGTGGCTCGCGAGAAATTGAACCAATCACAGTTCCTGGTGAATATTCGGCCGTTTGCCAGGTGACGAGAAGGACAGCCACCACGGTGAACAAGACCACACCGATGATCTGCGAGAACAGCAACGTCGGAATAAAGCGAGGGCTTTGCGCAATATAGTCATCTTTTACACCGCAAGGGCCCTGTGTTACACGGGGCAACATCCCATAATCCCGCCCCAACAAAGTAACACAAATTCCGCAGGTACGGGATCATCACTGCCCACATCACCCCTCAGCACGTCCGCGGCGGACAGGACAACCAGGAGGGCCAGCACCAAGAGAGTTGCAATATATGCCAAGAGCTGTTGGCTAATATCGGCGATGCATTTAAATTTTCCGGGCAACGTGAACGAGGGATCCCGCGTTGCGACTGAGGACATATCAGTACTGTAAACCGATCCAGACGGACCATCCAGGAAGTGAGGAGACAACCGTCGCCTTATCCCGCGACAAGACGGTGACCGAGCCCCTCCAGCGCTACACGTTAAAGCGGAACTCGACTATGTTCTGGCACGGACAAACATCTGCCGTTAGGCGACCTGCATTCGCTGGTCTCCCATCACGTACTCAAGGGAGAGTTCGCCACCGACGGCCTCAAGGTAACTGCGGATGGTGCCAACCTTCGCGCTGTCGAGGTCGCCTTGCTCGATCTTCGAAACCTGCCGCTGCCCGACGCCAATGCGCTCTGCCAGCTGCGCTTGCGTCAGTCCGGCCTGCTCCCGTAGCTCTCGCAGACGGTAGGCGCGAACCTCAGCAAGCATCCGCTTCTTGTGCACCTCAACCCGTCCCCGGTCAACAGGATGCTCGGCGACGAAATCCTTCAGGTTCTTTGCCATTTCAATCACTCTCTTCTCAGTCGGGCCAGATGCTTGTCGAAGAGGTCGTCGGCCAACGAAATGTGCTTCTTATACCAGCGTTTCCAATCGCCGGTCTTATCTCCGGCGATCAGCATGATCGCCGCTCGCTCTGGATCGAACGCGAACAGAACGCGCAACTCGGACCGGCCAGACGAGCCGGGCCTGAGCTCTTTCATATTCTTATGCCGGGACCCGGCTACGCTGTCGACGATCGGTCGACCGAGCTGGGGCCCTTAATCCTCCAGCAACTCGATCGCGGCGACCACCTGCTCACGCGAACCGTCATCCAGTGAAGCGAGCCACACTTCAATTGGCTCAATGTCCACGCTCCACATGCCCTCACCATAGACCCTGCAAGGTCTAGACTCAAGTTCTCATAGCGACTGGGAGTGCTCCCAGAGATTAGAGCGAAAATCGCCACCCCATATTTCGGCAACTCTTCCTATGCTCCGCGAGAGCTCGCCACGCATACAACGAGAGTTCGTCCTTCCATTGCCGTCCGCATCGACAAATCTCCGCCCCGGTCCGATGACCTCTTCACGGGTGTGCATTCAAGGGTTGCCGAGGGCAGCGTAGAGCCCCTCGGCAAAGGCACGAGCCCCACGGTGGAGATTTTCGTACGTCTTGTTGCCGTCATCCTCGACCAGTCGCCACCTAGTGGCTTCAGATTTGGAGGGGTCAGCGAGAACGCCTCGTTGAACAGCGCAGTCTCCGAGATATCCTTCCGGCCAAGCTTGGCCTGTGACTCGACGTTCATCCGGATGGCGACGTGCATGACAGTCTGATGATAGTGCCGGGTTTTCCAGTACAAGCGCCCATTCTCCCATGCCCACGGGTGGAGATTGGCTGCGTCCATATCCGGGGCGTTGTCCTCGAGCTTCTCGGCGAGCCCTACTTGCCTCCGCAGTGCGACCTTCGCCCGAGACGCCTGATCGCGCAGCCACGAGTAGTCCTTGTCCTTGTCCGAACGGTTCCGCGACCACCCCGGCAACGCCCGATCAAGGATTTGCTGGATAACATGCGCTCGCTCTGACGCCTCGGTCCTGGGGCCACGCATGACGGTGCCGACAAATGCAAGCCCTGAACCCGTGCCCGGGTGGACCTGCGCCGGTATGGGCGAGAATCGGTCGATCTCAATGATCGCCCAGCCGGTGTCGAACTTCGCCATGACCTAAGTCTGAAGGAAGCCCCGTCACATTTTAAGCATCCCCACCATCTGTTCGGATAGAAGGGAGTTACTGGCCTGAGGACTCCGACATGACGGATGCCACGACGTCGAAGTCCTGGTACACCGTGAGGAAGAGAATCATCTTCTCGGGGAGCAGCGTCACGATCTTGTTCAGCACTCCCTGTGGGTAGCCCTTGGTGGGCGTGCGTAGCTCGGGGGTGGACCTGAAGCTGGGTCATGCTTTCCAGCTTCGCGACAGGCAGGCGGGCCTTGTCGATGATCTTCTTGACACACTGGATCCAGAGCTTCGGCAGGTCCACGGCCGGGTACGAGTCTTAGATCTCAGCGAAGACAGGCTTTTCGACGACAATTTCGTCCGGACCGTCGTAGAAGCCTAGCAATCGAAGCTGAGCCTCGACGAAATCCTCGGTCGGTGATCCGTTCGTTCGCCATCGCTACTTCTTCGCACCGGTGGTTGATCCGCTACACGTTAAAGCGGAACTCGACCGCATTCCGGCACGTACGGCCATCTGCAGTCAGCGACTACAAAGCCCGTCCGCGCAGGTCGACGTCGCCCTTTGGCCACGACTCGAGCGGGGCGATTGGCAGGATGAGGATCGACGGGCCGAGCTCATCCACGACAGATTCGCCGTCACGTCCGATCGACTTCTCGCGGGCATAGATCCGAGGCCAACCACATGGAGCGTAGAACGGGACGACTTGCTCTCGACAGCACAAGTAGTCGAACGCGAGTTGGTCAAGATCCCGCACCGACTGCTCAGCCCACCCCATGAGCTCACCCCCGAGACGCACCCCTTTTGCGTCAGCGCAGATCAAGACACCGCCGACTCCCACGATCGCGACGACCTCCGTACCGACAGCGATCTCGCCGCGCACCCATCCCACGTGGTCGACGACGCGGTTCTCGGCCCGTGCCCTGACGTGGACATCATGTGACGCGTAGCCGTAGGACTGCTGCGGATCCCACTCTCCGAACTCCTCGAGATACTCACTACCGAAGAATTCTCGAAGCTCACGCCAGATCTGCCTCCGTGCGTTGCTGATGGGCGATGACCTCAATCGAATGATGCTTCACGCATCGACCTTCCACGGATCCACCAGTTCTACGCCGGTGTGCTGGAAGTCCTTCACATTGCGCGTAGCGCAGGTTGCTCCGTGCGCCAGGCAGATCGCGGCGATCTGCGCGTCGGCGGTACTGATCGGCGCTCCCGCGCGCTCTCGAGCCACGAGCACGTCGGCATAGCGGTCGGCGGCCACGTCATCGAACGGCAACACAGCGCGGCCGCCCCTGTACGGTGCGAGCGCCACGTCAATTCGTCTGGTCAGCGCATCTCTGCGCCGACCATCCGGCAACCGCCGCAAACCTGCCAGCAGTTCTGCGAGCGTGACGGACGTGATGGCTACGTCACCCTCCAGGGACGTGAGCCAGTCCGCTACGCGTGGCTCGGGCAAGGGTCGAAAGATCTCCGAGATCACGTTTGTGTCGAGGATGATCACTCGAAGTCCACCGCCCGCGCGACGTCATCGCGCACCGGGATCGGTAGCTCCTCGACTCCCCCGACATCCTGCGCGGCTGCCAGCAGAGCGATTCCTATGTGCGGCCGGCGGGCAGCTTTGGTCAGGATGGCGCGAACTTCGGCTTCCATCGACCGACCGTGCTCCTTCGCCTGTGCAGCGAGTTGCTGCTTCACGGCGTCGTCGAGACCGCGAACGATGATGGATGACATCTGCGAACACCTCCTCTGATATCAATCATGATAGCAGAGCACCTAGCAACCGCGACAGAGGCGAGGGCCCTCCAAGTACGGCACTGCCCCGGTCCTCTCATAACGAGGCAACCGGGGCGGTGCTCGGATCATCGCAGAGAGCGCCGATCACACGTTGAACCTGAACTCCACCACGTCGCCGTCTTGCATGACGTAGTCTTTGCCCTCCATTCGGACCTTACCGGCAGCCTTGGCCTCGTTCATTGATCCGGCCGCCATCAAATCGTCGAAGGAGACGATCTCGGCCTTGATGAAGCCTCGCTCGAAATCAGTGTGAATCACGCCGGCAGCCTGTGGAGCGGTGTCTCCTTGGTTAATGGTCCAGGCCCGGGCTTCCTTCGGGCCGGCGGTGAGGTAGGTCTGCAATTTCAAGGTCTCGAAACCAACGCGAGCCAGCTGGTCCAGCCCCGATTCTTCTTGGTCGTTCAGGGCTAACATCTCCTGGGCTTCGGTCTCATCCAGTTCAGCGAGGTCTGCTTCGAACTTGGCATCCAAGAAGACTGCCTGCGCCGGTGCGACCAGCTCAGCTAGTTCTTTTTTCTTGGCCTCATCGTTCAGGACCGTCTCGTCGGAGTTAAACACGTAGATGAACGGCTTGGCAGTGAGCAGATTGAGCTCTTTGAGCGCCTCGAGATCAAGTTTCTCCGACTCGATGACCGAGAAGATCGTCTCGCCACGTTCCAGCACCTTCTGGGCCGCCACCATGGCATCCAGTTCCGCCTGCGGGCGTTTCTTTCCTTTGACTTCTTTTTCCACTCGAGGAATAGCCTTCTCGAGAGTCTGCAAATCCGCCAGGATCAGCTCGGTGTTAATGGTTTCCATATCGGAGGTCGGGTTGATCTGTCCGTCGACATGAACCACATCAGAGTCCTCGAAGACCCGCACCACCTGGGCAATGGCCTGAGCTTCACGAATATTGGCCAAGAACTGGTTACCCAGCCCCTCGCCTTCCGAGGCGCCTTTGACAATTCCAGCAATGTCCACGAATGACACCGTGGCCGGCAGAATCTTTTCCGAGTGGAACATCTCTGCCAGCTGGTCCAAACGCTGATCGGGAAGGTTCACCACGCCCACGTTGGGGTCAATAGTCGCGAAGGGGTAATTCGCTGCCAACACGGTCTGTCGCGTGAGTGCATTAAATAGCGTTGATTTCCCCACGTTGGGAAGTCCGACGAATCCAATAGTTAAAGCCACGGTGTATCACTCTACCGCGTCACGGTTTCGACTCCAGGCATGATACGTCCCGCTCGCCAAGACCCGTGGTCAAGGTCATATCGCAACCGCTGGTGAGATGTTGAGGGCGTTATTCGGTCAGAGTAGCCTAACGTAGGTTACCGTCGAGACAGATCGGCTGTGCTTGCGTTTCATCGATCACGCTCGGCGGTTGTGTGTCGCTTATCCATACTCGATCACCTGCGTGCCCGGCTCAGGGCAAGGTACCACCGGGTTCGCAGGACACAACACCACAGAAAGTTGAGGTCCGACTGCATGTCAGCCGCCACTTCAGTGACTGAAGCACAACAGTCACCAGAAGACGATCTTTCCGACTCTTCCGCACCGTCAAAGGTCAATTGGCCGGTCTTTTGGGGCGCCCTGATCATCCTGGTTGCCTTCGTGTTGTTTGCATCGATCTGGCCATCCACCGCCGAAAATGCCATCTTTGGGGCCATGGGATGGGTCTCGGAGAACTTTGGCTGGTACTACGTACTCACCGCAGCCATCGTTGTGGTATTCGTGCTGATTGTGGCGCTCACCCGATCCGGACATACCCGGCTCGGCCCGGACCATGCCCGCCCGAAATACAATATGTTCACGTGGGCGGCCATGCTTTTTGCCGCCGGTATTGGCGTGGACCTAATGTTCTTCGGCATCTCCGGTCCGGCCACTAACTATCTGACTCCCCCGGATGTCGCCCCCGAATCTGAAGAGGCCGCTCGGATGGCCCCGATCTGGACCATCTTCCACTACGGCATCCCCGGCTGGGCCATGTACGCACTGCTGGGTATGGCTTTCGGCCTGTTTGCCTACCGCTACCACTTGCCGCTGAGTATCCGCTCGGCGCTGGCCCCGATCTTCGGCAAACGCATCCACGGCCCGGTGGGCCACACCGTCGAGATCGCCGCCACGATCGGCACCATCTCCGGTATTGCCGTTTCCCTAGGTATTGGCGTGGTGTTTTTGAACTACGGCCTGTCGGCCGTGTTCGACATCCCCCAGTCCATGACCGTACAGATCGCACTGATGGCCATTTCGGTGCTGATCGCCATCGTCTCCACCGTCTCCGGTGTGGATAAGGGTATTCGCCTGCTCTCCGAGCTGAACATCTACCTGGCCATCGCTCTGCTGGCTTGGATACTGATTGCAGACAACACCACCCAGTTACTTAACGCCCTGGTCCAGAACATCGGGGATTTCTTCTCGTCCATGCCCTCGATGCTGATGAACACCTTCGCCTACACTGATGGTCAGGCACCTGAGCTACCCGCTGATCAGTGGATGGCCGACTGGACCTTGTTCTTCTGGGCATGGTGGATCGCCTGGGCGCCGTTCGTTGCCCTGTTCCTGGCGCGTATTTCCCGCGGTCGCGCGCTACGCGAGTTCGTCGTCGGCGTGCTGCTGATTCCTTTTGCCTTCATCCTGCTGTGGGTCTCCATCCTGGGCAACGCCGCGCTGGGCTTCTTCCAGTCCGATCCCACCTTCCTCGAAGAGACCTATAACACTCCCGAATCTGGGTTCTTTACCCTGCTGGAGCAGTACCCGGGCTCGTTCTTCACGATCGGATTGGCCGTGCTGACCGGCCTGTTCTTCTACGTCACCTCGGCTGACTCCGGTTCGCTAGTGATGGCCAATATGACCTCAAAGGCCACCATGGCCGACTCCGACGGCCCCAGCTGGTTGCGTATCGTTTGGGCGGTGGTCACCGGTGCACTGACCCTGTCGATGCTGTTTATTGATGGCGTCTACACGCTTCAGGCCTTTACCGTGATCGTGGGTCTCCCACTGTCGATCATGCTCTACCTGGTGATGTACAGCCTGTGGAAGATGTTGCGGCATGAACGCCTGGTCGCCTTGTCGCAGGCCCGGGCGCTACCCACCGCGCTCTCCTCGCGCACGAACCAGTCCGGTGAGCGCATCAAGTGGCAGCAACGTTTGCGTCATCGGATGAGCTTCGCCAGCCACAAGCAGTTGACCGAGTACGTCAACACCGTCGCTGCTCCGGCGATCGAAGAAGTTGCCGCCGAAATCGAGAAACTCGGCGGAGATGTCCAGTGCCACCGTGGCCAGCACCCCGAACACGGGTTGCCCTATGTAGATCTGGTCGTGCACTTCACCGATCAGGAAGACTTCAAGTACCAAGCCTACCCGGTCGCATACCCTGTGCCGAGCTTCGCCACCAACATCCGCACCGTCCAGGAGGTCTTCTTCAAGCTGGAGGTCTTCTCCAATACCGGTTCCCGCGGACGTGATATTTACGGTCTCAGCAAAGGCCAGGTCATTTCCGACGTGTTGGATTCCTACGACACGCACATGGCGTACATGTCCATGGCCGGTGAGGACGGGGCACCAGTACCAGCCGATGAGACCTTCACCCCCGAGACCTGGAACGACACCGACCAAGCTGATACCAGTTCTATTAACCAGGTACCGGTTCCTGAGCCCACCAGCGCCCAGGACACCGATACCGAATCCACGAATTCCTGACCAGCTCCGACGGATTCCGCAAGGCTAGGTAACAATCTATGAACACAACCGAACCGACAACCCTGTACATCAACGGTGAATGGAAGCCAGCCTCTGACGGCGGTACCCGCACCGTGATCTGCCCGGCCGATGGCACCGAGGTGGATGTGGTTTCTGAAGCCACCACCGCCGACGTGGAAGAAGCCATCGCCGCCGCCCGCGCCTCCTTCGACTCCGGCGTGTGGAGCTCAGTGCCCGCCGCCGAACGCGGTGACTTCCTGCTTCGGGTCGCCGATGTGATCACTGAACGCAAGGACGAGTTCGCCCGGGCCGAAGCCCTGGATACCGGCAAGCGCCTGGTCGAGGCCGAAGGCGATATGGACGACATTATCGGTTGCTATCGCTACTTCGGCAAGATCGCCGATGCCAACCCGGGTCGACTGGTCGACACCGGCGACGCCTCAGTGATCGACCGCGTGGTCTACGAGCCGGTCGGCGTCGTGGGGATGATCACCCCCTGGAACTTCCCGCTGCTACAGGCCGCCTGGAAGATGGCCCCTGCCCTGGCCGCTGGGAACTCCTTCATCATCAAGCCCGCCGAGCTGACCCCGCACACCACCATGTTGATCATCGACGTCTACGACAAGCTCGGCCTGCCGGCCGGCGTGGCCAACCTGGTGCTCGGCTCCGGTGCGGTCGCCGGTGCCCCACTGTCTTCTCACCCCGACATTGACATGGTCTCGTTTACCGGTGGGCTCAAGACCGGCACCACGATCGCCCAAGAAGCTGCCAAGACCGTCAAGAAGGTCGCCCTGGAGCTGGGCGGCAAGAACCCCAACGTGGTCTTTGCCGATGCCGACTTTGACGCCGCCGTCGACAACGCCCTGACCGCAGCGTTTTTGGACTCCGGGCTGGTGTGCTCGGCCGGCACCCGATTGATCGTGGAAGAGTCCATCCACGATCGGTTCGTCGACGAGCTGGTTGCCCGGGCCGAAAAGATCGTGATGGGCGGCCCCTTCGACGAGAATGCCGAGACCGGTCCGCTGATCTCCGCCGAACACCGCGAGAAGGTCACCGATTACGTCAAGCGTGGTGTGGAAGCCGGCGCCACCCTGCGCGTGGGTGGCCACTGGGGCGGTGCAGAGCACGAGCACGGGTTCTTCTATGCTCCCACCATCTTGGACAACTGCACCCAGGAGAACCCCGCGGTGATCGAAGAAGGCTTCGGCCCGGTCATCACCGTGGAGACCTTCACCACCGAAGAAGAAGCCGTCGCCATCGCCAACCACACCGAATATGGTCTGGCTGGGGCCGTGTGGACGCAAAATATGGGGACCGCCAACCGTGTCTCCCGCGCTCTGCGTCACGGTACGATCTGGATCAACGACTACCACCCCTACGTCCCGCAGTCCGAGTGGGGCGGGTTCAAGCGCTCCGGCATCGGCCGGGAACTGGGCCAGATGGGCTTGGGTGAGTACGTCGAGGCCAAGCACATCTACCACAACACCGAGCCGGCCCCGGCCGACTGGTTCCCTCGCCACTAAAAATCCCGGTTCTTTGATCCCGGTCCATTGGACCACCCAACCGAAGAAGTGAAGGAAGTATTCATGGCTGACCATACCGATCCACACTTTGATTACATCGTCGTCGGCGGCGGTTCCGCCGGTGCCGTGATCGCCGCTCGACTCTCCGAAGATCCCAGCATTCAGGTCGCGCTTTTGGAAGGTGGCGACACCGACCAGGGCCACGACGAGGTGCTGACCCTGAACCGCTGGCCAGAGTTGCTGGAATCCGGATTTGACTGGGACTACCCCATCGAGCCACAGGAAGTTGGCAACAGCTTCATGCGCCACGCCCGTGCAAAGGTACTGGGCGGTTGTTCCTCCCACAACTCCTGCATCGCCTTCCACCCGCCCACAGAAGACCTGCAAGCCTGGGTGGAGATGGGTGCCGCCGGCTGGGGCCCCGACGAGGTGCGCCCGCTGATCAAGCGCATGGAAACCAACGACAACGACTATGATCACAACGGCTCCGACGGTCCGGTGGAGATCATGAACGTCCCACCCAAAGATCAGGTCGGTGTGGCCATCCTCGAAGCTGCCGAACAGGCCGGGCTGCCCACCGTGCAACACAATTCCACCGACACCGTCGGTGATGGTGCCGGCTGGTTCCAGATCAACTCCAAGAAGGACGGCACCCGTGCCTCGTCCTCTGTGTCTTACCTGCACCCAAACATGGACCGCGAGAATCTGCACATCTTCACCGGCCATCGGGTCACTCGGGTGCTGTTCGACGATGTCGCCGGGTCCAAGAAGAAAGCCGTTGGGGTCGAGTATGAAGACAACGCCTTCGGCCGGTTGAAGACCATGCGTGCCGACCGCGAAGTCATCGTCTCCGCCGGTGCGATCGACTCGCCGAAGCTGCTGATGCTGTCCGGCATTGGCCCGGCAGAGCACCTCAAGGAATTCAACATCGACGTGGTCGTGGATTCCCCCGGTGTGGGCTCGAACCTGCAGGATCACCCCGAAGCTGTCATCTCCTGGGAGTCCAACGTCACCATGCCCCGTGAGGCCACTCAGTGGTGGGAGATCGGCATCTTCAAGGACACCACCGGTGAGCACGATCTGCCCGATTTGATGATGCACTATGGTTCGGTCCCCTTCGATATGCACACCCGCCGTCAGGGCTACCCCACCGCCGACGAGGCCATCGTACTAACCCCGAACATCACCCACGCTAAGTCGCGCGGTACCGTTCGCCTGCGTTCGATGGACTATCGGGACAAACCGAAGGTGGATCCCCGCTACTTCACCGACGAAGAAGGCCACGATACCCGTGTGGCCGTCGAAGGCATCAAACTGGCCCGCAAGATCATGGATCAGCCGGCCATGGCCCAGTTCAAAGGGCGCGAGCTGTTCCCGGGCGAAGATGTCACCTCCGATGAAGACATCGCCGATTACGTGCACAAGACCCACAACACCGTCTACCACCCGGCCGGCAGTGTCCGCATGGGTGCTGACGATGACGAGATGTCACCGCTGACCTCGGACCTGAAGGTCAAGGGTGTCGATGGCCTGCGCGTTGCCGACGCCTCGGTGATGCCTCAGATCGTGGCCGTGAACCCGAACATCACCATCTACCTGATCGGTGAGCGGGCTTCCGATCTGATCAAGGGCGACCAGTAACAGCCTCTCTCGTCGCCGGGTCGACAACCTGGCACCGAACCGCGCCGGGGCGGAGAGTCCTCACGGATTCGCCACCCCGGCTTTTTCTTAACGACAAGGGAACAACCCGCCAACTGTCGAGATACTGTCAGCGCACACCGTCTCGCCCCACCCTCATGGATATAGAACGCTTATTCTAGTCACTCTCCACAATTCACTCGATCTCACCTTATCTTGGCATATCTGTTCTATAGAGTGGATGGCAAGAAAGGAGGAGTCGAACATGGTGCGCACCGCCAGTTCAGCCCCACCGCACGGCCCGGACATCACCGCGTTCCTTGATCTGCAAGCCGCCGATCAAGCCTCCTTAGGCGAGCTCGCTCACGGGCTCACTCAACTGCTATCGGCTTTTAACGCGAAATTGGATGCCGAGGACAGTTATGAGATGTTCGCGCATTGGTCTCGTGCCGCAGAAGTCTCCGACTGGAATACGTCTCTGGCTGGCTCCTCTGAACCACAACACCCTCAAGAACCGGAAGATCTCCTCGCCCCAGAGGAACCGCATAATGCATTCCCAGAGGTCGCGCGTCGCGTTGAACAATCAGCAACCCTGCTCACCAGCGTTCAAACTCGGCTACTGTCCTTCGCCCATCAGGCCACACGAAGCCCGGAGGATCAACGAGCTCTGCTCGGTGTCCCCACAGGTTCATCAATGACTTATGGAAACGGGCGAATCTTCTACCTCGAAGCACTCGGTCTGGGTAAGCCCGATCTCAAACGGCGTCAAACTCGAAGCGAATATCTGGTCCCAGCTCCTCCGCCAGGCTTGGGTGAGGCACAGCCAGTCCAATATCCCGAGCTCATCGAAGCATTCAGTACCGGTCGCATCTGTGTTGATAACGCCGACCGGCTCATTAAGCTTCTCAAAGATCTCCAGCGTTACGGCCGCCAGTGCCAGGTTGATCAGGAGCGTATCACAGAGGTCATTCATGCGATCTTGCCCATTCTGATTGAGGATGCAGCGTCGATGAGCGTCTCTGAGTTCAGCAAAGTCTGCAAAAACCGGCTACAAACACTCACCTACTACTTGGACGAAGATGGCCCCGCACCCGAAGAAGAACTCGACCCCAAGAAGGCCACGGATGAATTTTGGGTGCGACCACTATCCGGCGGTGGCGTGGAATTCGGGGGCAGAGCTTTCGGCTTGAGTGCAGAGCTATTGTCAACTTTGGACCACGCGGCCAATAACTACGCCGTGTTGAAAAATCATCGTGGCGCTGGTGCTGGAAACGCAAACCCAGAGACCAGGGTGCCTGAGAGTCCTATCGCCACTGCGCTCAAAGCCAACTTCCCGCAAGTCGACCCCGAAGCAGTAGCTGCCATCGACGAAAATTCCCGAGAGATCCTTTATGCCGAGCACGCTCTGTTCAATCATTCAACCCGTAAACGGCGTAGCTTCGAAGCTCTCATGGCAGTGTTAATCGCAGGCATTGGTGTGGGACAGAAAAAGAACGGTTTAGCGCATACCCGCGGACAGGTCACCAAGGTCCTTGTCACCATGGACTACGAGACCTTCTCCAAACAACTTCCCGAACGGTATCGACCAGAACAACCTCGCACCGGGGCCGAGCAGTTCCTCAGATCAAAGCCACCGGGGTCAGATGGCCCGGATCGGCCCGGAGAAAACGGACACGCTTTTAGATCTGAAGGACAGTTCACCGGAAGCATTCACCCATCCAGACTCCGAACGCTGGCCTGTGAAGCGGGAATCGTTCCGATACTTTTCGACGGACGAAACGACATTCTGGACTACGGACGAGAACGCCGGGACTTTAGCCCTGCCCAACACCGAGCCTTGGTCGCACGGGACAAGGGGTGCACAGCCCCCGGATGCACCATGCCTGCGTCCTGGTGCCAGGTGCATCACATCGTGGAATGGGAAAACCACGGAGCAACGCGAATCGATAACGCCGCACTGGTCTGCTCGCGACATCACACGGAAATTCACCAAGGGAAATGGAGTATTGCCCGGATCGATCGAGACGGTGTCTGGTACGCCGCCGCTCCGTGGCATCTTCCCGACCTCACCTTACGTCGCAACGGCTATTTCCTTCAGTGATCTGCCGATAGCAACCGAAGCACCTCGCTCGTTGAGACGGTGGTGACATGCGGTGATTGGAGCTCTATCAGACGAATCGCTTCACGATGCAGTTCCGGTGTCGCTCCGGCACAAGCATCTTCCACCACCACGACGCGTTGCCCAGCATCGATGGCACTGAATACCGTCGAGAGCACGCAACAGTCCGTGGCAACACCACACACCACTAATGCGGAATCGCGATCGACATGGCGCTCAAGCCCCTCGGTCCATTTCCCGAACGTGGGACGATCCACTACGGTGTCATCCGAAGGGCTCGTCAAATCCCAGACCGGGTCGTCGGGATCGAGCCGAAATTGGTTCCAGCGATCGTAGTAGGCCCGCCAACTTCCGGTTTCGTGGGGATCACGGACGAATCGAGTACGGATCACTGACAGCCCGTGGTCACGAATGGCTTGAGCGGTCTGCTCAGCATGGGCCTCGGCCTCGAGGTATCCCGGACACCCCCACCCCAGCTCAGGGTCGTGGAAGACCCGCTGAAAATCAATCAGCGCCAGGACGGGGTGAGGGCCAAGAACAGCGTTCATCTGATCTAGTCCACAAAGAGATCTTTTTGCAGGTCCTTCTCATCCACGCCCGGGCTGTACTTGGAAAAGTCCGTCACGCCGTGATCGCGCAAGACCTCTTCACACAGCACGGTGGCTCCGGCGTACTTCTGCGGTGCTGAAGTCAGGATCACATGAGCCGAATCCGAGTATACATCTGCCGTGCGGGAGACCTTCATCATCTCGTCTCCGCCCAAGGCATACTGTACTGCCGCGGTCTGGATGGTGGTTTCAGGCCATAGCGTGGTAGAGGGGATACGGTGTTCAGCGCCAATGCCCAACGCAACGAGGGTCATCCCATACTTGGCCAACATGTATGCCGGGGCTACACCTAGCCACTTCGGCGAGGTGTTCAGCGGTGGCGAGAGGGTCAAGATCCGCGGGTCGGAGGACTTCTTCAGGTACGGCAACGCCGTCCGAGTCAACAAGAACGTCCCACGGGTATTGATGTCATGCATCAGATCCACCCGTTTCATCTCGATCTTGTCCGAAGGCTCAAGATTAATAGCGGAGGCGTTATTGATGACGATATCGATTCCACCGAATTCAGCCACCGTCTTGTTAACTGCCTCGACGACATTGGCTTCCTCACGCACGTCCCCCACGAGAGGAAGCGCTTTCCCACCTGCCTCACGGATCTCATCGGCTGCGGTGTAGACCGTGCCCGGTAGCTTTGGATGAGGTTCAGCAGTCTTGGCCAGCAAAGCAATCTGGGCCCCGTCGGACGCGAGTTTCTTGGCGATCTCTAAACCGATACCCCGTGACCCTCCAGAGAGAATAACGGTCTTGCCGCTCAACATGTTGGATGATTCGTGAGTCATCGTGGTGTCCTTTCTCAACACAGCCGAAGTGATCTGAGGCACACCCATAGCCTACCGCTGTCAGAGCCGGCGGAGATAACCTGGTTACAGATAACGCCCACGGTGGTGGAACTGACTTTTGTCACTCGAGAGTCCTGATCGGCGACACTGCACCACAACGAGCCGGTACGGAAAAGTGGATGCCATGACTACTCCAGCGATCGACATCGAAAATGTCACCAAAAGATTCGGACAGTTAACCGCCGTGGACCACCTCTCACTGCATGTTGATCCCGGCGAGATCCTGGCCTTGTTGGGCCCTAATGGGGCCGGAAAGACGACGCTGCTCGATATGATTCTGGGCTACACCACGCCACAAAGCGGATCCGTTAAGGTCCTAGCAGGCCCGCCGACTGAGGCCAGTGGCCGTATCGGTGCCGTGCTCCAGACCAAAGGCCTATTGGAAGACCTCACGGTCGAAGAGACCCTACGCATGATTGCTGGTCTGCATCGGCACAGCCTCCCGATACCGGAGGTGATGGAAAAGGCTGGGGTCACTGCTTTCAAGAAGACCAAGGTCGGCAAGTGTTCGGGCGGGCAAGTCCAACGACTCCGGTTCGCCCTGGCGATCCTTCCCGACCCGGAGATTCTGCTACTCGATGAGCCCACCTCCGGCATGGACATCACCTCGCGTCGAGGGTTTTGGGACTCGATGACGAGCTGGGCGCGTGGTGGGGGAACCATCATTTTTGCCACGCATTATTTGCAAGAGGCCGAAGAATTCGCCGACCGCATCGTGGTGATGAAATCTGGGTCCATCACCGCCGACGCACCGGCTGACCAACTCGGAGGCACCAGCACCATCACGGGAACATGGCGCCACTCTCAAGAACCCTTCGAGGTACTACCGGAAAAAACCGCACTCGATTGGGACCCAGCAAAACGACGGATCAGCATCCGAACCGATCGATCCGATCAGCTGGCTAACGAATTGCTAAATCACGGATGGATTTCCAACGTTCAGATTACTCAACACGGGCTGGAAAACCTGTTGGAAGGAGACCCCTCATGACCGCCATAGCTTCACACACCACCACGAAACCTTCACACGGGGGTTCGCCAGCTCGGTCCACCCTGAGCATTTTCGTCCACTACCTGGCCTGGGACACGTGGCGGTCCCTACGGATGTGGGAGTCGACCTTCTTCATCCTGGTCTTACCGGCCATGTTGTACCTGATGTTTGGGGTGGCCGGTGATGTTGCCGAGTTGAACTTCGGCGACGGCAATATGACCGCTTGGGTGATGACCTCCATGGCTTGCTACGGTTCGGTGATCGCTGCTACGGCGGTCAGTAGTTCCGCGGTAGTGGAAAAGCAATACGGCTGGAATCGAGTGTTAGCGCTCACCGGGCTGTCTAACCCCTTGTTTATGGTGTCCAAAATGCTGATGGGCATGATTTTGGCCATTCTGCCCACCACGCTGATCCTGATTCTAGGAGCCACCACGGGAGCGGAATTCGATACAGTGGGGCATTGGATAGCTACGGCAGCACTGACCATTGTTGGCACCATCCCGTTCGTGTTCTATGGGCTCGCCGTGGCGATGATTTTCCGTGCCCAGTCCGCGGTCGCCATTGGGTCTGGTTTCCTGGTCGTGTTGGCCTTCCTCGGTAACCTGTTTATGCCCTTGAGCGGAACACTGCTCGAGATCGGTCGCTTCACGCCAATGTATGGTACCGGCCAGCTGGCTCACTATCCCCAGGCTGAGGGACTCATTCTGGATCAGCAAGCTTTCGTCACCGGCGAGTTTGAATCCGATTCCCTGGCCTGGATTCTGGGGATCTCCCTGGCCTGGACGGTGATTTTCGCCGGCTTGTGCTGGCTGTCCACCCTAGGCTCTACCCGCCGATAAGATAAGAGTCGATGTATCCAGATCAGCTCAGTCGGGACGAGCAACGCGAACAACTGCGCTACGGCGGCGGTTGGCTCGCGCTGTTGCTCATCCCGGCTACGAGCGTCGTCCTGTCAGATCATCCGCTGTGGGCCAAGATCGCCGGCATCGCCTGCTTGGTCCTGTTCGCCGGGTGCTATCTGTGGATGTTGACCCATCCGCGCCCGTGGCCACTGCTCCCCCGGGTCGCCACGACCCTTGTCTACACCCTGGTGCTGGGTCTACTCGTGGTCCCAGTGGCGTTGCTGACCGGAGCGGATGCAGGGATGAGCCTGACGTTTGTCGCAGCGCTGTGGCTGTTCACGCACAATCTTGTTCCCGGGGCAATTGGTTCCTTCGTCTCGACCACACTGGCCGGCACAGCGTTACTGGTGATCAGCGACCAAATGGATCTCTGGTGGCGCCTGCTGCTACCACTGACCATGGTCTGGATCATGTTGTTTTTCATCCGCTATGTCGTCGAACGTCAGGAAGTGGAGCGCCAAGTCTCGGAGCGAGACGCACTAGCCGCCCAACGGGAAGAATTAGCTCGCCAGGTCCACGATGTCTTAGGCCAGTCGCTGACCGCCATCACGGTCAAGACGCAGTTAGCCATGCGATTGCTCGACACTGACCACCAGGCCGCCCGCGCGGAGCTGGAGAGTATCCTGGGATTGGCCAGGTCCTCCATTAGCAATGTCCGCACTGCGATCACCACTCTGGAAGCCCCGGATTTAGGCAACCAGTTGGAGGTCGCTCTGGAGATGCTCCGTAACCAAGGAATCCACGTCACGACCACAGAAATCCCGCGACAGATCGCCCCGGCCACCGCGGAACTATTCGCCTGGTGCCTGCGTGAAGCGGTCACCAATGTGCTCCGGCATGCGCAGGCGAGCACCGTGAATATTGAGATCACCACCCATCGGTTGCGCGTCAGCGATGACGGGATTGGGATCACTCGTCCCACAACCGGATATGGTCTGGCCGGGCTTCGCGATCGAGCCGAAGCAGCCAAGGGGACTCTGACCATCTCGTCCTCGGACCGTGGCACGGTGTTGGAGGTGAGTCAGTGAATCCGATCAAGATTGTGCTGGCCGATGACCAGGCGCTGGTTCGTCAGGGGCTGGCGGCCTTGTTAGATTTGGAACAGGATCTTCAGGTGGTCGCACAACTGCCCGATGGCGCCTCGGTGGTGGAAGCCATTGCAGACCACGGCGCGGATCTGGCCATCCTCGACATTGAAATGCCCGGCACGGACGGATTGGCCACTGCCGCTCAGGTCAGCGAGCAGACGCAGGCCAAGATTCTGATCCTGACCACCTTTGGTCGCGCCGGATACTTGCAACGCGCACTGGATGCCGGGGCACAGGGGTTTATGGTCAAGGATTCCCCCGCTGAGGAGCTCACCGCAGCCATCCGGTCGATCATGGCCGGTCGGACCGTAGTCGATCCGGCCTTGGCTGTCCAGGCCCTCACGCAGCAAAACCCTCTCACCTGCCGGGAACAGGACGTGTTGCGCGCGACGCTGACCGGTCGTTCAGTCCGGGACATTGCCGAGCAGTTACACCTCTCCGCGGGGACGGTGCGGAACCTGCTCTCGGAGGCAATCAGCAAGACCGGCTCGAAGAACCGCGCCCAGGCCGCCGGATACGCCCGGGATCAGGGCTGGTTGTAGAGCTGGTTTTAGAGGAAGACCCACACCAGCAAGGTCATCGAGACCAGAGTGATCAGGATGGCAGCGACGATATTGACCAGCACACCTCCTCGCACCATCTGACCGATGGTGACGTAGCCAGAACCGTAGGCGATGGCGTTCGGCGGGGTAGCCACCGGAAGCATGAACGCACAGGTTGCGGCCAGCGCCACGGGTGCACACAGCATCAGTGGTTCCACCCCGGTCCCCATTGCCACGCCGGAGGCTACGGGCAAGAACGTGGCAGCGGTGGCAGTATTGGACGTCATTTCGGTCAGGAGCAAAATCGCCACGGCCGCCAACGCCACCAGGATCCACAGGCTCATCCCGCTCAGACTGGTCGCTTGTTCACCCAGCCATTCCGAGAGTCCGGAATCGCTGAACTGACCCGACAGTGCCAGGCCACCGCCAAAGAGCAGTAGCACACCCCAGGGAAGTTCCACGGCAGATTCCCAATCCAATAGGCGCACCCCCGACTCGGCGTCCGGACCGGCCGGCAACAGGAATAGCAACAGGCCGACAGCAATGGCGATGCCAGCATCGGAGATGAAAGCATCTTCCAGGCCGAACACGTACTCCGACAGCAACGGGATGAAGACCCAGCTGACCGCCGCCAGGATAAAAATGATCAGCACTCGGCGCTCACCGGAACTCACCGGCCCGAGTTTCTCCGACTCTTTCTGCAACATCTCACGGCCACCGGGAATGTGCTTGATCTCGGGTTTGAACAGCACCTTGACCAAGATGAACCACGTGGCCAGCATCAGTACCACCGCCAAGGGCACCCCGACCAGCATCCATTGCCCAAAGCCAATGGTCATGTCCTCGTTACTGGACATGTGAGCGGCCAACAGTGCATTGGGCGGAGTTCCAATAATGGTACTGACCGAGCCAATGGAGGCCGCGTAGGCGATGCCGAGCATCAGCGCGGTGCCGAATTTCGTTTTCACCATCGACTCCACGCTGGCCTCGGCGTCGCCTTCCTCTGTCACTTGATTGACCAGCACCAGCACCGACACGCCGATAGGCAACATCATCACCGCGGTCGCGGTGTTGGAGACCCACATCGACAGGAAACCGGTGGAGATCATGAAACCGCCGACCAAGGCTGAACTATTTGATCCCATCGAGCGCAACACCAGCAATGCAATGCGACGGTGCAAATTCCAGCGTTGCATCGCCAGAGCGAGCAAAAAGCCACCTAAGAACAAGAAGATGACATTATTGCCGTAGTTTGGCCCCGACCGTATCAAAGCTGACGCCCTCGCTCTCTGGGGTTTCCTCGGCGGGAACGAACACCGGAAAGATCACCAGTGGCAACAAAGCGGTGGCGGGAATCGGGATCGCCTCGGTCATCCACCACACGGCCATCAATACCGCGGTGGCACCGGTCAGCCGGGGCCAGACTCCCGTGTCTGCGGGAAGCAGGAAGTACACCAACAGTGCCAGCACGATGCCGAGACCAAGTCCGATCAACCGACGCATCAAGTCACCGTCAGCCGGAGCTTTCATCCCCTCAGAGAGTTCGGTCTGGGTCAAGCGATACTGCGTGGACGGATATTGTGACGAAGCGTGTTGAGTCTTGGTGTAATGCGACGAGGCGTAATGACGTGTCGACTTCTCTGAACTCACCGGACTGTCCCCCAACGGTCCTCAGCGCATCACGCGCCAGCGCACACGCTGTTGCTACATATTCCTGTCATCTTCTCATACTGGCGTTAGTCAATACTGACGTTATTTATCTCACGTTAGCAGGTCCAGCAACGGGGCACGAACTAGGCGCTACTGGTCTCGCGCCCCATCGCAATCAACGCGCCGATCAAGCCCACTGCGGCCACCACCGCGCCACCGATCATCATCACGTTCAGTTGGGGATAGCTCCAATTGGCGAACGCATGCATCAGGGGCTCGACTATCGCCACGGTGCCGTCTTCAACTGTGGCAGCGATCGAGTCGTCCACCAGCCGGCCGATGCCGGTACGCAGGGTGACTCCGCCAAGCACGATCACCGCCCCGGAAATCAGCCAGACGCTCCAGCGGGCTCCGGGGGCGGCCAGCAACAGCGCTAGGACGAAGGCCACCGCGGCCCCGCCCAGGACCAGTGGCCAGTAGGTCACGTACTGTTCGATCAACACCAGGTCATCGGCCGAGATGAGTTCTGAGGGAGGAACTTGCGTGTCGATCACCAACTCGCTGGGTACCCAGCCAGTGGGATCAACACCGTCGAGCAGGGAAATCTGGTCGAGTTGCTCGCCCAGCACAACACCGGCGAGTTGGGCCACCGGGGTGAGATGGATCGAGAGGTATCCGGCATCGGGTTCGGCCGGGGTGGAGGCCTGTTGCAGCCCCTCAACCCAGTCCTGACGGGTCATCTCCACGGCTTCGCCCCACGCCTGAGCGAACCGGGAGTCCTCCACTACCAAGGACGCAAAATTCTCGGTCACCCCGCCCAACGCATCGGAGAAGGGCAGCTGGGATTCCGCATTCGAGGTCACCTGATCGGCCACTAATGCCGGGACCGCGTCGAGCACCTGCTCATCACCAGAAATCTCCCGTAATGGTTCTGCGGTGTGTAACAATGCATCAGCTCGCCATCCGGTCAAACCGATCACAGTGACGATGCCGATAACCAACGCAAAAATGCTGGCAAAAAGCGTTCTCATGGTGTCCTTCTATCCCGGCGGTAGTAGTCTGGGGGACGTCCCTAGACTACTGTAACGGAGGCAATGTGAGTGGTGGTTGTGTGGTGAGCGCATGGTGATCGATGAACCTGCACTACCGGCCACAGCGGCGCAGACCTCGGCGGATCACCCCTGGCCGGTGCGCTTACTGTCGGAGAATCTCAAACACTATATTGATCGGGCCCCGGCGACCTGGGTGGAGGGTCAGCTGATCGAGCATCGCGTGGTACGTGGCAATGCGTGGATGACACTGCGCGATATGGAAGCCGAGATCTCCCTGCCGGTCACTGCCTGGCGCAATGTGGCCTCGCACCTGGATCCTGGAGTGCAACAGGGCGCGCGTGTGGTGGCCTGGGTGAAGCCCAACTTTTACACCAAGACCGGTCGGTTGTCGATGATTGCCCAGGATATTCGGCCGGTAGGCATCGGTGACTTACTGGCCCGAGTCGAGCGCTTGCGACACGCGTTGGCCGAAGAAGGCCTGTTTGCCCAGAAGAAACCGTTGCCCCTGGTGCCAGCACGCATCGGTCTGATTACCGGCAAAGACTCCGACGCGATGAAAGATGTCATGCGCAATACGCTCTTGCGTTGGCCGGCCACTGAATTCACCGTGGTGCACACCGCCGTCCAAGGCGCCCAAGCACCCACCGAGATCATCGAGGCCCTGCACCAGCTTGATGCCGATGAGCGGGTGGATCTGATCGTGATAGCCCGTGGCGGTGGGGCCTTAGAAGAGGTGATCCTGCCATTTTCGGATGAACGGCTCGTGCGCACGGTGGCGGCAGCAACCACCCCGGTGGTCTCGGCAATCGGGCACGAAGCCGACCATCCGGTGCTCGATGATGTGGCTGATCTGCGGGCTTCCACTCCCACCGATGCGGCCAAGCGTATTGTTCCCGACGCGACGGTGGAGGCCGAGAGCATCGCTCAGGCCCGGTTAAGGATGGCCGCTGCGGTGCAGCGGCTCGTCACCGAGCAGGCCACCCACCTGGCTACGGTGCGTTCCCGGCCGGTGCTACTGCATCCTGAAACGATGATCACCACCCGCCACGAGGAACTCACCGGTGTGCTGACACGAGCACGAACGGCCGTGCGTCAGCTGATTTCTCGCGAGCGCGAGGTAGTCGAGCAGGTGATGGCTCGGGTGCGTTCGCTGTCTCCGCAGTCCACACTCAACCGTGGCTATGCGGTGGTGCAGGCTGAGCAGGGCTTGATTCGACGGGCCGATCAGTTACAGGTCGGCACCCCGGTCAACATTTTGCTCTCCAGGGGAGACTTCCACGCCGAAGTCACCTCAATCAACCCCAGCACAGACGACGAAGGATGATGATGACACAAGGATTCTCGACCGCCGATACCTCCGATATTGCCCAGTTGAGCTACGAGCAGGCCCGCACCGAACTGATTGAGACCGTGACCCGGCTGGAATCCGGTGGGGTGGAACTAGAAGAAAGCTTACAACTCTGGGAGCGCGGTGAAGCCCTGGCACAACACTGTCAACGTTGGCTGACCGAGGCCCAGCAACGCATTGACCAGGTCCGTGCCGAGTCCGAGACGACGGCCAGCACCAGCGACACCGATGAGACCGACGAGTAGGACTCAGCCGTGGCGGTAGCCCTCTAAAAACTCGGCGATCCGGTGGATGCCTTCTTCGAGATCACGCACGGCCGGCAAGGTCACCAAGCGGAAATGGTCGGTCGTGTCAAGATTGAAGGCCCGACCGTGTGAGACCAGGATTTTTTGTTGTCGAAGCAGGTCGATCACGAACTTCTCGTCATCGTCAATCGGATACATCTCAGGGTCGAGTTTCGGGAACAGATACATCGCGCCGTGGGCCGGTTGCACGCTCACCCCCGGGATGGCCTGGAGCATTTCGGTGGCCAGGTTGCGCTGTTCCAGCAGTCGTCCACCCGGGAGAATGAGGTCGTTGATGGATTGATACCCGCCCAGCGCCGTCTGGATCGCGTGCTGGGCGGGAACGTTGGCGCACATACGCATATTGGCCAGCAGAGTCAGCCCCTCAAGGAAGTCTTGAGCGCGATATTTGGGCCCGGACACGGCAACCCAACCGGCCCGGTATCCGGCCACCCGGTACGCCTTCGACAGCCCGGAGAACGTCAGGGTGAGCACATCATCAGACAGCCCGGCGACGTTAATGTGGCGTGCTCCGTCGTAGAGAATCTTTTCATAAATCTCATCGGCGAGTAGCACCAGCCCGTGCCGGCGAGCGATCTCGACCATTTCCATTAGTACGTGGCGCGAGTACACCGCCCCGGTGGGATTATTCGGGTTGATCAGCACCAGAGCCTTGGTACGGTCGGTGACCAGAGACTCGATGTGCTCGGTGTCGGGGACCCAGCCTTCCTCTTCCACACACCGGTAGTGCACGGCTTCACCACCGCAGAGCGTGGTGGCCCCGGTCCACAGCGGATAATCCGGCGCGGGAATCAGTACCTGGTCCCCGTCATCGATCAGGGCTTGGAGGACCATGGAGATCATCTCTGAGACCCCGTTACCGATGAAAACATCATCAACCGAGATATCCCGGATGCCACGGGACTCATAGTACTGCGAGACGGCGGTGCGGGCCGAGTAGATACCCTGAGAATCGGAGTACCCCTGGGCATGGGGAAGATGGGAGACCATATCCTTCAGGATCGCCCCGGGGGCGTCAAAACCGAAGGGGGCCGGGTTCCCAATATTCAGTCGCATGATCCGATGCCCGGCGGCTTCGAGACGCTGAGCTTCTTCCAGGATCGGTCCGCGCACATCGTAGCGAACATTATGCAACTTGGATGACTGGCGAATTTCACGCGGTCGTGCTGGTGTCATCGGGACCGACCTCCAGGGTCTAAGGGGTTGTGTTGATTAGAGAGTACTGGGTGCTACGGACGGTTCGTCCAAAATGTCGGAGGCCTCCAGCAAACCCGCTGACGACAACCACGACCGCGCCGCTGAGGCCTCGTCGAGGTCCAATCCCTCAGCGGGCCGCCGGGCCTGGTACACCATCCGGCTCAGGTTGGCAAGTTCTTCCCCGCTCACCGCCTGGTAGAGCTCATGGAGTGGTTCTTCCACCGATGCTTGAATCGACTCCGGGTCACCGATCACCAACATCCGACCTTCCGGGTAGTCGTGGCTTTCCAGCACCCGAAAAGACAGGTCAGCGATGGCTGGATCGGGCGCGTACAGCCACGTCAGGGCATCGGGTTCAGACTGTAACCGGGCCAGCTCCTGCTGGTATCCCGCAAAGGACTGTGGTGATTCCGACCACCCCTGATCACAGGGCTCCAGCTCGGCTGCCACCACCTCCACCAGCTCATCGGTCAGCGCACCGGTTCCCATCTGTAGGTGCTCACACCGCAAGGAAGACTCCTCAGCGCTCTGCGAGGAGGTAGCCGGCGAGACAGCGGAGTCGATGTCAACCGAGTTGTGCAGATCGTCGGCTGATTCCAGTTCGTGGTAAGCAGCCGTGGCGCGGGTAACCACCGGCTGGATACGCAGGGTGGCCTCTGAGGTCGACAGAATATCGGCGGATGTGGAATTGACGATCTGATCCGCCGAGTCGACCGATTCGTCTCCGGACGTGTCCTTCATGGCCTGTTCGGGGTCGTCAGCGGCGACCAGCTGCACCGAGTTGGCCACGACCAGGGTGTTCTCGGCTTCCAGCGCCTCCGAGAGTTGTTGCCCGGAACTGGATTCCAACCCATGGCGCTCAGCGGCAATACCGCGGGTGCTCAGAAACTCCACGGTGGCCACGGCCATGGCTTCATCCAGGGGGTCCGGGCCGGCAAGCACGCGGACGGTAGCGACCGAAGGATCAGGATCGACGGCTTTCTGATCGCCACAGGCGCTCAGGCCCATCACCGCTACCAGAGTGATCGACAGCGCGCGGAGGCTACGGGGCATGCCCACCAGTCTAAAGGTTTCGCCCGACCACGTGCTGAATCACAACACCTCACCACAGTTACTACACTGGGAGTATGGCAGAAACGACGTCGTCTGATTCGGGACGGAAGCTTCCGTTCTCGATGATCAGAAAACTCGACGATATCTTGCACGGCCGTGTCCACCATCTGGTGCGCCACCATGCCGATACCGCCAGTGGCTGGTTGGACCTAGCTCAAGAAGCCGCCTACGCCCAGCGAGTGGAACAGTGCTTAGAGGCCTTGACTCAGCTCGAGCACGCCCCGGGGTCTGATCGACCGGAGGTACGGTTGGCTGCCTATCGCACTCGGGCCTCCGTGCTACATTCGCTGGGTGAGACCCAGCGGGCCGAACAAGATGTGACAGCACGTGCCGAGGTATTGCGTTCGGTAGGCCAGTACCATCAAGCGGATCTGGAAGAGCAACTGGGGACCATGTTGTTTGCTGAACCGGATTCGTTCTCGGCCACGGTCCTGCAGGGTGTCGTCGATACCGAACGGGAGGCGCTCCAACGCCACCGTTACGACACAGTCCTCTCCGATGCCTTGATTGCCCTGGCAACGATTCGGGTCTCCGAACACGCCACCGAGGAAGCCCTGGAGTTGATTACCGAGGCTCTGGACGTCATCCGATGGCGACGCGACGAGGGATTGGTGGTTTCCCGGTCCGCGACCGATACTGCACACATGTTTGCCGCCCACGTTTATTTGATGACCGAACAGTTCAGCGCCGCTGCCGCTACCGCCGGCGAGCTACTCTCGACCGGTTGCCACCGCGCGATTCGGGCTGCGATGTGGATGGTACAGGCCGCAGTGGCCCACCACCGGGAAGACTCTGCCTTAGCCGCCGAGTACGCCGTGCAAGCCCTCGAGACCTACGTGCGGATCGGAGCCCGATCTGGCGCTGCCTCGGCAGCGGGGCTGTGCGCTGCCATGGCCTCCCAGCTGGGCGAGACCTCCGTGGCAGTCACCGCCTGGAAGATTGCCGCGGCCGAAGCCGAGCAAGGCGAAATCCCCGAGTCCGGCGGATTGCTCTTTGCCTTGGGGCATCAGTTGTTAGAGGCGGAGGAGTATAAGGACGCCGAAGAG
The DNA here is from genome assembly GCF_003185985.1 of Auritidibacter sp. NML100628. Classification (NCBI taxonomy): domain Bacteria; kingdom Bacillati; phylum Actinomycetota; class Actinomycetes; order Micrococcales; family Micrococcaceae; genus Auritidibacter; species Auritidibacter sp. NML100628. Next base: position 28,173 of record NZ_QHLP01000021.1, read on the forward strand.
GTACTCACCGGTCTGGTCCGGCGAGCCGAGATCTCCGGCGACCGTGCCTCTCAGGCTCAGGTGCTGGTGGATTTAGGGCAAGCACTGCGCCGTCAACACCGGACCCAGGAGGCCATCGAGCATTGGCACCAGGCCATTGAGCTGATGCTATCGACTGGGGCCCGCCAGGAGGCGGTGCACGTTTATTTGGCCCTGGGCGCACTGCATTCGACCGAAGACGAGCCCCGGCGTGCGCGCACCGCCGTCCAGCACGCCGTGACAGTAGCCCGTCAACTGCCTACACCCAATATGGTCTTGGCGCAGGCTCTGAACGCGCTGGGTCATTTAATGTGTGACCAGGGCGATCATGAGGGCATTTTGCATCTCAACGAGGCCATTGAGATTGCCCAGCATACCGGGGCCACCTGGTATCAGGCTGACTACATGGACACTCAGGCCCGCGGGTATTGGTCGTTGCACAACGGCGTCAACGCGGTAGCCACCGCGCTGAACGCTGCCGATCTGTTCACCACGGCCGACGATCCCGACGGCGCGGCCCGCGCGGAACTTTTTGCCGGCCACGTCTTGCTGGAACAGGATCGCGAGGTCGAAGCGGCCACCCTATTGTCTCAGTTGCTCGAGACCGAGACGCTGGATACCGGTGCCCGCATTGCTGCACTGATGGGCTTGGCAGAAGCTCAGGAACGCACGGGAGACAATATGGCCGCCCAACAGAGCCGACGGCGGGTCGAAGAATTGGAAGCCCAGGCGCTGAATCGTCGTGATGAGAGTACGTGCTAGCGTGAGCAACTTGATCGAGTAGCTGATCTCACGAGTGCTCAAGGAGTCGCTCGGCCAACTCCAAGCGCTGCTCGGCCGCCTGGACGTCGTGCTCGGACAGTGTGGACAACAGACTCAGTACTACCGCGGCGGCTCGCCCACCCAACCCAGAGGCGTCGACCGGATCCCGAAACGGAGCCGTTCGGGCCATAAGGTTGGGGTGTGTGAGCTGGTCGAAGTACGTCTCGACCAGGCGCCAGCGCTGGTGTAGTGTCACGCTCGTCTCAGAGACCGCCAAGTGACCGATCAAGCAGGCCAAATCGTCAATGTGGTGACCCGGTCCGGCCGCATCCACGTCGAGAATCGATCGGATCGCACCGGTGGTGGGGTCCAGCAGCAGGTGCGCTTCATAGAGGTCACCGTGGACAGCAACCTGGGGGCCGGGATCGGTGGCATCTAGACGGCGATGAATTTCGGTGCTGAGCTGTTCGATCCGGCCAGCCTGACCGAGGAACTGATGCTGTGCCCCGACCGCGAATTCACTGACCCGCTCGGCCCAGGAGGCACGATGGGGCAGATCCACTAGCTGGTCGGGAAGTTGTTCCAACACCGCGCGCAGTTCGCACAGGCTGAAGGCCTCGCCACGACCCGAATTGACCAGTTCGGTCAGCGAGATTCCGCACCCGGCGTCCAGGACCAGGATGTCGCGGGACGGCTCAGCCACGGGAAGCACCACTGGCACGCCGGCTTCTGCGCACACCAGATGCTTCTGGTAGATCTGGTGAGCTTCTCCTTCCGGCAACACTTTCAGAAAGAAGCTATGGTCCTGTCCTCGACCGCGGTGAAAATCCGCCCGTAGCACCGCGCGCCGCAACGGACGGTAGGCCACCATGCGCAGACTGCGTAATTCTCCCAGGTGTTCGAAACGTTGTTGGACGGTACCGGGAGTACTGGCCAATTTCAACCCGGGCAACAACGGGTCAGCCGGATGCTCCCAGAGCTCCAATTCGGTACCATCGTTTGCGGTGATCATCTCTGCCACACCCACCGGCAAGATCTCGGTGGTGATACCCCAGTACCGGCGACGCTCCCGGACACCGTCCACCACAAAGCCTTCGACCAGCCAGGTCAACTCGGGCCCGCGTCGTTGGGTGTCAATCACCGCGGCTCGATCGAGACGAAACCCCTCACGCGCACAATAATCGCCCAAGAGCTCGATCAAGTCATGGCTGTTCATAGCCGATTAGGCTACCAAATCCCAGCCGTATCGGTTCGCGGTGGTCGGCAAATGTCCCCGCCAGACTAGATCGCCCGGCGCCGATCCAGGACTTTGTCGAGGTCGAGTTTGCGGTGGGCCTTGGCAGTGACCTTGGCCTGATACTGCGGGGAAACGCCGTCTTTCAGGTGCGTATCGGCCGACGGTTGCGGAGTAACCTCGGTCGCCAACGGTTCGGGTTGTTCGCGAACGATTTCGGCAGCGTCCAGATACATCGGCCGTGGAATACCCCGGCGGGCGACTGACTTTTTCGGCACCGGGGCTTCTTTGATCCTGAGCTCAACCAGCGGTGTGTGGTCCTGTTCCTCAGACCGGCCCGGCTCGTCAGTAGTGCGCTCTGCTACGGCACCGGCCTGTGCTTGACGATCAAAGACCGGATGGTTGTGCTCAACCTTGGCCGAGCTCTCAGGTGTGCGATCAGCGTCGTGCTCGGTGTCGGTGTCAGCTGACGATCCGGCTTCCACCGTCGTGGCAGGCCGTTCGCTGTGACGCTGAGCATCGGCCCGACGGTACTGATCGCGGATCGCCAGGGCGCGCAGACTGGCCAAGGACGCCACGGAGACCACAAACGACAGCAAGGCCCAGGCCCACATAGCGGCACCAAATAGACCGGCAACAGCAGTCACGATGAAGACCAGGGTCGCCAAGACGGCCACAGCAAAAATTGCTGTTCTCCCCCACCGGATCGTGAACGTCGGGGTTGATGTCTGTTCTGCCATGATTCTCCTTGGAGCGGTGGCGGTCACCTTCGGCCGGCGGACTCGGACGTCTTCGCGACGACCCATCATGATCATCCACACCAGAACTGCAAGCACCACCACCACGGAGGTTGCAATCTGCAGCTCGGGCAGGTATCCCAACGCCTGCGACAGGGATTCCTCGAGCTGGGTTATCCGATGGTCCACTCTTTGAGAGTACTCGCCCAGAATCACACCGGTGTGATTCACCGGTGGTGTGTCACTGCTTTAGCGGAAAATCCGCCTGTAACTGGGCCACAAGTCCATCTAACGGCCACTCTTCCGTGGTGATGGCAAAACTATCGTGATCGGTCCACATGCCATTGATGTGCAGATAGTTTTTTCGCAACCCCTCATACCGCATACCAACTTTTTCGATGACCCGGTGTGAGGCAATGTTCTGCGGAACGATATTGATCTCCACCCGGTGTAATCCCACCCGATCAAACAGATAATCGATCGCCAGCGCAACCGCAGTAGGCACAATATTGCGCCCGGCGAGGCGGTGATCGACCCAATACCCCAACGCGGTAGACCGGACCGAACCCCACTGTACCGGGGCGGCCACCACCTGGCCGGCCACTCGGGCATGGTGCTGACCGGGTTGTTGAACACAGAGCACCCATGGAAAAGAATGCCCGGCGCGGGCGTCGCGATTCATCGCCCGCACCATGTGGCCAAAGGTCGGCAATCGGTCAGCTTCGCCCCATACCGGTGGATGGGTAGCATCCCACGGCTGAAGCCATTGGGCGTTCGCAGCTCTGACGCTATCCCACTCGGCGCGGTCGCGTCGTTTGAGAGGACGCAACACGAGGTTCTGCCACCGCAATGCGACCGGCCATTGCGCCGAGACGCCTTCAAAGATCTGCACCTTACCCATGGTAGAACACAGCCCTCCCTAATGCCCCAGTACGCAGCCCGTTGGCAGCGCTCTGACGAGTATGTCCGCAGATCACGCTCGCTGCCGTTCACGTTGGGAGAAGGTGAGACAATGGAGACGACAGCTAGGTGCGGTCGAGTAGCCAGCGAAGGAGGAGAATGGACAAAAAAGCTTTCCGAACCTTGATGAGACAACGCCGTGTCGCACTGGGCAACGCTGAACGTCTGCGACAGTCACACCTGATCTGCGAACAGTTATTGGGCTGGTACGACGCACAGCGGGATGCCGGTTTAACACCGTTTAGCCGGGTAGCGTCGGTCATCAGCTACGGCACTGAGCCGGATACTACCGAGTTCGTCACCGGACTTCATGAGCGCGGGATCCAGGTAATTGTCCCGGTTCCCTACACCGATCACACGATGCGGTGGGCTGCGTGGACTCCCGATGTCGAGCTGGAAGAAACCGAATTAAAAGGACTCAGCCAGCCCGTTGGCAAGCGTTTTGATCACGACATTCTCACCGAGGTGGAAGCGATCCAGGTTCCAGCGCTCGCCGTCGATTCTCACGGCCACCGCATGGGGCAGGGTGGCGGCTTTTATGACCGTGTTCTCTACCACCTTGCACAGACTCTCGATCGGCCTGTCGTAACCCTCAGTCCCGTGTTCTCGCACGAGTATTACCCGGATTTCTCGCCGATTCCAACCGATGACCACGATCAACCCGTCAACGGCGCAGTCACCACCGCTGGAATCCATTGGACCGTGTCCGGACACGAAAAATGAGACGCGAAATCTGCGGGTAAACTAGCGACGTTATCTTCTCGTTATTTTTTCATTCGGGCCAGGATCAGGAGTGCCTTACTATGCCGATGTATTCATATGTTTGTCGAGACTGCTCTCATGCTTTTGATATTCACCAGTCTTTTTCCGAGGACTCCCTGACAGCCTGCCCCAAGTGCGGTGGCGTCTTACGCAAGAAATTCGGCTCCGTGGGGGTTAGTTTCAAAGGGTCCGGCTTCTACCGGAACGATTCTCGAAGCTCAACGGACTCGTCGTCAGCTTCTTCTTCGAGCGAGGCGAGCTCGGCATCGTCCAGCACGACCTCTTCATCACAGTAAGACATACGGGGACAAAACCGGCAGTGCAGTTATTGCACTATTGACACAGTAGCGATGCTCAAGTCTCAGGAGGACATCAGCGATGTCACCACGTCATCACGCAATCCCAGACCTGACCGATGAATTTGACGAGACCGACGAGTACGTCCTGCCGGATTATCGAGATCCTGAAGCCATCCCTGAACTGTCTGGTTCCCAGCTAGAGCAGATGCTGTCTGTTGCGACCAACCCCGAAACCCCTGAACCAGAAGGCGAGTTGGTCCCTAACGACGCCGTGTCGGAGCAGGACTTAGACGCAGACATAGCCAACAGCGATGATCTGTGGTCCGAGGAGGATGCTTCAGACCCCCAGCTGTAGAAAGCAGCTTCATGCCTGTTGATCCTGCTCAACTCGATCTCATCCATCGTGCTCAACACGGGGACGAAAGCGCCTTCGCCACCTTGGTCGAGGGCGCTTCTCGTCGTATGTGGGCAGTGGTTTACTCGATCACTGGCAATCAGCACGATGCTGAAGACGCCATGCAGAATGCACTAACGTCAGCATGGAGAAATTTGCACAAATTTGAACCGCGCGCCAAGTTCTCAACGTGGGCATACCGGATCGCCGCCAACGCAGCCCTACAGTTTGTTCGTGCACGACGCGATGTCCTAGACGACGAGATCGGGATGACGCAGGCCGATACTAGCCCCACTCCCGACGAGAAAGTCAGTACCGTCATGGTCGTCCGAGCTGCCCTCACCCAGCTAGGGGAAGACTTTCGGGAAGCCCTGATCTTGCGCGAATATGGTGGTCTCACCTACGAAGAGATCGCGACACAACAAAAAATCGGCATTCAAACCGTCAAATCCCGCGTTAACCGCGCTCGCGCGAAGCTCCGTGAAATCCTCATCGAACAAGGTGTTAAGTAGTCGGCCTAAACCTCGGGATACTGGTCCAGGAAGGATCTCATTCGCTCTCGCGCCTTGTCGTCGGTCGCTTCACCCTCATGTTCAGAAGCCGGGATGTATCCGACATCAAACGTCACCATCACCTGCTGGTCTGGATACCAGAGGTAACCGTAGTTGAAGTGTGACTCCCCAGTATCGACAAGGACACCCGCCTCGGGCTTTCCGCCCTCAGCCTCACGCTCCACGACCCGGTCTTGGTCAGCGCTCTCCAGAACATCACGGGCGCCGGTGCCAGCATCACCTTCGAAGAAATATAACACTGAGGGGTCGACGACATCCACGTTCATCGTCATAGCTCGATCATACCTATGGACCTGTGACTGGTTAGTCAGGGGAATTTCACCAATAATCTCTCCGTCTTCAAAAGCTCGGTTGCCCCCAACGCAATAATTCAGCGTCCTATTAATTCTTAATTCGCTGAGGCAGTACTTCAGGATGGGGGGTGCTTCTATCGTTTTCGTCAAGCTGCTGGAACAAGTTGTGCTGGGCGAGATTCGTAGAACGTGCCGTCTCTGAGCATGGCGAACAGGACGTCGGATCGGCGTCGGGCGAGGGCGATGACGGCTTGGTTGTGGCGTTTGCCTTCGGCGCGTTTTTTGTCGTAGTAGGCTCGCGAGGCGGGGTCGCCTTTAATCGAAGCAAAGGCAGATAAGAACAGCACTCGTTTGAGCACTTTGTTGCCGCGCCGAGATGGGGATTCTCCACGGATGGAGGTCCCGGATTGGCGGGTCACGGGTGCGATGCCAGCATATGATGCTAAGTGGGCTGCGGATTGGAAGTCTTTACCGACCACTTCGGTGAGAATGCGTGCGGCAGTCCTGACTCCAACACCGGGCATGGAAGTCAGGACTTCGGTAAGAGGGTGCGCATCAACCACCAACAAAATTTCAGCTTCAACATCACTGCGTTGCTGCGTGAGTTGCTGTAGTTGGGCAGCTAAGCGACCAATAATATGCTCAGCAGCATGAGTGCCGGTCACGATAGTCGTTTGCTCGGCTAATGCCCTAAAGATCTCATCGGTCAACCGTGCTGCCATGCGCGGCGCAAGCTTTTTGAGCCGAGCTCGAACGTGGCCTCGACCGGCGCGTTTCAACCCCGCAGGGGTTGGATACCTGCCGAGTAAATCAACGACTGCTGGGTGTGCCAACCGTGGCCCCAGCACGCGCTCTAATGCTGGATGGATCTGCGTCAGCAGCCCTCTGATCCGATTGCGGACTTGAGTCAGCTGGGCTGCCAGGTCCTCATCAAAACCACACAGCATTGACAACTCCGCGATCTGTTCTTCAGCCACGGTGATACCCCGCAGCGTGTGTGGCATGGTGCGGGCAGTTTCGGCAATGATGTAAGCATCTCGGGCATCCGTCTTCGCCTGACCCGGATGCAGATCAGCGACTCGACGCATCGTCAGTCCTGGCAAATACGCCACCTGAGTATCCATCTGCTGAGCTACAGCGACAACCAGCGCACCGATAGTTTTCGGCTGGTCTACTACGACCAGCAACTCGCCGTGTTTGGCGACAAGATCTGTCAGGAGTTCCTGAATCTTGGGCTCGGATTGTGGCAACGGTTTGTCATGCACTACCCGGCCCTGCTGATTGACTGCGGTGGCGTGATGCTGAGACTTTCCGACGTCGATACCAACGAATACTTGGGGTTCCATATCGATCACCTTCTTGGGTGCGTTCCAATAAAAACAAGGTGACCGGTGGTTCGTGCGTTCACATCCACGTTACGAAGACCCACAAAAATTTGGAGCGTGCTTCTATTAGCGATCCGAACGAACCAGACTGGTTCCGGTGACTACACCCCCCTGATCATCAACGACTGGGGGCAACCATCATGCCGGAACCAGCTGGTTACCTACACTGCATATCCTGCCGGAAAACAGTGACACCTAAAAGGTAACGGGGTGTGTCAAGGGTTGTGGACTGAAGTGTCCCAGGTTTTGTTCCGTCTGAGTAGATGGGAAAATCTGGAACATGCCAAGAAAATTTGACCAGGATGTGAAGGACCGCGTGGTTCGCTTGGTGGAGGATCGCATCCTGGCAGAGAACATGTCGATGCAGGCTGCGTGCCAGGCAGTTGCGCCGAAGCTGGGCGTCTCATGGCATACTGCTCGGCAGTGGACACAAGCGGCTCGCCGTGACGGTCGTATTGCCGAGCTGTTGTCCGAAGACCTCGTGGCAGAGGTAGCCAAGCTTCGGCGTGAGAATCAAGAACTTCGCGACACCAACGAGCTGTTAAAGGCCGCGTCGGTTTTTTTCGCATCGAAACTCGACCCAAAACGTCGGAAATGATCCAGTTCATCGATAAACACCGGAATCATTTCACCGTCGAGTTCATCTGCACGACGTTAAACACACACCGTGTTGGCGGCTTCCTTACTTCTCGTGGGTACCGCCAATCTAAGGCTCGGGGATTAAGTGTCCGTAGCCTTCGTGACGCCGCCCTAGTAGAGCGCATTACCGAAGTTCATCAACAAAACTACGGCGTCTACGGGATTCGCAAAATGTGGCACGCGCTGCGCCGTGAAGGAATCGACATTGGACGTGAACAGACCGCGCGTCTGATGCGCCTTGCAGGTGTGTCTGGCAAAGGTAAAGGCCGGTCTCCCGTGATGACACATAAGCCCAAGGGACCCGACACTCGCCCCGACTTGGTGGGTCGTGAGTTTCGAGCCTGTGGGCCTAATCGGCTATGGGTGGCAAACATTACCTATGTGCGCACCAGAAAAGGGTTTGTGTACGCCGGCTTCGTAACTGATGTGTTCTCCCGGAGGATCGTCGGCTGGGCGTTGTCTGACTCGATGCGCACCGAAGCGTTGCCGTTGCAAGCACTCAATCAAGCCATTGTGTGCGCCAAGAAGACCACCGGTCTAGTTCACCACTCGGATCACGGCTCGCAATATGTGAGCATTATCTACAATGCGCGTCTTGCTGAGCATGGAATTATCGCGTCGACCGGTACTGTTGGTGACTCTTATGACAATGCACTGGCTGAAAACGTCAACGGTTCCTACAAAAACGAGCTGATTCATACCAGGTTGTGGACCGACGTGGTTGATGTTGAGATTGCCACGTTTGAGTGGGTGAATTGGTGGAACGAGTCAAGGCTCCACCAGAGCCTGGGCTACCGCACGCCGGCTGAAGTAGAAGCCGAATTTTGGGAACACCACCCCAGTCGAGAAATAATGGAAATCAAGGCACAAGCCTAGGAACAAAACCCGGGGCACTTCACGCAAAGCCCCCGCGTATCCTGCGCCGTCTAGAAACTCGAGGAACACCGAGTTTGGGTAGTTTCCTCGAGTCTGCGTCTAGAACTATTTGTCTGATCATAGACAGTGCGAGAAGCGCCGTCGGAGGTCAGGCCAACGTCCTCGGAAGCAAATAGAATATCCACCATCAGCCGGATCGCATCACGCGGGGTATAAAACGCACCCGCAGCCTTACCCTTCGTGTCAAAGGCCTTGTACATGACGTGCTGGAACAGGTCGCCCATCTGTGCGTCGGGCAGATCCTGCATGCTCATGTCGATGGTGGCGAAGTGCTTCACAACCGGCCACAAGCGGTGCGCAGTGTCAAGGGTCTTCATCTTCACTGCGAAATCGAAGGCATCCAACACGTCGCGCACGGAGGAAGAAAACGCGCCAACGTAGTCCATCAGCGCGTCGTAGACGTGATCGTCGAGCTTGGCAATGGTGGTCAAGTTCAGCCGGGAGCTATTGAAGAAGGACAAACCGAACTTGCTTTGGACCTCCCAATCAATCATTTCCTCGCTGTACCCCTCCGAGCATGCCTCCTTGGGGCTAAAATCCCTACGGTAAACGTACTGTCCAAAAACATTCTCGGGACACGCACATTCCGTCTCGTCTTCTATTGCAACACCACGGATAGACACCACCCGGTTACGCTCGAACAAAGCATCGAACTCCCCCACGCACTACCCCTTCGCTCCATACGAGAAAAGAAGCTTCCCGTTTTGAGAAGAATCTTTTAAAAAGACCCCCATTTCCGGGACCTGCTCGCCTCCTCGATTCACTCTTCGCCTGCGGCCTCATCGCCTGGGCCGTGCGACTGCCGCCCTTCATTGGGTTCGTCGCCTCCGGCTTCGCACTCAATGCCGCGGGTGTGAAACATGTCGAGTCCCTCGATCTTCTCGCCGTCATCGGCGTGACCCTCATGCTGTTTTCCATCGGCCTGCGTCTACGTACTGGTCATGACACTCATCTGCGCGGGCCTCATCAGCGCCCTTATCGCCGTTGCCCTTTTTAAAGGGTGGCGGACCGTAGTGCCTCATGTCAAACTGAGCGCGAAGGGTAAGTCGTGCCTCACAGATCGTGAGCGCGAGAGGTCGCGTGGCTGCAGTGTCGTGCCTCAGCTAGTTTGAGCGCGAAAACTTGGGTTAGCTGG
>NZ_QHLP01000022.1:0-28030 GCF_003185985.1 Auritidibacter sp. NML100628
TACAGCGACGAAGCCCGAGCCGAGACCTATGCTGACTGGTTGCACTACTATAATCACCACCGACCCCACACCGGCATCGGAGGCTCAACGCCCGCCCAACGCGTTCACAACCTCACGGGGAATTACACCTAAGAAGGTTCGCCAAGTAAAGAAGTCGTACCGACAATTCTCTGACAGCTCGATTTATAAGGTGCTTGTGGCACTGGATGAAGTTGCCGACCGTTCAGAAATCCGCAGTGGCTGGTTGAAGAACGCGGTCGAACCGATCTTGAACAGAAACGACATTCTGACATTCGGTATTGCAACGCCAGCCAAATACGGCGAGATGCCACGCAGTATTCTGGTGCCATTGCAGTGATCTGAAATCATTGCGCTCGCCGTGTGAAAATGAATGTGTGCCTCGGCCGGATTGCGCCGCGCCCGCGCGAACCTATATGCCGACTGCGAAATCCACTACCCTAGCCATAGTTGCGAGTTTCTGCGCGTACCTATGGCTCCTGCGCCGACCGAGAGCTTGCTTCCAGTGCACTGGCGGTAGCGGGGGAAGAGGAGGTTTCTACGATGACGGCACAGCCTGAACTTGCTGATTCTTCAAACGGCGGTCTGCCAGCCTCGGCACAATCCTCCTCCCAGGCCTCACAAGCCTCCTCCCAAACGAATATCGCCCCGGGCAGCATCGTCTTAGTCCGCGATGAAGAATGGCTCGTCACCGACGTCCGCACCGTCTACGAACGTGCCAACCATCGGGAGCTCGTCCCCACAAAACCGGCCAACCGGATTGACGTTGTCGGAGTTTCGGAACTCGTCCGGGACATGACCGCCACGTTCTTCGATTCGATCGACCACGTCCAAGTCCTTGACCCGCGAGAAGCTCCCCTTATGCACGACGCGAGTCCCCAGTTCCGGGACTCCCGCCTGTGGCTCGAAGCTGCCCTGAGCAAAACCGCCCTGCCGGCAGAACTCGCCGAACCGACCCTGTCGGACGGCATGCTGATCGATGTCAAGGACTACCAGCAGACACCCGTCCGCAAAATCCTTGACCCTGCAAACCTTCGCCCGCGGATCCTTCTGGCAGACGCAGTGGGCCTGGGCAAAACCATCGAAATCGGCCTCATCCTGTCCGAACTCATCCGCCGCGGCCGTGGCGAACGGATCCTGATCGTCACCCCGAAACATGTGCTGGAGCAGATGCAGCACGAAATGTGGACGAAGTTCGCCATCCCCTTTATCCGCTTGGACTCGCAGGGTATCCAGGCCATCCGCCGCAAACTGCCCGCCACCCGCAACCCCTTCGCGTACTTCAAACGCGTCATCATCTCGATCGACACCCTGAAGTCCGACCGCTACATGGCGCACCTGCGCCGCCACACGTGGGATGCCGTCGTCATCGACGAATCTCACAACGTCACCAACCAGTCGACACTCAACAACCGCCTGGCCTCAGTCCTGTCAGCGCAGACGGACGCTCTCATCCTGGCTTCGGCAACCCCGCACAACGGCAAGAAGGAATCCTTCGCCGAACTCATCCGCCTGCTCGAACCCACCGCGGTCCTGCCCGGCGGTGACATCGATAAGACAATGCTGGACCGCCTGGTTGTCCGCCGTCACCGCTACTCCGACGATGTCCGGCGCGAAGTCGGCGCCGATTGGGCTGAACGCGAGGAACCCCGTGCCATCCACGTTCCCGCCAGCCCCAAGGAAAACGAACTCGCCCGCGAACTCGACGAAGTCTGGCTCCATCCGCAAGGTTCCAGCCCCTATTCGGGTGAACGCAGCGCACTGTTCCCCTGGACCCTGGCGAAGGCTTTCCTGTCCAGCCCAACAGCCCTGCTCGAAACCGTGACCAACCGCCTTGCCCGCTTGCCCAAGCCGGGCGAAGCTGCCGCTGATTCACCGCGCCGCGGCACTACGGCCGCCGACCCCGAAGCCGTTGAACGCGAACGGCGCGCACTGGGCCGTCTGCAGCAGCTGGCCCAGGAACTCGAAGACGAAGTCGCTGCCAACCGCGCTGCCAAAAAACAGCAGACCGGCAAGTACGGTGCGCTCCTGAACTACCTGAAGGAAATCGGCATCAGCTCCCGAGGTGAAACTCGCGCAGTCGTGTTCGCTGAGCGGGTTGCCACTCTGGAATCGCTGCAGGAAAACCTCAAAACCGACCTCAAACTCCGCAAAGACCAGGTCGGAATTCTGCACGGCGGCCTGTCTGATGAAGAGCAGCAGGACATTGTCGAGTCCTTCAAGAGGGCCAATTCGCCGCTGCGCGTTTTGGTCACCGGCGATGTCGCCTCAGAAGGTGTCAACCTCCATTCCCACTCCCACCACCTGGTGCACTACGACATCCCGTGGTCACTCATCCGCATTGAGCAGCGCAACGGCCGTATTGACCGCTACGGCCAAACTCAACCACCGCAGATCACCACGCTCGTACTTGACCCTGACACCGAGGGCTTTGCCGGTGACATTCGTGTGCTCAAGAAGCTCATCGAAAAGGAAAACCAAGCCCACAAGGCTCTGGGCGACGCGGCAGCTCTCATGGGCCGCTACACGGCTGAAGCCGAAGAGCGCGCTATCCGCGAAGCGCTGGATCGCCGCGAAGACATCGACACCGTCATCCCGGACGTCGACGACGCCGACTTCGATGACTTCTTCAGCATCTTCGACGACGACCCCGACGCTGACCTCGACAACCCCACCACCACCCAGCCCGAAGGCCCGCGCAGCTCCAACGGCCTGTACGTGTATGACCGTGCGGTCGATTTCCTGCGGGATTCGCTGGCGTCTGTCTACAACGACAAGCAGTTTGAACAGCTGGCCTCTGATGGGGCCGGCGGGGGAGTCGGCTGGGATGAACACCCCAACCAGTCGATGGCCGAACTCCAGCCGCCACACGACCTCATGCGCCGCCTGGAAGCACTGCCCCAGTCGTACCGCACCGAACGTGACATCAAAAACCGCTTCCTGGTTGCCACCAGCAAAGACAAGGGCCGTCAGTCCGTTGACGAGGCTCGCAATGACCCCAATTCCACCAGCCTGTGGCCGGCTGCCCACTTCCTGGGTCCGCTACACCCACTGCTGGAATGGTCGGCTGACCGTGCTCTTTCGGGTGTTGAAAAACGAGGTGGAATCTACGCGGTCACGGGCACCGTTGAGGAACCGCACGTGCTCATGCAGGCGGCACTGCTCAATGAGCGCGGACTCACGGTGTCACTCATGTACCGCGACCTCATGTTCCCCAAGGACTTGGGCTTTGCGCTTCAGCAAGAGGTCGTACGGGTGAAGGACTTCCTGCGCGAAACCGGTATCGCTGAGGCTCGCTCGAACGCAGGCACGATCGACCTTTCGGAATACCAGCCGCTTGTTGCGCAGGCCTTCGACACGATGAACAGCGAGGTCAAGAACCTCACCGACGCTGCTGCACAGCACGCTGAACAGCGCGTGCGGGACTGGATGGACCAGACGGGTCAGTGGCGCCAGGCTGCTCTTGAGCTCAACCAGACGCAGACGCTTAAGCAGCGCACTCACCGCGTGGTTGACCAGGAAACGCTCATCAGTCAGATGAAGCCCAGCCGCACGCTGATCCGCCCGCTGGTGCTTGTTGTTCCGGAATCAGCCGCTGACCGTTCAGAGAGGAACGCCTGATGGAAGAAATCACCGTAGTTCAGGACTTCATGAGCGATGACTTCTTCACGTCCGGTGCTTCCAAACAGTCCTTTCAGAAGTTCGTGAAGGAACTGCGCGAACAGTTCGACGCAGAAGATACCCCGACACCGCTGTCACGCTGGTCGGGTGAACGCGGGCAGCTCCTGGGCAAGCTCATGCGCCTAGAGGTCGCTGACTCGGACGCTGTTATTGACTTCTACCGAGACCTGCTTGATCTGCTGGGCTACTTCACCGGACAGTTCAGCATTGAAACCCCGCAGAACGCGGACGGTTCCGAAGCTCCTTACTTGGAAGCCCGGGGCGGTTCAGTCGAATCCCTCCACACGCTCATTGTGTTTGCCAGCCCACAGGACGATGTTGAAGCGCTTCTCGACAAGCACGCCGCCACCCTGCTTGAGCCCATGCACTTGCCGGTCGAAGACTCCGAAAGAACCGAGGACTTCGATTCGGCCGGAGCGTTCCTGTCTCAGCGTTTTGCTGAAGACAACGCCCCTGCTTTTGCTCTGGTGCTGGCCGGCAAATACGCGCTGCTGACAGAACAGCAGAGGTGGCAGGAAGGCCGCTATGTGGCCATTGACTTAAGCCTGCTGTTTGAGCGCAATGACACCAAGAAGAACGGTGCCGTTGACCGCTTCTTCGCACTGGCATCCGCCGCAGCGCTCGCCCCGAATGCCGATGAGTCCATTTGGTTCAGCGGCGTGCTGGAAGAGTCCGTGAAGTTCACGGAATCCGTATCGGACGATCTGCGCGAAGCTGTCCGCGAGTCCATTGAAATCATTGCCAACGATGTTGTGCGCAGGCGGCGGGAACAGGGGCTCGAACCCTTGCCGCAGTCCGAAGCGCAGGAACTGGCAAAAGAAGCCCTGCGCTTTCTCTACCGCATTCTGTTCCTGCTGTATTCGGAAGCGTCCCCGGAACTCGAGGTTGTGCCCGCCGGCACCGCCGAGTACCAGGCGGGCTACAGCTTGGACCGTCTGCGTGATCTCACCTTGGTGCCCATTACGAATTCCGGCAGCGGCACTCACCTGTACGACTCCCTGGCCGTTCTGTTCCGCCTGGTTCAAGACGGACACAACGAACTGCGCACAGAGGACCCGGCGGAGGCTGATTCCGAAGGCCTTGTGTTCCATTCCCTCGAAGCTGACCTGTTCAGCCGCGAGGCCACCAAGTACATCGACCAGGTGGGGCTGAGCAACGAACAGCTGCAGAACGTGCTGTCGCGTCTGCTCATGACCAGGGAAACGGGCAAACGCGACCGCGGCTTCATCAGCTACGCCGAACTCGGCATCAACCAGCTGGGCAGGGTCTATGAAGGGCTCATGTCCTATACGGGCTTCTTTGCCGAAACCGACCTCTACGAAGTCGCGCCCGATGGCAAAGCGGACAAGGGTTCATGGGTTGTTCCCGTCAGTGAAGCCGAAGAGATCGAACAGAAGCATTTCGTCACCTACGAAGATTCGGTGACGGGGGAACGTCGAAAGGTTCTGCACCCGCAGGACAGCTTCGTGTTCCGCCTGTCAGGCCGGGAACGCCAACAGTCAGCCTCCTACTACACACCGGAAGTACTGACCCGCTTCACCGTGTCGCAGGCACTCGAAGAGCTCATCACTGATGACATGAGTGCGGAGGACATTCTGCAGCTCACGGTGTGCGAACCCGCCCTGGGCTCCGGAGCCTTCGCTCTGGAGGCCGTTAATCAGCTGGCCCAGGCCTACCTCAAGCGCCGTCAGGATGAGCTGGGCCAGAAGATCGATCCGGGCGACTATCCGGCACAGCTGCAGAGGACGAAAGCGTACATTGCCCTGCACAATGTGTACGGCGTTGACCTCAATTCGACAGCTGTGGAACTGGCCGAAATCACCCTGTGGCTGGGCACCATGGTCAAAGGCCTGGCTGCACCGTGGTTTGGGCTGCGCCTGCGTCGCGGCAATTCGCTCATTGGTGCTCGCCGTTCTACGTATACCAAGGCACAGATCGATGCGAAGGACTGGCTGACGCAGTCACCCACCAGGGTGCCGATGAGTGAAACCCGCACACTGGGAACCGTGTACCAGTTCTTGCTGCCCGGTGATGGGTGGGGCGCCGCAGCTGACTCCTCACAGGACAAGAAGCTCGCACCGGAAGGGGCAAAAGCCCTGCGCACCTGGCGGAACTCCACCCGGAAGAAGCTGAC
Source organism: Auritidibacter sp. NML100628 (assembly GCF_003185985.1). Lineage (NCBI taxonomy): Bacteria > Bacillati > Actinomycetota > Actinomycetes > Micrococcales > Micrococcaceae > Auritidibacter > Auritidibacter sp. NML100628. The sequence goes on from NZ_QHLP01000022.1 coordinate 5,834, forward strand.
AAAAGCGCACGTGGAACGGCTGCAGGCGCTGTCGGAGCGGGTCGACGCGGTGTGGGAATTTGCCCTGCACAGGCTGCTGATTGCCGAAGCAGAAATGCGGCGGACCGTTCCCCTGTGGGGCCGGGAAGAAACGCTGCCCGGTTCGACCGTTACCCGCGCGCAAATCGAAGAGGCCCTGCGGGATGCAAATGGTTCCTACCAGCGGCTGCGCCGTGTGATGGATGCCTGGTGTGCCCTGTGGTTCTGGCCCCTGACAGAAATTGAGGCACAGCCACCCACGGTCGATGAATGGCTCGATGGCTTGGAGCAATTGCTGGGTACGCCCTTTGAGCGCCGACGGGGTGTAGCCACTGCCCGGAAACATGGGCAGTCGATGCTCGATGAGGACATCAACTGGGATGCTCTGGGCGATGCCGAATACAACGACAGAGTCTACGCGGGAGCAGTCGCTGATGTCGCTTCTTTTGTTGAGCAGACCCCGTGGCTGCAGAAAGCAGAACAGATCGCCCAGCAGCACGGTTTCTTCCACTGGGAACTCGACTTCGCGACTGTCTTCAGCCGTGGTGGTTTTGACCTGCAGGTGGGTAATCCACCCTGGGTGCGGCCTCGTGGGGATGTCGAAGCTCTACTGGCAGAGTTTGATGTGTGGTGGACTCTCGCCCACAAACCGTCCCAGGCCGCCAAGAACGAACGTAGGACGCGGACTCTAGAAGCACCAGGGGCTCACGAGTTCGTGACCGATGGTTCTACAGACGTCGTCTGCTTGGCGGAATTTGTCAGGAACAAGACGACTTATCCGCTGATTTCTGGAACTCAGCCCGACTTGTACCGCTGCTTTATGGAGCAGACGTGGAAACACGTCAGCAACGATGGAATTGTGGGACTGATCCACCCCGAAACCCACCTGACAGATCAAAAAGCTGTGAATCTTCGCGGTGGCGCGTACCGACGTTTGCGCCGACACTGGCAGTTCGTCAACGAACTTATGCTGTTCGAGATTGACCATCACGTGCAATATGGCGTTCATGTATACGGAAAGAGCCGTGCACCTGAATTTATCCAGGCTGTCAATCTCTACCATCCCGACACCGCGGAGCGCTCACTCCTGCACGACGGAAGTGGCGAAGAACCCGGTCTGAAGAACCCGGAAGGGCAGTGGGACCTACGCCCTCACGCAAACCGCATCGTCCATGTGGACCGCCTCACTCTAGCGCAGTGGCAGAAATTTCACGGCGATGAAGACCAGAACGCTGCGTCGCCAGCCATGGTGTATTCCGTCAACCGTTCAGCGGAGTCAGTACTCGAGAAACTTTCGGGTGCACCGCGAGTCGGTGAACTGGAGCCCATGTTCAGCCGTGGCTGGGATGAATCAATTGACAGAAAAAATGGCCGGTTCATTCAAGAGTGGGGTGGGCCTGAGTCCTGGAAGGGCGTCATCTTGCAGGGGCCGCACCTGCATGTTGCTGACCCGTTCTATAAACAGCCCAACCAGTCAATGACCAATAACCTCGACTGGTCAGACGTCGATCTGGAACAGTTGCCGCCTGATGCAATCCCTGTGACGGGGTACAAGCCGGTGCACGACGGCCAGTACGACTCGTCTTACACCCACTGGGATGTGGGCGGCGAGCGCGTGTCCGCGCGCGATTACTACCGCATTGCGTGGCGTCGAATGGCTGCGAATACGGGCGAAAGGACACTCATCCCGGCAATCATTCCGCCGGGTGCCGCTCACGTGAACCCAGTGCACACGGTTGCATTCCCGCAGGGCGATCATGCTTCGGTGGTTCTTGCAGCGGGCGTCCTAGGATCGTTGCTCAACGACTTTGCCATTCGGGTGGTGACAAAATCTGAGATCGGTTTCCCTCAGGTGAGGCGACTGCCCCACCCGGAATTTACGCTGGGACTGCGGAGTTCTCTGGCATTGCGGGTCTTGCGCCTCAACTGCCTGACGGACGAATACGCAGAACTGTGGAATGACGCTGCGTCACTTGTCTCTTCCGACGACAAGTGGACATGTTCTCACCGCTTTGCAAGGTCTGTCCCCCTTGGTGACGTGTCCTCCACGTGGACTCCCGCGTCGCCTCTCCGTCTGGCCGCTGACCGATATCAGGCACAGGTCGAAATAGACGCGCTCGTTGCTCTGAGCCTTGGCATTACGGCTGATGAGCTGTGCGCTGTGTACCGCACGCAGTTCCCCGTTCTGTACGGCTATGACCAGGGACGGGGCCAGGGCGCTCGCTGGTATGACGTCAACGGGCGGCTGGTCCCTGGGGATGTGCTTAAGGTGTGGGAAACGTTGGGCGACAGCGCAAGCTCTGACGACTTCACGGCAACGAACGCTCAGGGCTATACCTATGAGTACGTGCCGCCGTTCATCACTTTGGACAGGGAAGAGGACATGCGCACAGCCTATGCGGAATTCGAGCGCCGCTTTGGGGGTGAACTGTGAGCCAGCTACTTCCGACCCTCCAAGCGCAGACCATCCAGGATTCTCTGCGCGACTACCTGACGACTACCTTCGGTCTAGCGGACTCAGCAGCACAGCACGCTTTGGAAGAGTTCCTCACGGAAGAACAGTCGGGCATTTTCCGCGGGCCGTACATTCGCACTCGCACCCCGTTCAAACCGAGCGCACGCACCGACAATCCGCTCGACATTACGCCGGGTAAACACACTCCCTATGGCCACCAGGCAGAAGCCTTCGCCCGCCTGTCCACTCGGGGCCTCGCACCGCACGAACGCCCCAAGCCCACCCTCGTGACCACCGGCACGGGTTCGGGTAAAACAGAGTCCTTCCTCTACCCGATCCTCGACCACGTGGTCCGCTACAAACGCGCGGGCGGGGCAGGCATCAGCGCGCTCATCCTGTACCCCATGAACGCTCTAGCCACCGACCAGGCCCAGCGCTTGGCACAGATGATCACCACCGACCCTCAGTTCCAGGGCATCCGCGCGGCAATCTACACGGGTGAAACCGGGGATTCTGAACGTTCGGCCGTAACAGCAGACGGACTCATCAACGTCCGAGAAGCCATTCGCGGTAACCCGCCGGACATCCTGCTGACCAACTACAAGATGCTCAACCAGCTGCTGCTGCGCCAAGCCGATGCGCGCCTGTGGGAAGAAAGCGCCCTGTCACTGCAGTACCTGGTGCTCGATGAATTCCACACCTACGACGGCGCTCAGGGCACCGACGTGTCCATGTTGCTGCGCAGGCTGGGTCTCAAACTCAAAAAACACTGGCCGGACAGCGACCCTCGGATTACCGACGCCCACCGGCAGCGACCGCTAGGCAGGGTGACACCCGTTGCGACTTCCGCAACCATGGGCGACAACGCTGGACCCGACGACATTCTGCGTTTTGCCCACACCGTGTTCGGCGAAGAATTCAACTCCGACGCGGTCGTGACAGAGTCCCGCTACTCTGTGGCCGAATGGACCGAACTTCCCGGTGGGCAGCTGACAGAACAGCAAAAGCAGCTGGAGGCCGCTGACTTCGAAGTACTCAACATCGGTGCAGCGCTCGAATGGATCGCTCGGGGCGAAAACCACGAAGACAGGGCACGGCGGGCACTGGCAACAACGTTCCAGCTGAAGCGGGCGAGCACAGAAACCACACTGGCAGCACTGGATGCCACTGAATGGGACGATATTCGGTCGAGCCTGGGAGAAGATTCTGCACAGTGGCTCAGCGCCGTCAAGGGCAATGCGTGGTTGGGTCAGCTGTATGAGCAGACGCGCACGGCAGTGCACATTCGCGATCTTGCCCACGCGCTCATTCCCAGCGCCCGCCGCACCACCGGCAACGTATACGAATACGTGGCACTGGTTGTTGCGGGGCTCAGCTGGGTGCGCAGCCGGGAAAAGCTCGCCGCTCCTACGGTCGATGTTCACCTGTGGGTGCGTGCGCTCAGCCGTATTGACCGTGAAATCAGCCTGCAGCCGGCATTCCGCTGGTTTGATGACGGCGCAGCGGACGACACCGCAGCGCCGGTTCTGCCCGCCCAGTACTGCCGCAACTGTGGGCGCTCCGGGTGGGCGGCAATGCGCAGTCCGGAGAGCGAACTCAAACTCGCAGCGGCAGATTCTGATGCGAATATTCGCCGTGAAGCCGTGCGCGGCTCTACCGCGGTGCGCACACTCATCCTGGCTGAAGCCGAGGCCGCGGAATTCCGTGAACATGACGGTGATGACGCTTACCAGCACGAACGTCTGTGGGGCTACCGTGTGGAGACCCGTGACTTCATCAAAGCCGAAGATGTCTTCGGGTTGACTGTCAGTGATGAATACGCGGCGGAATTTGATGAGGGCCTCATCGTGCCCGTGCTTCGCTTTGACGGCAAGGAGGCTGATGAACGCTCACAGTCTGACACCTGCCCGGCCTGCGGTGAACGTGACGCCATCCGGTTCCTGGGAGCGGCTGTGGCAACCATGCTGTCAGTTGCCCTGTCGACCGTGTTCGGTGAACACGAACTCGATGCTGACGAAAAGAAGACCCTCGTCTTTGCTGACTCCGTGCAGGATGCCGCCCATCGGGCCGGTTTTGTCGAATCGCGTTCGCACACTCTGACGCTGCGCGCAGCCATGGCCCACGCTGCTGGTGATGGCATCAGGCTGAGTGACTTGGCTGCCGCAATGGCAGATGCTGCCCAGACGGCAAGCGAACGCTACAGGCTTCTGCCGCCGGAAATGACGGGCGATCGTTTCCCCAAGATTGCCGACTGGTGGCGACGACCGCACTCACCTGCCCGCCAGGGCCGCCGCCAGGTGGAAAAGCGCTTGGAATTCGACACTGCACTCGAATTCGGGCTGCAGGCCCGCTACGGCCGCACACTCGAAACCACAGGTGCGCTGTCCGCGCTCGTATCCCTGCCCAAAGGCACACTCGACGCTGTTGACGAGCTGTTCACGGTCGATGCCGTTCAGGCAGCTGCTGAGTTCGACGATGACTTCTTCACTGACCCTGTTCGCCGTGAAGCGTGGGTGCGCGGCGTGCTCCATCACATGCGCACGAGCGGTGCCATCAACCACGAATGGCTCGATAAGTACAAGAGCAACAGGGGAGCGCGCATCTGGATTTGGGGCAAACGTCGCCGCAATGACGGAATGCCTGCCTTCCCGCGCGGTCGCAGTGCACCGGCGTTCCCCACCGTCGGAATTAAGGGCGGCAGTACTGAATCTGCTTTTGAACCCGCTGACAGTCCAGCCGGTTGGTACGCCCGCTACACCGCGAAGGTTCTGGGTGTGTCCAAATCTCACGGTGCCGTGCTGGCCCGGGACCTGCTGGCCAAACTCACCTCGGTGGGATTGTTGACCTGTACCACCGTGGAAAACGGCGATGGCCGCGTCTACGGGCTTGAACCTGACAACGTCGAACTCATCCTGCCTGACGGGCCCGCACCGCGGCTCATCTGTTCGGTGTGCCGCACCGACTTCCCCATAGCAGAAGCAGGCGCGACGGCACTCGAGGGCACACCGTGTCTGCTGGTGGGCTGCTCCGGTCAGCTGGAGCGCAACGACATCGGCCCGAACTTCTACCGGGGCCTGTACCGGGGTGGGAACCTGTCGAGGATCGTTGCGCGTGAACACTCGAGCATCCTCAGCGACAAAACCCGCCGTGAATACGAAGACGGCTTCAAAGGCAGTGCGGATAATCCGGCAGCCCCCAATGTTCTGGTGGCCACACCGACGCTTGAGATGGGCATCGACATCGGCGATCTTTCCAGCGTCATGCTCGCCTCACTGCCAAGAACCGTTGCCTCTTACGTGCAGCGCGTGGGCCGTGCTGGCCGTCTGACCGGTAATGCGCTGAACCTGGCATTCGTCACTGGGCGCGGCCGTGAGCTTGCAACACTGAACAACCCCGAAAGCATCATCAACGGCGCTGTCGTTCCACCAGCTACGTACCTGGATGCTGTCGAAATCATCAAACGTCAGTATCTGGCGTACCTGTGCGACCTCATCGCCGATGACGGTGAGGCCGTGGAACCGCAGACAGCACTCGACCTCTTTTCTGCCGGAGAGAAACCGTCACAGTACCTGCTGGCGCTGGCTGAGAAGAACACGCACAGCGGGCCCGAACATGTCGATGAGTTCCTGGGCAGCCTGGACGGCTTCGTCCGCGAAGCCGCAGAAGAGCTGCGCCAGTGGGCAGCGGTGAATGACGACGGTGATTCCGGGCTGGCTTCAGCACTGTGGAAAGCACGCGGTCGCTACACCGACGAACGCGAACAGCTGCAGCGTAGGCTCAGGGAAATCTCTGCGAGCCTGCCAAACCTTGAAAGAGCGGACACCGTAGGCGACGACGAAGACAAGCGCGCCTTCCGTCAAGCCCGAGCAGCACAGCGGGCGGCCGAAAAAGCCCTCCGCAGCCACGACTACTGGATCAGCGCGCTCGAACTGGCGGGCCTGCTTCCCAACTACACACTGCTGGACGACACAACAGAACTCGACGTCAGCGTCCGCTGGAGCAACGAACAGCGCGGCGAAGTCGAATACCAAAGCGACTCCTTCACAATTGAGCGCGGCACCAGCCTGGCCATCCGCGACTTCGCCCCCGGGGCCACGTTCTACGGGCAGGGAATGGCCATTCGCGTCGACGCGGTTGACTTCGGCATCGACGAATCCGATGTCTACACGCTCAGCCTGTGTCCCGAGTGCGGTTACACGCACGATTCACGCACCGCGGACATGACAATGCGCGAATGCCCGCGCTGCACCAGCCAGGGCATTGCCGATGCGGGCCAGCGCGTTCAGGCGCTCGCCCTGCGCAAGGTCTTGGCGATGGTCAACCGCGACGAAGCACGCATTTCTGACCGCGATGATGACCGCAGGCAGCGCTCCTTTGAAATCCGCGCGCTGGCTGACATCGACAAGTCCAGAGCACAGCGCGTGTGGTACACCGACGGCTATGACTTCGGTGCGGCCTACCTCAGCTCCGTTGCCGTGCGGACCGTCAACTTCGGTGCACGCGCCAGCGGAAGACCGTTGATGGCCAGCGGTGAAGAGGTCAAAAGTGTGGGCTTCACCGTCTGCGAAGGCTGCGGCCAGTTGGACAGCATGGCCAACGAAAACAAGCCCACCGACCACAGGCCGTGGTGTGCTTACCGCAAGGCTCTGACGGAAAACAATCGCACGCTCGTGCTGACCCACACCCTCGACACCCAGGGTGCGCTGCTGCGGCTGCCGGCAGCACTGCTGGTGGGCGATTCCTATGCAGTGCCCAGCCTCGAAGCAGCCATCCGCTTGGGCCTGACCCAGCGATTGGGCGGTGAACCCACCCACATTGGGATCCTGCGCACAGAAGCACCGCAAACTGAGGGCGGTGTGGTATCCGCTCTGCTGCTGCACGACCAAGTGCCCGGCGGAACCGGATACCTGGCGGAACTGGCCGAACCGGCAAACGTCTGGAAGATCCTGTGGGACGCGTGGCAAACCGTTCGCAGCTGCGCCTGCAAGACCGACAGCGTCAACGCGTGCTCCAACTGCATCCTCCCGTTCGAACAACCAGGCCAAATGGTCAGCCGAGCAAGCGCCGAACGAGCTCTCGAACTGATCCTCACCGCCGGACGCAGCTCCATGCCCGGTCCGGAAGACGTGTGGGAGACAACGGAAGAAGAACCAGAAAAGGCAAGCTTCGCCTCGGTCCTTGAGGGGCGGTTCTTCCAGGTGTTCCGGGAGCGGATGCAGAAAGCCGGCATGGACGTGCGCGAAACCGTTGACCACAGCGGACTTAGCCGACTGACTCTGTCACGGCCCGGGATTGCGCTGGAGTGGACACTCAAACCGCAGCCGCAAGTCGACGGTGTGACAAAACCCGACTTCGAACTGAGCTGCAATGTGCCGAAGGTCCCGTCGATCTACATCTACACCGACGGTTTCGGATATCACGCTATCCACAGCCACCAACGGCTTGCGGACGATGCCGCGAAACGAGCCTACCTGCGCGGGCAGGGTCACGCTGTTGTGTCACTAACACACGACGATGTCGAAACGGCAGCTGTCGGGCGGCAAGCAGATATGCCGGAGTGGTTCTCGCCGAAGGTGGAAGCGAAGATCATCCACGACAAGCGCATCGACTGGACAACCCGCACAACCGAGCTGTTGCGCAACCCGATGGAATATCTGTTGCGGTTGGTGCTCGACATGCGCAGCGTCGGTGCCGACGAACTCATCCCGCGCGAATACACGTACGTGGGCCGGTGGGCTCCCATGTTCTTCATCCGCAAAGCCGTAGACGTCGATGCCGAACGCGGCCTGTACACGGCGCTCATGGAAGCCATGACCTCCGGGGACGCTCCAGCGGGGAATGACCAGGTGTCGGTGTGGAAGAGCGGGCCCTTGTCCGTCATGGTGCAGCCTCCCACCGCATCTCACTCCAGCCCGACGATCGCCGCGCTGCTCGATGACCGTGACTACGGGGCGGAAGGCTTTATGGAGGCGTGGAAGACCTGGCTGCACTTGAGCAACTTGCTCAACTTCCGACAGCTGAGCGACGGCGAAGCGACCATTGCGACCGTCACCCAGCAGCAGAGCGTTGACGCCGTGCCCAGCCGACGTCCCGATGTTCAACGGGCTGCCGGTATCGAGGTTGAAAGTGCGGTTCCGCAGTGGGCGAGGGTGCTCGATGATGACCTGCTGGGAGACAGCGAACGACAGCTGTTGGGCGAACTCGCCCAACACCCGGGAACGCCGGTACCTGACATCGGTGAAGAGTCCGCCGGAGGCATCCCGATGGACTTCAGCTGGAGTGAACAGAAAGTCGTCGTGCTGTTCGAACCGGAAGACGAAGACATCGCTGACCTCACGGACGAAGGGTGGACGGTCGTCAAACCCACGGTGGAGGACATCGTGGCTACATTGCTCGTCAATAGTGGAGGGGACAGCTGATGGCGTTTACGCTGCACACGAGTGCGCTCAAAGTCGACGGTTCCATCAAGTCGCGCGTGCTCGACTTCATTGGGAAGCTCAACAGCGACCCAACCGGTGTGGGCTTGCATATTGAGCCGATTCACCATTCGCGGGACAAGCGGGTTCGCACCGGGCGGGTCAATGTTTTTTGGCGAGCCGTCCTGTTCAAACTCAATGAAAACGGCGGCACCCACTGGCTGATCTACGGCTTCTTCCCCCACGACAAGGCCATTGAGCTGGCCAAGAAGATCACCCTGGACTTCAACCCCGTCAGCGGTGTGTCCGAAATTCACGTGGTCGACAAAGTCGATCACGAAGAATTCGACGCTCAGCTCAGCGCGCAGAAGGAGCAGGACCCGGTTGAGGATGCCTCTGCCGCGGGTGCGCCATCTGCTGGTGCTCCCGTTGTGGAGTCGGGTGCGGAGGCCGGTGCGGATGTTCCTCCCGGTACCGCGGAACCCCCTGCCGAGGTGCCCGCGGCCGGACCACACGATGTTGTCTTCGGTGATAAACCCCTGGCTGAAACCTTGGGCGCTCTCACCGACGAACACCTGCGCGACCAGCTGGGACTGAGTCCCAAATACATTGCCGAAGCCCGCGCTGTCAGCAGCGTCGATGCTCTGCTGACAGTCCTCGATCGCGTCAGCGCGCCGGAATGGCAGGCCGATGCACTGCTCGATCTGGCCGCCGGATTGAGTATCGATGAAGTGCGGGACAAGCTCGGCATCGCGGGGTCTGCCGGCGCGGATGCTGCAGCAGATGATGCTCGTGATGACGACGAAAGACTGCTTAAAGGTCTGCGCGCACCCGCCGCGCGTCTGACATTCGCTGACTTCGGCGACGACCAAGAAGAGCTGCGCCGTGTATTCGAAGACAACGATTTCAGTGCTTGGCGAGTGTTCCTTCACCCAGAACAGCGGCGATACGCCTGGAAGGACTACAAAGGCCCCTTCCGACTCACCGGCGGTGCCGGGACCGGCAAAACAGTCGTCCTCGTGCACCGGGCAGTCCGCCTTGCCTACGGCAAAGGCGAGGGGATCTACGGACAAGGCTCCGATGCAATCGGAGCCGGAACTCCACCTCGTGTGGTGCTGACGACCTTCACATCGACACTGGCGGACAGCCTTGTCGAACAAGTGCAGAAACTCGACCCGGTCACCCCGCGAGCAAGCGGGCTCGGGCAGGACGGCATGCACATCAAGCACGTGGATGCGCTCGTGAGTGAAGTGCTTATGAAAGCAGAGGAAGACGAACTCGCGCTGGCTGCGCAAAGCGTGCTCGGCACCGCGCGGACAACCGTGATTCAGCGTCGCGCCGATAACAAAGACGAACTGTGGCAGCGCGTGGCAACCATGTACGCCGAACAGCTGCCCGAACGCGGCAGCGACGAGGAGTTCCTGCGGGACGAATACCAGCAGATTGTGCTTCCCAATGGCATTACCGAACGCAAGGAGTATCTGAGGGTCAGGCGGCCCAACAGGAGAGTGCGGCTCAGCCGCGGCCAGCGCGACGCAGTGTGGGATGCCTTCGAGGCATACCGCGCACAGGGGTCGGGGGCAGAGTCTGTCAGCTGGGAGGAATCGCGGCACATCGCGGCCGCGGTTCTGGCTGCCCGCGCACGTGCAGTCGATGTCCCCGGGGCTGGAGCAGCGCAGCGGCGCGGCGGATATGTGGCCGACCATGTGCTGATCGACGAAGGACAAGACCTCACGCCGGGCGCCTGGATATTCTTGCGCGCACTGGCGCCCGAAGGCCGCAACGACATGTTCCTGGCCGAAGACGCCCACCAGCGGATCTACGGCAAACCGATCGTGCTGTCCCGCATGGGCATTCAGATTGTGGGACGTTCGCGACGGCTGACACTGAACTACCGAACCACGCGCAAGATTCTGAACTTCGCCATGCAAATTCTCGAAGGCCATACATTCGTTGACAGCGACGGTGACGCCGCAACGCTGCACGGGTACAGGTCTGTCCGCGACGGATACTCCCCGAAGGTACAGGGCTTTGCCACACCGGATGAAGAAGCCGAACACATTGGGCAGCTGGTGCGCTCGTGGCTCGAATACGCCCAGCAGGAAGGTCACCGGCCCGAAGAAATGGGCATCCTGGTGCGCAACACCCGGCAGCAGGCCGACATTGTGCGCAGACTCGGCGAAGCAGGCATCACCGTCAAGAGCGCAGACCGCGGAAAGATGCCGACCGGCGCACCCGTTGTCCTCACCATGCACCGGGCAAAGGGGACAGAGTTCGTCAACGTTGTCCTCATGGGGGTTGGCGAAGACGTCATCCCCGCAAAGATGCTCCGCCGGATGACATCGGAAGATGCACGCGAAGACTTCCTGCTGCGTGAACGCTCGCTTCTCTACGTCGCAGCAACCCGCGCTCGCGACAACCTGTACGTCACCTACGTGGGCAAACAGAGCCCGATGCTGCCTGTTGGCGAGGAGTAAGCGCGGTCCGGCTGAAGTTGGAGCGTTTATCCCACACTTTCCAAGTGCGCAGGGGCGCCGTTGAAGTTCTGTCCCGTGGTTTGAGTCAGCTGGCAATTACGACTATTAGAAAACATGTCATGAAACGGCAAAAGTGCGATAGCGCTCTGTGGCTCTAGCGGGTTGGAGCCACAGCAGGATCTAGTCCAGTTTTTCGGCTGGGTCAACCAGATAAAAATGATCAGAATTGCGTAAGCACTCTAAAGCTGGTGTGCGTTTGGTGACCACTCGCTTAGCTTTTCCGTTTGTGTTCACGATCCAGTCCCGCTCCTGACTTAGCGCACGTGAGTGTGGTTTCGGGGTCCGTGGGGCTGTGACCTGGGGTTTTGTCTTTCGGAATGGTGGTTTTGGGACACTAATCGTGTGGTATTTGTGAGGAAGGTCCGGACTGCTTCAGGGGCGACTGCGGTTCAGGTCGTAGAAAAGCGTCGTGGGAAACTGCGGGTGATCAAGCATGTGGGCTCAGCGCATACCGATGCTGAGCTTGGCCTGCTGATGGATCGTGCCGACGAGATCTTGGTTGGCGATCAGGGAGTGCTCGATCTTGGGATCGAGGATGCGGTGAGGCAGGAATCAGTGTTGCCAGGTCCTGGGAGACAGTCCCAGCTTCTGGAGCCTGCGCACACTGTCGAGGGTCCGCCGGTGGTGAGTCGGCCGCGCACGATCGGGGCGGTGTCGGATGTGTTGTGGTCCACGCTGGAAGCGGCGTATACGAACCTGGGTTTCGACGTGGTCGGTGATGAGGTGTTCAAGCAGGTGGTGCTGGCCAGGCTGGTAGAGCCGACCTCGAAGCGCGATACGGTCCGGGTGCTGACCGAACTCGGGGTGCCGGCCCCGCACGTGTCAACGATCTATCGGCATCTGGCCAGGGCTCAGGAGAAGAAGTACCGGGATATGATCGCGTCGAAGTGCTTTGCTCACTGTCTCAGCGACGGTGATGTCAGCTTGGTGATGTACGACGTGACGACCCTGTATTTCGAAGCCGAGCACGAAGACGGACTACGCAAAGTTGGATACTCCAAAGAACGGCGCGTGGACCCTCAGATCGTCGTTGGTCTGCTGGTGGATCGGACCGGGTTCCCGCTAGAGATCGGTTGCTTTGAGGGCAACAAAGCAGAAACGAAGACGCTGCTGGAGATCATCGAGCGTTTCCAGACCCGCCATGGTATCGCTGACATGGTCGTTGTCGCTGATGCCGGGATGCTCTCAGCAGCCAACCTCAAAGAGCTCGATGAGGCCGGACTGCGGTTCATCGTCGGCTCAAAAAATGACGAAAGCACCCAACAATTTGGCCTCACATTTCCGGTGGCACGGGGATGGGTTCACCGACGGGCAGATCGTCGACACCGTCACCCCACGCTACGGCAGAACGGCCACCAACGACGTTCTGCTGCGCGAGGAACCAGCGTGGAATCCAGAGCAGATGGACAAGAACTGGCGGGCAGTATGGGCATTCTCACGCAAACGAGCGCTACGGGATCAGCAGACCCTGAACCTCCAGGCCAACCGTGCTCAAGAGATCATCGACGGGCAACGCCAAGTGAGGTCCACGAGGTTCGTCAAGACCACAGCAGCCGGGCGGAAACTCGACGAAGCCGCGCTCAACCGCGCCCGCCGCCTGGTCGGACTCAAGGGCTACGTCACGAACATCCCCGCCACGATCATGCCCGCCAAGGAGATCATCAGCTCCTATCACGACCTGTGGCAGGTCGAGCAGTCCTTCCGAATGTCGAAGTCCGACCTTGCAGCCCGGCCGATCTTCCACCACACCCGCAACGCGATCGAAGCCCACCTGACCATCGTGTTCACCACACTTGCCATCGCCCGCCACACCCAAGCCAGGACAGGACTGTCGCTAAAGCAAATCATCACCACGCTGCGGCCCATCCACGCCGCGCTCATCGAGACCAACGGAAAGATCATGAAGATCTCCGCCCGCATCCCAGACAACGCCGCAAAAATCATCACCCAAATCAAGGCAGAACCGGGACACTAAACAAATGCGCTAAGTCAGGTCCGAGGTGCCGGGTCGGCTGGGCCTTGTGAGTGTGCAGCTGTTGGAGGGGTGCTGGTCTGCATTAAAGCGTGAGTCTGGCCTCTAGAACCCCGCTCCAACCCCTACTGAGCCCAGCGGTAGTCAAGCCTTTGCAACGCCCACGCCCAGTTGATGCGTTCCTGTTCCAAACGCACATTGCTACCCAGCCGGTCCGACACTAAATCGTCGTACAGGGCTCGCTCCGTTGGGGTTAAATTCTCCAAATACGCATTCGTCGGTGCAGGCTCAGAACCCCACAATTTGCGGTGCGCTTCCAGGGTGTCTTCATCCATTAACACTGATTCAGCTTGCGGCAGCTGTGTTCGCACCCCGTGCAGAATGCTGAATCCGTGTGTATCCACATCGCCCCAATACAACACATCCGATCCCGCAAAAAAAGCGAGTGTTTGGCTGCGCTGACTCTCAAAACCCTTGCCCCACACCACGGCCCCATCGGCGGGTACGGGAACCGTGAGGAACGTAATTTCGTTCTCCACAATCAGGGCGATGTCCGGTACAAAACCAAAATCGGACATCTGATCCGCTCGAAGAGTGAACTCATCCACACCGGGTACCGGGGAACGCACAGGGTCTACCCGCATGCGCACATACGCAGGCTTTGTCGCCAAGCCCAATGCCTGCTCAAACTTGCCCTTAGTGGCAGTCACCCCGAGCATTTCCGCCAACGGTCGTCGGTTGGACTCCACGAACTTCGTATCCACCCCGGCCGCATCCACCTGCCGCAAATAGCGGTCTGAACCCCGCACCGTATCCAACCACTCGTACGCTGCCAACACCTGCGGCCACTCCGCTGCCAACCGCAGCGCCTCCAGTGGACGGCGCAAAACCCATTGCCAGGGAGCCCCCAACTGCCACTTTTTCGTCACCGACAACAACTCATCAAAGGTGGCAACATCCCGGCCGACCGACAGAAGCTCCCAAGCCTGATCGAACCGACTGAACACGGCCCTGTGAGGGACCGAGTTCGCACCTACCGCACCCCGACCCCCAACAGACTTAAGTTCGAGGTCGTAGTGAGCTCCACCTCGTGAATCGTGGGAAAGGTCAGAAGACCAGGCACGCCATTCGTCCCAGCGGGAGGCGAGCTCAGCGGAAGTGGGCCCGCCCAGGGGCACTGTGATTACCGGGAAGTCCTCACCCAGGGCGTAGGCGCGCAGCAGCGACCCGTCTTTCCAGCGGCGCTGCACCGCGGTGCGGATGTCTTGCGGGGTTTTCCAAGCGCGGACTCGACTCACACCGAACCCCCGGGCTTCGTACCACCGGGCTTCGAGCCGCCACCGGAGTCGGCCATGTTGTTGTAGTACTGCTCGATGGTCATGGTCAGCAGCCGAGAATTATCGCCGCCTACGTTGTCGACGAAGCCGATGCTCTTGACGTACGGGGCGATGATGTGGACCTTCTGCAGCGGCGTGACAATCAGCAGCTGCAGGCCCAGTTTGCGGAACAGGTCCAAGGCATAGCGGGTCGAAGAATCCGAACCTCGGCCAAAAGCCTCATCAATCACGGCAAAGCGGAAGTCCTTCGACTTCGCAGCACCCCACTTCAGGTCGAATTGGTAGGCAAGCGAAGCGGCGAGGATCGTGTACGCCAGTTTTTCCTTCTGCCCTCCGGACTTGCCGTCAGAATCGCGGAAGTGCTCCCATTCCTCATCAGTTTCATGATCGCGCTCGGATGCTGAGAACGTAAACCAATTGCGCACGTCGGTAACACGGGCCGTCCATGTCTTGTCGGCGTCTGTGTGACCCTCGCGGCCCTTGAATCGCTCGATGATCGCCCGCACATCCTGGAAACGCTGCTCGGAGTACAGGGAGGAATCGTCGTTGTCGCTGACTTCGGCGGTAACATCACGCAGATCACTGCGGAACTTGCGCACATCCTGGTTGATGGTGGCGGACTTCTCCAGACGAATGTAGCGGCCTTCATTGAAGTCCACGGCTGACAGGGCCTCGTTGATCTTGCCGATTCGCACGTCCATTTCGTCCGCCTGCCGGCGGAGCCAACTGGAAAAACCAGCAATTTCGCGAATCGCGTTGGTGTTCAGCTGCTCCTTAAACTCCGTTTTGAACCGCGGGAGGTCGTCATTTTTCACCCGTGAGTGGAATTCGCGGTAGGCATTGCGCGCGTCCACGCTGACATCCATTTCCGTGGTTTCTGCAGGGAACTGTTCGCGCACATTGCCCATCTGCGTCAGCAGCGTTGTGGTGTGGCCGTTGATCTTCTCCTGCGCCGATTCAATGTCCTTCGCAATCGCACTGACTGTCGAGGCTTGGAGCTCGTCTGCCTGTTCAACGGACGCGATGTGCTTAGGCACCCGGGCCTGGAGATCCTCGAAGGATTCTTGGGCTCTCTCGAAAGTGCCTGCTGCGAGGATTTCACGGTCACGTTCTAGCGCTGAACGCTCCTGGTCCAAGCGCATTTCGAGGGTCGTTGCATTCCGGGCAACATCATCTAGCGCGGCCTCGTTTTCCTTAATCTGCTGTTCCACGAACTCAAAGCTGCGAGTGATCTCCGCCAGCTCTGAGGAACCGTTCTCCAGACGCTCAATCTCAGCTTCAGCAGCTTGCACACGGGCGCGAGCTGATTCCCAATCGACTTCATCCCACGAGTCAAAGTCCAGAACCGCACGCAGAGCTTCGGACTGAGTTTGGACTTCTGCCTGCCTGGTCTTAAGCCGTTCCCGCGTCTCATTCAGCTGCGACTGACGTTGGTACTGTTCTTGGATTTCACGAAGCAGAGCTTCTTGTTTGCGCTCGCTGACCCGACCCAAGACCCAAGCGCGTGGATCGTCAACACGACGCCGGTCGTCTTTTTCGTGACGGTCGCGCGAACGCACTTGGCCCTCACGCGTGACCGCGCGCTGCGCTCCGCGAAATTCCTCAACGGTGTTCGCACACAGGTGGTCAGCGCGGGACTCTACCTCGCTCTTCAAATAGGTGCGGAAGGGCGAATCCTCGATCTCGATCGTGTCCGCAAGTCGCAGCCCAGCCGAAGGTTTGCGCTGCAGCGGCACGTGCCGATCCGGTACACGTTCATACACCAGACGCACACCCTTGGTGCGGCCACCGCGACCCGAGGTCTGCAAACGGGTTCTGTTCACCCATTCGGCAACCGCGGGGTAGTGTGCCTGCGGAACCAACATCGACAAGGCGAAGTTGCTAAGCACACGTTCAGCGGCGCCTCGCCATTCTTCGAACTCCTCGGCAACATCCAGAAGCTCACCCGCAAAGGGGAGCTCGTCTTCAGCAATTCCGGTGGCAGTACTGAGCTGTTCACGGATATCCAGCAGGTTGCTGGGCAGGTTGTTCCGGCGGGCGGCCAGACTATTCAGTTCGCGTTTGGTTTCGCGTTCATGCTCGGTGAGCAGCAGCTTTTCGGCTTCGATGGCCGAACGTTTCTTATCAAGTTCGGTGGCCTCTGGCTCCAGCACCGCCCGTCGGTCTTGAGCCTTGCCGGGCATCTGGTTGAAATCAGCCTGCGTTCTAACCTCAGCCAAGCCTGCATTCTGCAGTTTTACCTGCAGACGTTGGTTTCGAGCGTGGCGCTCCTTTTGCTGTTCACGCGCAGACGCAGCCTTGTGCCGCAGGGTCTCCAGGCGCTCGCCACCAGCCGAGGCACGCGCCGCGATGAGATTGTCACGTTCAGCAGACAGCTTGTCGCGGGTTTCCCGCTTCGCCGCCAACTGCTGGTTGACGGTGGTGAGATCAGCTTCCAACTGCTCGATACTGGCAGTTCGCAGCGTCGCGCGTATGTCGGAAAAGAACACGTCCACAGCGTCGCGCTGCTTAGCAAAATTGTCTTTCTTGGCAACCACGGCGTCGTATTTATCCGCGTTTTCCACCAGAGGGGTCAGCAACTCCAATTGTTCCTGGGCTCGCTGCACGGCCTGGTATGCGTTTTCAAGATCATCGAAGTGGTCGATGATCTGCCGGATCCGACCACCAGCGTCGGTGGGCTCGAGCATATGTGTGCGCACAAACTCGTTGAGATCCCCCACGGCCTTCATTGACACCGTCTGCTGGAACAAGTCCATGGCCTGCTCTGACCGGATGCTCAGAAGCCTGCGCATGCGGCGGGCGTAGCTCGGGAAAGTGTCGTCAACAGCGACGTCTTTCTTCCGCAGATTGCGCAGCAGGTCGTTGATATCGGTGCCGAAGCCTGAAAAGTCATCCAGGATAGTCAGCCGCTTGGGTGCTGAGAAGAACCGTCGCCACGGCTGGCCCGTTGAATCGCGCTGTTGGAACACCTGGGCCAGGGTCACAGTTTCGCCGTATCCCTCGTTGGTGAAGCTCCCCAGAATCACCGAATACGCATTGTGACCGCGCAGCGCAACTGGGCGAGACGTGCCGGTTTGTTCGTCGCGCTCAGATTTGTAGTGGCCCTCAACGTAGCTGCGCAAACTGCGCTCACGCCTACCGGCACCTGCGGCCTTGTTGTATTCAATCGTGTGCGAAGGCAACAGCAAGGTGCTTACAGCATCGACAATCGTCGACTTTCCACTGCCGATATCACCTGTCAGCAGCGCCGTTTCACCATTCGGGTACAAGTAGCTGACGTGGTTGTCGAACGTACCCCAGTTGCACAGTTCAATCCGTTCAAGTCTGTAGCCAGGTTTGCCCGTCGCCTCAACTTCAACTGCGGAGAACAGACCTTCGCTCATTGTCCACCCTGGTTCAGTACGGACTTATATTCGTCCAGCTTCTGCGCAAAATCAGACAGCGTCTGCGCATCGACGTAGGCCTTCAGAATTCGGCGGACTTCCCAGACATCGTTTTCACCGCGCAATTTGCGCAGAAAACCGAGCTTCTCGATCCTGCCTATGCTCTGGTCGATGTTGTTGATGATCCGGGCTTCGTCAGAAGAGTCAGCCAGAAAGACCCGGAGCGAATCAACGACGTCATCCCGATCCACCGCCAGGCGGCCCTGATCACCGTGGGATTCAAATTCCACCAAGCGCCTGCGCAGCAACACTAGCAGCAGGGAATCGTTGTAGGGAAGTTTGCGGCGTGTGATCAAACGGGGGAGTGGTTCTTCACCCTCCCGTTCTTCCTGCATGCGCAGATAGGCGTAGCCCTCGTTTTCATCGACCACAACATCCAGGCCGATGGTGTTGAAATGATCGCGCACTGGAGCGGGGTTCTTCATAAGCTCACGCCAGACGTCTTCTGCAGCTTCCTGGTACACCACACCGCGCATCAGGGCGATGATGCTGCGCGCCGCCGCTGTTTCCTCGGGAGTTCTCATGGCTGCAGTGTCCTCAAGATCTGGTCACCTTAATCTGTGCAAGCCGCACCTGGTACGTGAGTTCGTCAGCCTGGGCTTCAATGGTCGATTCAACATCGTCGTTGATATTCACCTGAACATCCTCAGCCGGCAGGGACAGATAGCCGATGAGTTCGCTCACGCCCTGTTCTATCGGGTACATCTGCACAATGTCGTCCAGCAGCGCCGATTCGCCCTGCGGGATGATCGCGGCCAGCTGGCTCAAGAGTTTCGTCTGGTCAACAAAGACCTGCGACGTAAGCGCAGTGGTGTCGACGTTTTCGGCCTCGCTGGGTTGTAGGAGACTGTCGACCTCGGCGGTTGGACGCACGTCATACAGTGGGCGTTCCAACGGCAAAGCAACATCAATGCCCGGGACATCGACTTCGATGCCGACGGGAGAGTCCTTCTTCGGCGCTTGCGCACGGACATCGACGGCATGGCGCTCGATGTCTTTTACCAGTTCCAGAACCCTGCGGTTTTCCACCCAGATTTGGTCATCCAGGAATCTGCGAAACTGTTCAGATATCTGGCGCACCGTCTGCTGAGTGCGCTCAGCGGCATCCGCCCAGTTGTGATGGATAGTGCGCAACCGGCTATCTGTCTGTATCTGGGCAAGTTCCGACACGCGGCCAAGCAGCTCCGACAGTTCTTCTTGTCTGGTCTCCGACAACAGCAGGTCATAAATCTGGTCTCCGACAACAGCAGGTCATAAAACGCCTGAAAGCTGCGGCCCTGATCCGAACTATCGATATTGGCCCTGGTCGACACCAGTTCATCCAACAGTTCGCCGCGGCTGCCCTGCCACGTGGCGATCCTTTCTCGAGCACTCCGATCCAACGAACGGAAGTTTTCCTCCACCTGTCGAAAGTCCGCCAACAGTTCCCTGGCGGTGGACGTGAACTGCTGATACCGATCCCTCAGCCTGGTGCCATCGAGCATGCCAAACTGCGGGTCCTGGTCAATCTGGCGAATCTCGCGGTCAATTGAATCGCGGCGCCGTTTGAGTTCCGCAATACGTTCCTCAGGATCTTCTTCCGAACCCATCGAGATCTGCCGCAGCAGCTCTACAATCGTCTGCAGCCTCGACTCGGTGGCCACAAACGGGCGCACCTGCAGGCCGAGCACCCACGAATACGCCTTCTCCAGCGCAGGCGTGGCGTCGTAGTGAAGCTCGTCAGAATCCACCGGGTAGAACCTGCGCAGCCAACCGGAATCGTCTGCCGCCCAATCCTCTAAATAATCCGTCGGGTCCTTGGGGTATGGCGCTGGTTCGTCAAGGCTGAAGGCCTGGTCATTCAGCCCGTAGAGCTCGTCATCCAGCGCACCCGCAAGTGTGCTGGCGGCCGTCGCCCCGTGGTTTTCCTCGATGAAATGCCGACCCAAGAACGACAAAATCAAGGGCGCGTTCTGCGCGCGCAGCAGCTTCCACGCGGGGTTCAGACGGCGCAGCCGGTCGATCTGTTCGGTATCCATAACGCTCCAAGGTTAGCCGGGAAATAAGGGGGATAACAAGGGATGAGGTGGCGGCTCCTCCCGGGGCCTCTCCGACCCGTTCTCACGCGGCTCGCCATAGTCTGTGGCCTAGCTGTAGTGACTCGGTGCCTGATGCGACGGTACCGATGGCGGAAACACCGCCGGCGACGCCGCCGTCGCCGACATCACCGCCACCCCCGAACGTAGCCCCGCAACAACCCGACTACGGTATCCCTGTTGACGCTGGACATTCGGTTGATGCTGAGCTTCCTGCTGAGGCCAGTATGCCGGCAATCTCGGCTGATCCAGTAGCTACGAATCAAGGATACGCCCCCGGTGCCCAGGCATCTCCCGAGGCGTATACCCAGCCTGCGGTAGCCAAGCCGATGTCCCGAAAGACGAAGCGGAACTTGTTGATCGTCTTGATTGCCGTCGTAGTGCTGGCGGGGCTCATCGTGGCGTTTTTCGTGACCCGCAGTGTGCTGGCTTCCAGTACCTTTGGGCCCGATAAGAAAGTGGAGGAATACTTGCAAGCCGTGGTAGACGGTGAAGCCTCGACCGCGGTGGAACTGGCCGACCCGAATGTGACTAATGATCGGCGAGGCCTGCTGAATGATGAAGTTTATGCGGCAGTCGAGAATCGTCCTACCGGATACCGCATCGGTGAGGTTGGTGAACAAGACGATGCTGGGAATGTCACGGTCGAAGCGTTTTTGACTCAGGACGGCCGGGAATATCCGATCACTGTGGAACTGACCGCCGAGGGTAACCAGGCAGTCCTCTTCGACGACTGGAGGATAACCTCTGCACCGTGGAGTTACGTCTACATGAGCCAGGGCCCCTCTACGCTGGAAGTTAACGGTGTAGAGACTGAGCTGTCACCTGCGACAGAAGGAACGGAGATTTCCGAGGGACCCAGCCCGGAGGACTCGGACTACTTTTCGGATGAACCCCAGGATGGTGATGTCGACGTCCCCAGCCTAGATGAACCAGGTATGATGCCGGCCCTCCCCGGTACCTATACTTTCCAGGCGCCTGAAGGTAGCACCTATGTCTTCTACGGTGATGATATTTCCATCACCGTCACTGCGGAGACATCAGATCCGACAGCCGCTGAAATCGTACACTTTGAACAGCAATACACCGATCAGCTGATCGAGGATGTGGTCGCTGACGTCGAATCCAGATTGGCTTCCTGCGTGACCAATGAGAACGTGATTGTGGTGCCTGAATGTGAGGCAGTTTCCTATGAGTCAACCATCTACGAGGCCACCCGCATTGTCTCGCGTAACTGGAGCGAAGGTCCCACGATCCGGTTGAACTCCGATAACGACTCAGGGTATAGCTTAGGCGATGATCAGGTTCCTGCCGAGGAGCTTACTGGCGACTTGTTTGTCACCGTCGACGCGGAGCTTGAGATCGAGTACGAATACCGTGATGAGGGTGACGAAGACTGGGAAGAGAGTTCCACCACCCTCAATCTATTCACCCCACTGAGTGTAACGGATGAGGCGCTTTCAGTTGTGGTGGATGGTGATTCCTTGAGTGTTGATTACTCTTCCTTGCGAGAGATGAACCCCTCGAATGTCAAGAGTGACACCTACAGTAACTATGATTCTCCCGCTGAGCCATCCAATGGTGAGGATGGGCCGGATGAGACATAGTAGTTCGACCTATCGGGGGAACGATCAGAAATGATTCCGGCAACGTATTCAGCAATCTGTCGTGACTATTGCTGAAAACGTCGGCCGAAGGTATCCGTTCACAGGAATAACGCGCGAATCGATTACTGCGCCTGCTGACGACAACAGGTTCATCGCATGTAGGGGCTCATCGTATTCGAGGGTGTGGGAGACGTCTGAAGCCTCCGGTTTCGTGGGGGGTGTCCCTATGGTGTTTGTCAAGCCGCGGTCGGGGTGCGGGGTTCGTATAGGGTGCCTGTTTTCATCATCGCGTACATGACGTTTAGTCGACGCCGGGCTAGGCACATGATCGCTGCGT
>NZ_QHLP01000023.1:0-17362 GCF_003185985.1 Auritidibacter sp. NML100628
AGCAGTCAACGCGCGTCCTGGACTCCTGGCGGCAACACCCCCCGGATCATCGATGACAGGGCAAAAAAACCATACCAGGACCAGCGACCAGATCCTCTGATGAGGACCTACAAATGAATGTAACGGGTGTGATCATGCGGCGACCTCGTTTCCTTCTGCTGGGGCGGCATCGATCGTGCCGGCCGCCACAATGCCTTTGGTCTGCTCGAGACTAGTCAGTGACATGTAGCGTTTCTGTTGGATCCTTCTCACTCGTGTTGCTCGGCGAGTACCGCCCCGACCAGACGCACGACGGCGTCGCGGTTGGGGAAGATCCCCACGACGTCGGTGCGGCGTCTGATCTCCCGGTTGAGCCTTTCGGTGGGGTTGTTTGACCACCCCTTCGTCCACACCGCTTTTTGGCGCATTCGTAAACGCCAACAGATCGTCGAGGGATTCCTCCAGGTAATCCGCCACATGGGGGAATGTCTGCTGGCAAAACTCAACGACGTCACGGGCTTGGTCCCACACGGCCTGAGCGTCGGGTTGCTTACAAGATCGTTTGAAACATCGCCGATAGCGTCGGCCACTTGGGTTTTCGGCACCATCCTTGGTGGTCTCTCGAGTCAGGTACAGATTGGAGACTCGGCGACTGAGACCGGCGTGTTTGCGGCGTTGGGAGTTCCCCGCGAACCTCCGCGACTATTTCGGAGGCTTCTGGATTTCGCCAGCGAACACCTTGAGCCCTCAGGCCCCCTGTGATTCCGCAGCTCTGTATGCTTTCGGTCAACTGGGCCCCACAGCGCCGACGTGGCAGATACCTCATCGCAGGCCACCGAACGAAGGGCACCACGCTGGGAGGAAGGCTGAGTTCGACGCTTCCGAGCTCGACCCGCTACGGACGGGCGACGACGCTCGTCGTCCCGCACCGATTTCGCGCCGTCTGCGTGCTCATGGCTCTCGAATCTTGCTCGTGTCGACCACGGTGACGGATTCCTGACGGTGATGGCCGGGTGACGCAACTCCGCTCGATCACATCACCAAGCGTCCCATGCTGCCGGGAACGCAGGGGTGTACCACCACCTCGGACGCGCAATGCTCGAGGTCTGCGTGTAGCTCTGCACCAACAGGCACATCAGTACCTGCCGCGCCGGTTTTTCACCCCAGGGTTGACGGGGCAATGACGACCTGCCGTGCTAAGAGGCATGAGGAGTAACCCCAGGGGTGACAAGACCCCGGATGACGCTTTCGGAGCCGAGTGGGTGCGCGTATTGGCGCACCGGCAGAGGGAAGGACAACACGTTATGGACAAGGTTGTCGAACGGTTTCGTGCCGCAGGCGTTCGACCCGACGAGGTGGAATCGCACCTGTGCGATGCTGGTGACCGTCTTTATGCGGTTGCCACCTCAGACGATGACCGGTGGGCAGACGAGTTCGGTGGCCCACGAGCGGTCGCTGTTCTCGCAGTGGAGATCAGCGCACTGATGTCCCACCTTGTCGCACGGGCTGCAAGCATTCGGTCTGTCTGTGTGGAGGCAATGCTCGAGGAATTTAGCGCCGTCACGGTCGCTGGCGCGATCGGCGTGGTTCGGCAAAAAGTCTACGAGCTTGCCAAACCCGAGGCGGACAAGGACTACCTGGACCATTCCCCTTAGAGGATCGAATGAACGACATGAAAGAACAAATCCAGCTCCCTGTTCCGGCTGAAAGACAGCTGTTGCATCCGATACATATCGGGCAGGCACGAGCTGTTTACATCCGCGGATGGTGGTTCGCACGCCTGGGCTCAATCCCCGTGGCGGTTGCACTCGGAGCTGTGATTTGGCTACTTAATAACAACCTACCCCCGGCCCTCCTGGCACCGCGAACGACCTGCGCTATCGGCATCGCGGTCGGGCGCTGGTACACCGATCGGGCCTGAGACTTTGTACCCCGAAAGCGACAGCTGCAGCGCGAGCTGATGGGGTGGAGGATGGGCGCGGCAGGCATCGATGCAGTCGCGCTAGTCACCGCGACGATTGCTTTCGTGCTCGTTGCTCACGCTCACCGGGTCCCACTCGCGGTGCTCGCCTTCGCTCTCGGCGCAGTTGTCGCCATCGGACTGTTGCAAGGGGGCGAGCTCATATATCTCGCGACTCGGACGGCAACTCGCCGAGATGCGGTTCCGAAGGTCATTATGCTGACAGCCGTGATCATCTCGGGTTTGATCGCAGTGCTGATCGGGTTCGGTACTGCCAGCCACCTGCAATTGGTGTGGGTTGCGCTCCTCGGTGGCGGAACGGTGCCGTTGGCACAAAGCCTCTGGTGGGTCTTCGACGTCTCTCGACGTCAGCAAGACGCGACAGCGCGACCGCGATGTCCGCAGTGACCCCCGAGGACCGCGCCCGCCTGGCGGAGCTGGGAAAACTGCATGACCTCTGGTCGCCCAACGACGAGCCAGTCCTCCTCGCCTGGGGAGCAGAGAACACGACCATCGCTGTCGGGGAATACATCGTGCGGTGTTCGGCTGACCATGAGGCCGTCAACCGTGAAGTTCACCTGCTCGATACGCTCACGCACGTCACCTCGGTCCCAATCCCGATACCAGTGCTCTATGAGGCCGAACTCGGCACGTTTGTCTACCGGCGCCTTCCTGGCACGCCACTGCTTCGTCGACGAAAGCGGGACTCGACGAAGGTTCGGCAGGCCATCATCGATGCGTTATCGGCCTTTCGCCGGACTCTGCCGGCTTCGCAACTGCCGGCTGATCGGTATCCATATCACGCCTGGCATCAGGACGCTGTGCGTAGCTACCGAGCGGTGCGTGGTCACCTAAGTGCGAGGCAGGGACGTCTCATTCGCGCGTTCCTGAACGAGCCGCCCCCGCCGACACGGTCGCTCCTTATCGCACAGCACAACGATCTGGGGGCCGAACACATTCTCGTCGATGACCACGGAACAGTGACTGGCATCATCGATTGGACCGATGCGGCGCTCACCGACCCTGCCCGTGACATTGGATCCATCTACCGGGACCTGGGGCCTGAGGCGGCCAGTCACATTGGGGAAGCGCTGAACGGGCCTCTGACTGAAGACGAGCTACATCGCATCCGCTTCCACGCCCGGTGCAGGTGGCTTGAGGACGTCGTCTTCGGTCTCAGAGATCCGCTATCGCGCAGACCGTATCTCGACAACGCCTGGAGAGCGTTCGAGCATACATTTGGTAGCGCATCATGACTGAGGGGATTTGCCGTCAGCGGGGACTGTTGTGGCACCTAACCTCCGCGAGCTCGTCAAAGATGTTCACGTCGTCGTTGAGGTCCGCTTCGCAGGTGACAGCGGTGAGGTCTCGAGCATCCTCGACCACACAGCGCAGGCAAGATCACGACGGTGGGATGTCCCAACGGGTCAAGGATGCTCCGGAACGCAAGGTAGCGTTCCGCGCATCGGTCAAACGCATGCCCAAGCCGGCACCCGACTGGCCATGCCAGCAACCGGTCTATTGGCACCGCCAGAGCTCGGATACTGTGTGGGTGTCACCGGGATCATTCCCGGCACTGTCCGCAGCACGGGCGTGTTAGGTCTGCTCGCTGGGTTGCGGCGCGTCGATACGCGGATGGGCTGACCCCAACAATCGCGGTGAACTGACGTGCCGCGTGGCCACGGCTATGCCACCCAACTTGTGCCATAGCGACACCGATCGGAAGGTCAGTCGTCACCAAGAGCTCAGCAAGGCGTTGGGCTCGAACGTGAGACAGGTACTGAATGGGCGACATTCCAAAGCGCTGGCTGAAGGCCCTGCCCAGCTGCGAGATCGATAGGTGCACACGGTCGGCGAGGTCACGAAGTCGCCAGTCCTGGGTGGGATCTTGACAGAGGAGGCGTGCTACACGATGTGTGGCTGTCTCAGTCGGGTCGGCATGGCTTGCTGCATTCTCCTCAGCTAAGGGTCGTCGCAAGGGTCTGATACTCATCGGCCTCGCCTTGTGGAAGAGGACGGTGCGCGGTGACGCGGTGGCGAGGAGCGTGCGGTTTTGAACAGGTCCACCCATACCGGGACCGGCAGGTCTTTCGGCAGGTCGGTGGCACTCACCTGGTGGCGTGTTAGCCACGCTTTGACTGTCTGCAGTGAGCCGAGCGTCGTGTTGTGTGCCAGAACTTGGGCGATCCCGCGTCCAGGTCCGGTGTAGACACGGTGGACCAAGGCGCGGAACTGACGTCTGTGTGCCGGGGACAACAACGGGTGTTCGCGACGTTGGATGGTGAGGATTCCACCGTCCACGCTCGGACGTGGGGTGAACGCGCGAGCGGGAACACGACTGTCTAGCCTGAACTCGAACCACGGCGCCCATTGTGCGGTCATCATTGTGGCACCGCCAACGCCCGCTCTGCGGCGGGCAACCTCCCATTGTACGAGCAGGATCGCCTCACTCCATGCTGGGGCGTGCAGCATGCGTCGCAGTATGGCGGTGGTCTGGTGAAATGGCAGGTTGCCGACGATCACCTGCGCAGATGGCGGAAGCCGGTAGGTCAGGAAGTCGTCATTAATGACCTCCACATGTGACGGGAGACGGTCTGCCAAACGCTTTGCGAGCTGAGGGTCGATCTCGACGACAGTGACCGCTCGCCCCAGCTGGGCCAGTGGCGTGGTGAGGGCTCCATCACCGGGGCCGATCTCGATAATCGGGCCTTTGGTCGCTGCCACGAGTCGGGTTATCGTGGCGATGATTGATGGGTCAGTAAGGAAGTTTTGGCCGTACTCATGACGGCCACCGTGATAGGTAGGCACTGTTTGCTCCGTGGTGGTTGTGGAGCCGGGCACGATGAATAAACCGCCCGGCCGGGTGATTTCTCCGGAGGCAGGAGCAACAACGGGGCGTGTGCTCGCCGCCGTTAGCGGCGGCGCAGACGCAGTGAAGCAGTGCCGTAAAACAACATGCCAACTAGTGTAGGTGACCCACCGTCACTCGACGACCCCATAGCCCGTCCATGCATCAAAGATGCGCAGATCCGTATCATCGCGGGCCATCACGAATCCATGCGCCTCTGCGACCACAGGTGCTCTGCACTATCGAGGTCAGTTCCGTGAGAGATCTCGATAAGGTTGCTAGGCGCCGTAGCGGCCGATGGTGGAACGCTTTCGACGCGCCTGTTTGAGGAGCGGATAATGTGGGCAGATGTCGGCTCGAAATTTCTGCCACGCCCCATCACGACCGACGGCAACGACCAATGGGTGCTCGGCATTCCTACCTCGTTGTTTCGCCGAAGTGGGTAGCCTGCTCGGGGGCGGGCTGGCTCGGTGGTGGCATGACTGTTTGGGGATATGGTCTACGTGCCCGGGGAGCGCAGGTGTCGAGGGACAACTTCAGCGTCTGGGGGACACGCTCATGGACTGCGGTCGGGGCAAGCCTGTCCGATCCGGTGTACAGCCGGGATGCTGAGTGGACGCTGGTTGGATCTTCGAAGGGCATGGAGATGCTGACAAATACCACAGATTGACCGGTCCAGTTGGTCCCCGTTATCGCTGATATCGGAAATCTCGGTGCTTTGACTCCAAATGATCAGTTCACAGCCATCTTCACAACTAGTAGTTGAACGTCACAGCGTATGCCAGTAGCGAGCTGGGTGATCAGGCCATGATCGGTGACTAGGCATCGTGGGATCAGGCGTCCAGGACCCACGGCGGATGTTGTTTGTTCAGAAACGCCTTCATCCCGGCTTTGGCATCATCTCCGGCAAAAAAGCGCTGGGAGAGCTCAACCATGTCCTGCTCACGGGTATCCATAAGCTCGAGAACATGACGGTTGACCAGCATCTTTGATGCTTCCAGCGCTGCCGGAGCAGCTTTGCGTAAGTCGGTCAGAATCTCCTCGACCGTGCCGGCAACAGAACCATCGGTGTCAGTGATGGCATGAGAAATGAAGCCTGCTGACAGCGCTTCGTCTGGGGTGATGGTGCGTGCCCGAAGAAGCCAACCTGCTGCGGTTCGGTCACCAAGCCGGGCTAAGACCACGGGCGCGATCATGGCGGCGACGACCCCGATCCGCACTTCGGTGAGCCCGAAAGTGGACTGCGGACCCGCGACGACAAAGTCGCAGGCAGCCACAAAGCCCATTCCACCGGCCCTGACATGACCGTGGACCGCTGCGATGATCGGTTTAGGGCATGTTAGCAACTCACGGATGACAGCGTTCGCAGCCGAAGCGCCCGTCGTCGGCGTGCCACCTTCGGTGTCGTTTAAGGAGTGGTCTTTCAGATCTGCACCAGCGCAGAACACCGAACCGGTGTGAGTCAGCACGATACTGCGTACCGAATCATCAGCACTGGCCCGGTCCAACCCCTCAGAGATGCCCTGCAGGAGTGCCTGGTTGATCGCGTTGCGATTCTCCGGTGCATCGAGTGTCAGGGTCGCCGTTGACCCCTCGAGGGTATAGACCACGCTCGTCATGCTGTGACAGCCTCCTTTTCACTCTGGGCAACAATTACGGCCAGCACGGCACCAACGTCAACACGATCACCGACACTGACCGTGAGCTGTTCGACAATGCCATCAGCATCGCTGGTGATGGCGTGCTCCATTTTCATAGCTTCCACCCACAGGATTTCTTGGCCTGCCACCACGGCGTCACCAACTGTTGCCTCGATATGTACCACGGTGCCTGGCATGGGCGCGATTAGGCTGCCCGGTGCAGAGACCGTCTCCGGATCGGTGAAGTGTTCGACCTCAGTGAGCGTTACGGACCGTTCGGATCCGGTGACGATCACTTGACGGCCCGTTCGTGACACGACGAAACGTCGCTCCACATCGTCGATGCGCAGCCTGACGACAGCCGAGGATGCCGAGACGACCTCCACGCTGTTAACGTCAGGCACCGAGCTGGGGGAGATTTCCCAGCCATACCGACGTTGGCGATAGTCGATGGAGATCTCCTGGCTACCGAGAAGGAAGGCGCGAGTTCGCCAGTCGGGGTGGAACAACCGCCACCCACCAATGCGCGGTCGCGGATTCTCCTCGGCGATGTGACGGGCCAATGCCTGGTCTGCGTTCTCTGGTGCGCCGAGCACCACCACGCCATCGGGGCACGCGGGAGCGCCTTCGGCCACAGCTGCCGCCGCAGCGATGGCTGCCACCACGGCAAACAACCTTGTGGTGGTCTCGTCAGTGGCCGGCGTGAACACAGCAGGATGATCCTCTAAGTAGGAGGTGGCGGTGTGCCCCGAGAGAAAATCCTTTTCGCCCAGGATGCCCACGAGCAGGTCGGCATTGGTGACGGGGCCGTCCCACACCATCCTTTCCAGAGCTGAGGCAAGTTTGCGTGCGGCACCGTGCCGAGTTGGGGCGACACCAATCATCTTCGCGATCATCGGATCGTAATCGGTGCCCATCACATCTCCGGCTTGGACACCAGCATCGAGACGAATCGCCGGGTGTCCGGGTGCTGGGTTGTTGAAGACAGCGTCCACTTCCGGCACCGAGAACTCTCGGATCGGTCCGGCTTGGGGCGACCAATTCTGCGTGGGGTCCTCGGCGTAGAGCCGCACTTCAATGGCATGTCCCTGAGCCCGGGGTTCGTCACCGACCAGCTCTGCCCCGACCGCGATGTCCAACTGCAACCCAACGAGGTCGAGCCCGGTGGTACATTCAGTCACCGGGTGTTCGACCTGCAAACGGGTATTCATTTCCAGGAAGTAAAAGGACCCGTCCTCGTCGGCCAAGAACTCAACGGTTCCTGCTCCGATATACCCCAGCCGTTGCACCGCGTTGCGAGCGGCCTGATAGAGACGTTCACGCATTCGCGCGCCCCGGCGTTCAACCAGCGGAGCGGGCGCTTCTTCGATAATCTTCTGGTGGCGACGCTGAATCGAACATTCTCGTTCTCCCATTGCCCAGGCGTTGCCGGCCCGGTCACCAAACACTTGGACCTCGATATGGTGCCCGGTAGGAATATAGCGCTCACAGAAAACCGTGGGATCGCCGAAGGCACTGGCGGCCTCGCGCGAGGCCGAGGCCACGGTGTCAGCAAGCTCATCGAGACGTTCCACAATCCGCATCCCGCGACCGCCACCACCTGCTGAGGCTTTGACGAGCACCGGTAACTCAGCTTCGGTGATGGATTCGGGGTCGAGATCCGTCAAGACCGGTACGCCGGCCTGCTCCATGAGGCGTTTGGACTCGATTTTGGACCCCATTTGTTCAAGAGAAGCGGGATCCGGACCGATCCAGATCAATCCGGCCTCGATAACAGCTCGGGCGAAGCCAGCGTTCTCGGACAGGAACCCGTAGCCGGGGTGAATCGCATCGGCGCCCATTTTCTGGGCGGCCGCAATCATGAGCTCGGCACGCAGGTAGGTGTCTGCTGGGGCGATACCCGGCAAACGCACGGCAAGATCGGCTTCGGCGACGAACGGAGCATGGGCATCCGCATTGGAAAATACCGCTGCGGTTCCGATCCCGCGGGCTTTGCATGTGGCGAAGACCCGTCGAGCGATTTCCCCACGGTTGGCGACGAGCACCCGGGTGATCGGGCGTGTTGTGGTCTGGACAGTCATGTGGTTCCTCACATCCGGAAAATTCCGTAAGACCGATCGGACTCGACCTGTCTATTCGCAATGGCCGACAACGACAGCCCCAGCACCGTGCGGGTATCTCGGGGGTCGATGATCCCATCGTCGTAGACGAGACCCGAGAGAAACAGTGGCAGAGATTCGTCTTCGATCTGTTGCTCGATGGCAGCTCGGCGATGTTCCAGCGCGTCGACATCGACGGGTGTACCACGGGCTTGGGCCGAAGCTTTCGCCACGGAGGTCACCACATCGGCCAATTGGGCGCCACCCATAACTGCCGATTTGGCCGAGGGCCAGGCGAAGAGGAAACGCGGGTCAAAGGCACGGCCGCACATCCCGTAGTGGCCGGCCCCATACGAGGACCCGATCAGCACAGAGATGTGGGGAACCGTGGAGGTGGACACCGCATTGATCATCATCGAACCGTGTTTGATGATCCCACCCTCCTCGTAGGCGCGACCGACCATGTATCCGGTTGTATTGTGTACAAACACCAGGGGAGTGGCTTGCCGGTTGGCGATCTGGATAAACTGGGTGGTCTTTTGTGCTTCCTGGCTGAAAATCACACCCTTGGCGTTGGCGATCATGCCCACCGGGTAACCGTGGATGTTCGCCCAACCGGTTACCATGCCAGCACCATAAAGAGGCTTGAATTCATCAAAATCCGACCCATCAACGACCCGGGCAATAACCTCCCGCGGATCGAATGGAATCTTGAGGTCATCGGGCACGATGCCGAGCAACTCTTCCTCGTCGAAGACCGGTGGCATCGAGGTGGCAGGCGCGGGGCCTGCTTTGCGGTGGTTGAGCCGGGAGACAACACGGCGTGCGATACGCAATGCGTCTTGCTCGTCGTGAGCGAAATAATCGGCAAGCCCCGAGGTCCGCGCGTGCATTCCGGCTCCACCCAGTGATTCATCGTCGCTCACTTCGCCGGTGGCGGCCTTCACCAGTGGTGGTCCGCCAAGAAAGACTTTCGACTGGCCTTCGATCATGATCACGTGATCACTCATGCCCGGGAGATAGGCGCCTCCCGCAGTCGAGTTGCCAAACACGATTGAGATCGTGGGGATGCCCTCTTTAGACAGCTGGGCTAGTCGCCAAAAGGAATCACCCCCCGGGATAAAGACCTGACTCTGTGTCGGTAAGTTCGCCCCGCCTGATTCGACCAAGGTCATCAGCGGAAGCCGGTTTTTCAGCGCAATATCCATGATGCGCAGTTGCTTTTTGAGCGTGAATGGATTTGACGTACCGCCGGCAATCGTGGGGTCGTTAGCAATAATGACGCATTCAACCCCGCACACGGTTCCGATGCCACCAATGATGCTGGCTCCGACGGGAAAATCTGATCCCCAGGCCGCGACGGCGCAAAGCTCAAGAAAGGGGCTGTCGCGGTCAATGAGGAGCTCAATGCGCTCTCGTGCGGTGAGCTTACCGCGGTGGCGGTGACGGGCCACGGCACGCGGACCACCGGCTGCAGCCAGTTGCTCGAAGACCGCATCGATCTCGGAGATTTTGTGCAGCATCGCTTCTTCGCTCCGCTGGAACTCCGGGGAGGAAGTGTCGATGGTGCTGATGAGACGAGTCATGAGGATACTCCGAATCCGGTCGTGAAGTTATCGTCGAGGCCCGAAAATTCCGTGACGTCGGACGGTAGTGAAACGTGACGACTGCGCAACCACTCGGCCACACCTTTGGCCTGTGCATCAAAGCGGGCACCGAAGGCGATGCCTTCCCCGAGTGCGTCGTGAATGACGAAATTCACCGCCCGTAGCTTGGCCAGCTCGACACGGTCCATGGGGAGATCTCGAAATTCTGGGAGCAACTCTCGCAGTCGTTCCGGTGTGAGCTCTTGGCGTAGCCAAGTCCAGCCCGGGTTGCTACGGGCCCAGACACCAACATTGATCGTCCCGCCCTTATCGCCGCTACGGGCACCGAAATATCGGCCCAACGCAACAGAGGATTCCGTGGCATCGGACGAGGACTGAGTGATGGTGGGTCCCTGCCCGGTAGCAGGGGAGTGCTCGTCCAGATCCGTGGGTTCAAGTCGCAGAGTGCGTTCAGGTGGCACAATGACTTCTGCCGACCCGTCGGGGTAATGCACGCGGTGAGTTGGGATGGTCTGGGGAACGAATTCCGGACGGAACCGGCCATACACTTCGGCTTCTTTAGGTGGAGAAGACAAGAAGATACCGGGAACGCTACCCAGTGCGATCTCGACAAAAATATTTGCCAATTTTCGTCCCACCACCTGGGGGTCATTGTCGCGAGCGACCAGGGTCAGGCGGGCGCTCGCTTCCTCTTGCACGGTCGCATCGGAGTGATCGGTGCGCGCCAACGTCCATTGCAACTGCTGCGGCATCGGTAATCCTGCGGTGTTCAGGGCGTGGTGGAACTGCGCTTGAATCAGATTCGCCTTGGCATCGACGTCCAGGCCGGTGAGATAGACGGTCATCTCCTGTCGAAATCCACCGAGTTCGGTAGCTGACACCTTAAGAGTCGGTGGTGGGGCTTCACCGAGGATTCCGCTCAACGCCACTCGATCGGCACCGAGATCGGTGACCGTGATGGAATCTAGTCGCAGGGTGGCATCCGGACCGGGATATCTGGCCCCGGCCACCTCGTACAGTAACTGGGAGATCACCGTCTCTGCGGTGACAGCACCACCGGTGCCGACGGGTTTGGTGATCACCGAGCTACCGTCGGTGGCTATCTCAGCGATGGGGAATCCGGGACGGATCAAGTCGGGGATCTCGGTAAAGAAGGAGAAATTTCCACCGGTGGCCTGCATCCCGCACTCGATGACGTGGCCGGCGGCCATCGCCCCGGCCAGGGCATCAAGATCATCCCGTTCCCACCCGTGATACCAGGCAGCTGCACCTGTGGTCAGCGCAGCGTCGGTCACCCGCCCTGTTACCACGATCCGTGCCCCTGCCCGTAAGGCTGAGGTAATGCCAAAACCACCCAGGTAGGCATTGGCAGCTAGTGCTTGGCCCAAACCGAGTTGCTGACTGCGGTCAGTCAGGTCATCGCCGTCCACATAGGCCACCGGAAGCTCAGCTCCGGTCTTCGTCACCACTTGATTGATCGCCTCAGCTAGCCCGGACGGATTCATCCCGCCCGCATTGACGACTACACGGGCATCGGTGGCAACCAGGGCCTCCAGCGAGTGCTTCAGCTGAGACAAAAACGTGCGCGCAAATCCTGTGGTGGGATCCGTTGCCTTCTGCCGGGCCAAGATCAGCATCGTGAGTTCTGCAAGGTAGTCACCGGTGATGACGTCCACGCCGGCCCGAACCATTTCGTCGAAAGCGGCGAAGCGATCCCCATAGAACCCGGAAGCATTACCGATCCTCACCACCGGGCCATCCTTGTCAGCCAAGATAGCGTCCGCATTCGCAACACCACGAGGACAGTGGCCAGTTCGGGTGGGTAAGGGATTGTTCCTGATGTGCTCGGAGTCCATGCTCACGTGCCTTCCCGTGGGAGCGGATCGAACGAGTCGTGGACCACATGTTGGCACATTTTTTGACAACAAGCAAGCGTGATTGTTTTTTCTTCATTAAGGGTGCTAATGTGACCTGCATCACGATAGACACGGTGTAACCGGTGTAAGCCACCATGTCGTTGGCGTCAGAGAGGCGAATATGACCGAAGAGCCAGACGATCTTGACCAGTTTGACCTCGAACAGTTTCGCGCAGGCGTCCGATCGTTCTGCGACAAGGAAATTGTCCCCAGAATGAACCAGTGGGAGGACGCCGGAGTCTTCGACGCCCACGAGCTGTTTCCTAAGTTGGCCGCAGCAGGGTACTTAGGGCTGGGGTATCCCGAAGAAGACGGTGGGGAAGGCGCGCCCATGGAGTACCAGATGGTCTTCGCCGAGGAACTGGCCAAGGGGAATACCGCTGGAGTGTCGATGGCAATCAACGTCCAGATGCACATGGCTACGCCATCCTTGGCCCGTTTTGGTAGTCCGGAGTTGAAAGAGCAATATCTACGCCCGGCCCTTGAAGGGCAACAAGTGGCGGCCATCGCGGTGACAGAACCCGGGGCCGGATCAGATGTCGCAGGTTTGTCCACCAAGGCCCGTCGCGACGGCGACGACTGGGTGATCAACGGTGGCAAGATCTTCATTACCAACGGCACTCAGGCCGACTGGTTCTGCATGTTGGTCCGGACGTCCGATGAGGGCGGGTATCGGGGGATGTCGCAGATTATTGTGCCCTCAGGGCTTGCTGGGTTCACCATCTCGCGCACGCTCGACAAACTCGGGAATCGTTCCTCTGACACCGTTGAGCTACACCTCGATGAGGTGAGGGTTCCGGTATCAAATACGATCGGTAAGATCGGTCGGGGATTCCAACAACAGATGCAACAGTTCGTGGTCGAGCGTCTCTCGGCGTGTTTCACGGCCGTCGGTGCCAGTGAGTGGGCGCTCGCTAAGACCCGGGAATACTTGGGACAACGTGAGCTATTCGGGGCACCCCTTGCCGCTCGCCAGTACCCCGTGTTCAAGTTGACCGAGCTTTCTGCCCAACTGGAACTATTGCGATCGCACAACGAAAAGATGTGCCGGCTATCTCATGCCGGTGCAGACATTACTCGGGAAGCCACCGTGGGCAAACTCGTAGCTGGACGCTTGCTACGCGATGTCGCCGATACGGTGCTACAAGTCCATGGCGGCATGGGTTATATGGAGGAGAACTGGACGAGCCGATTCCTCCGCGACGTGCGGTTGTCCTCGATCGGCGGTGGCGCCGACGAGGTCATGCTCCAGGTGCTTGCCCGAATGGATGGCTATCCGGTATAACCTCTCTTCTCGATGCTCTGCGCTACTGGATCCTGGCCTGCGGTTTGCATCTCTACTGCTTCTTACTGACCCATACATTCACCAGGAAGTGAACATTATGAAACCCGATACCAGTACCGTCGACCCCGTTGATCTCAATCTTGCCCGTCGTCATACGGTCGGCGACGCGTTGACCCGCGCCGCCGAGAAACATCCACAACAGATTGCCGTTGTGGAAGGAGAACGACGTATCAGTTATGCCCAGCTGGACCACGATGCCGAAGCGATAGCCCGCGGGATTATTAATCTCCCCGACGCCCCGGAACAGGGAGAACCGGTCGCCATCATGGTAGCCAATAGCGCGGATTTTCTGGCAATCTACTTTGGGATCGCCAAATCCGCGCGAGTGGCATTACCCATCAACTACGCGCTAACGCCGTCAGATATCGCCTGGATTCTCGACGATGCCGGTGTGCGGACTGTCATCATCGACGACGCTATGCTACCCCTGCTGGAAGCAACGATTGCCGAAGGGGTCACGATTGACAATGTCGTTGTGCGCGAAACCGGAACCGGTGCGGTCGAGAACGAGGCTGCATTGTCGATGGCGACGAACTATGCGCGAGTAGATCTGACAGATCTTTTGGCCACACCGGTGGACGATGAACTGAGACTCATCATTTCCAGTGACGACATCGTTCAGTGTCTCTACACTTCGGGAACCACCGCTCGACCAAAAGGTGCCCTAGCAACGCACAGCGCGGTGGTGACCGGTGTGATGTCTAATGCGGTGTTGATCGGAAAGGATTGGGGTGAGCACCCTGGCACCATGCTGTTATGTTTGCCGCTGTTCCATGTCACGGGGCTGAACACCCTCGCTAAGCCCGTGTTATTTCTGGGTGGCACGTTGGTGCTTCAGCAAGGGTTCGATCCCGCTGCTGTTCTTGACGCCATTGAGCGAGAGAAAGTTACGGTTTTCACGGGTCTACCGATGATGTGGGCAGCCCTGATCGCCGAAAACCAGCGCCAAACTCGGGACCTGTCATCCATGGAGACCGCCATGTACGCAATGGCACAGATGCCCGAACGGATTTTGGCAGGTATGGATGCCATGATGCCGAATGCACGGAAGGTGCTGGGATCGGGACAAACAGAAGTTGTGCCGGCGACGACGTTTCAACGTACTGAGCATCGACACGGTAAGAACGGGTCGTGGGGAGTGCCCTCCCCAACGGTGCGCACCCGAATTATGGCTCCAGACGGTAGATTGTTACCTCCCGGAGAGGTTGGTGAAATCGTTTACCGCGGTCCACACGTCACCGCGGGGTATTGGAATCGGCCCGATGCCAATAAGGAGGCATTTCGTCACGGATGGTTCCATAGTGGCGACGTTGGCTACATGGACGACGAAGGCGTTGTGTGGTTCGTTGACCGAGTCAAGGACATCATCAAAACCGGCGGTGAGAATGTCTCGTCGATGAAGGTTGAGCGAATCGTTGCCGATGCCCCCGGAGTCATCGAATGTACCGTAATCGGGACACCTGACGATCATTGGGGTGAGGCCGTCACAGCCGTAGTTTGTAGCGATAAGGTTCCTGCCGTTTCAGAAGTGAGTGCTGAACAGCGACAACAGATTGCCTCCGAGGTCGAGGCAGAGATTCTGTCTCATGTGCGCGACCACCTGTCCGGCGTGGAAACACCGAAGAGAGTGTGGTTCGTCGAAGCCTTGCCGAAGACGTCAACTGGCAAAATTCGCAAGAACGTTTTGCGCGAAGAATTTTGACGCCCCTCAAGCTCTATCTCGGGTGTGTGGTGATGATGTCATCACCCGGCGCGGTGGTGGCTGAGGTCTAGGATTGAAACTTATGACCACTTCCAGTGCTTCCTCACAGTCCCACCTGTCGCACGAGCCTAAGCAGGATCGTAGCCGCGCTACTCGAGATCGAATCCTGCGGTCTACTATCAGTTGCCTGGCAGAATCCGGTTGGCACGGTGCGACGATGACGTTGATCGCTCAAGAAGCCGGGGTGAGTCGTGGTGCGTTGCAACACCATTTCCCGACCCGCGAAGATCTGTTTCTGACAGCAATCGACTACATGTTTGAGGAACGAGAACAGGCAGGGCTCCAAGCACCCAGATCGCAGGCCACCCCGGGAGATGACTTCGACCATATCGTGGAGAAAGTCCTGGAATATTACGCTTCCGACGTCTTTAAAGTCGCCCTGCAGATCTGGTGCGTCGCTGCGTCCGAACCGGCCCTCAGGGAGCGTATCCGGCCACTGGAAGATAAATTCGCACGTGGCATCTATACAGAAACGGTGCGAATTCTCAACGCCGATGTCTCCGATGAACGTACTCGTCGTTTCATCCAGACGACGCTGGACTTGGCTCGTGGACTCGGGTTGGCTGATCTGTTGAGCGATGACTCGGACCGGCGGAAGAAGATAGCGCAGTTCTGGGCCGCAGAGATGCGCACCATTAAGCGGCTGGATCCGGAAGAACAGGTGTAAACCCGCACCTTGCCGGTGGATCTACAACCCTGGTATGGATCGTTTTTTGAATAGTGGTTGTACAGCACCGAAACGTCTTCACGAAGATGCACACCTGCTGGTTTAACGCGTTGGGCTTTGGGAACCACGTGCCCGGAACGAACAGCAGATCTCGAGTTGTGAGTCCTCTTGGCTTGCCGTCTTTGACGCTGATCAGCGAGGCCGCAAGCAAACACCTCTCGGTCTGCGGGGGCCGTTCAAGCGGTGTGAATCCGGTTGTCCCCATTGCTTTTCGTCTTCTAGAACCTAGGCCTAACGATTGTGCACGTTCTTGTCGTAAACACCAAACAGGGCTACTAACGGGCCCAGAACCCACCCCACATCGGGAGTCACGACGAGGAGAACGGTTCCAATGATGAGGAGAGTGATCAACCGTATGGTTCCACGACGTCGCAGAACATCAGGACTCTTTTCTCGATGTGTGTCTGTGCCAGTAGTGTTGTTGTGATCGACGGTGTAGCGAGTCTCGTTGTCAGGCCCCCGGTTGGACCGTCTAAGAGGACGCGTACGGTCTTATCACCCTTATTGGAACGTTGAAGAATGATCAGTTCAGGATTGGCTGGTTCTGGAAAATCGATGATTGGTTCTGGAGCCCCAGGAGTGAATGAGGAATCGGGGAACTGTTTGCGGTGATGGAGCGAAGCTGGCAAATCGTGGGACGTGACCTGGGACCATCTCTTTTGATGAGTGGCCTTATCGCTCCTGGCTGGTTGTTCCGGTTCATACTGATAAGCAGGCGGTACATCGTAGCTATCGGACTCAGCAACCGGAACCGGATAGAACGGCATGGTACTGTTCCAGTCGTTGCTGAGCTCAGAGGACCGAAGCGCATGAATGGTAAGTTCTGTGGCCTGCGCTACCCCTTTGCTGGTGGAACGTCATCACAGAGGACTTCGAAGTGGTCTGCCTCCTTCAAGACCTGTGCAACGTCGCCGTGAGGCAAGACAGAGAGGCTATCGGGAATGGACTGATTCAAGGGAGCCCATGTCCCGGCTCTGGGAGGACGAAATGAATCTCGGTGGAGGGGTACCAGTTTTGGGATTGAGTGCTCTGCCTGAAGAGATATTCCTGAACTTCGCGCGCATACCCTGAGGTTGCCAACCAGTGTGCTTCAGGACCGTAGCGTAGAGCGTCCTCACGACTGAGGTATCCCAGCAACTTGCCGTTGTTTCGAACACTGATCGCCATGGGATCATGCGGATTATCGGGATTTGGCACCAACGACAAGGAAAGATTGGCGTGAACAAATTGTTGTCGCGGAAAAATCGAGCACGTTGGCAATGTTCTTGGTGTAGAGACAAGTGCCCACGACCTCGATGGAGCGGCTGGGACCC
This sequence comes from Auritidibacter sp. NML100628, assembly GCF_003185985.1. Taxonomy (NCBI): domain Bacteria; kingdom Bacillati; phylum Actinomycetota; class Actinomycetes; order Micrococcales; family Micrococcaceae; genus Auritidibacter; species Auritidibacter sp. NML100628. The sequence goes on from NZ_QHLP01000023.1 coordinate 17,197, forward strand.
CATCCTGGAGCTGGAAAGGTTCTACGACGAGGTGCTGATTGGGCTGTGTCAAGGATTTCGTACAGTCTCTCGGTGTTTTTCTTGTGTTTCAGGCCGCTGCGGGTGGGTCCGCGGTGGTGGGTTCGTGGTGGTCGGCCCAGGCTCGTGCTGGGGTGCGGTAGCCCAG
>NZ_QHLP01000024.1:0-16189 GCF_003185985.1 Auritidibacter sp. NML100628
AATGGCAGGCTCGAACACCTACGGGGCTCAGCACTCGGCTTCCGCAACCTCACGCACTACATCGCGAGATGTCTGCTCGAGTCCGGCGGCTTCAGACCGGTTCTACACTCTCAATTACGATGAGCCGCATTGGCGCGTGGATCTCTTTTGTCGTCGGAAAAAAGCACGACACCGAAGACGATTGGCTAGTTGTACTTCCCCGCGAGGTTGTGAACGCGTTCAGCTGGGGTGAGACCTCCGATGCCGGTGTGGGGTCGGTGATGATTGTAGTGATGGAGTCAGGCCTGGTAGGGATCAGCGTGTTCGTTCTCGCTGGTGTAGGGCCCGGGGGTAAGCCGATTCCGATGCCAGAGTCTTGTTGAATCTTTCCACCGTGCCATTGGTGTGGGGTCGGTATGGCTTGGTCCGCTTGTGCTTGACACCCTCACCGAGTGCCTTGGCAATAGCGGCTGAGCGGTAGCAGGCACCGTTATCAGTTATGACCGCTTTGACAGTGTTTCCCAGATCGTTGAAGAATGCGTTAGCTCGCTTCCAAAAGCCGGCTGCGGTTTCTTTCTTCTGATCATCTAAGATCTCTGAATACGCGGCCCGGCAGTTGTCATCAACCGCGTGGTGACGATACCGGTATCCGTGAACTGGCACGGTTTTACGTGCCTGTATCTTGTTCCGTTGGGCCGCATGGTGACCCTCGCTTCCCCGGCCGTGGACTCGCCAGCCACCACTGTCTGGGATCCGGCCCTGTTTCTTAATATCGATGTGAACCAGCTCCCCTGGAGCGGCGGCTTCGTAGCGTTTGGGTTTGGGCTTGCGGACGGGAGGCCCGGTGGCCTGGTCGATATCGCAGAGCCTGGGCATGTTGTAGCGCTCCAGGACACGCCCCACAGTCGAGCGTGGGATACGCAGGTGGTAGCTGACCCGGTGTGGCCCCCACTTGCGGTTAAACCGCAGGTTAATGATTCCTTGTTCGGTCTTGGCAGGACGTTAGTTGGGAGAGGTGTGGGGCTGGGAACTACGGTCTGTCATGGGCAGTGCGGCCCGGTAACGGTCTGCCCATCGTTTGGCGGTAGCCGGTGAGCATGGGAAGCGTTCTGCGGCTTGGCGTATCGGTCATCCATCATCAACAATGAGCCCGGCGATGCGTTGAGGCCCCACCGGGCTGAAAGATGCGTTAACGTGAGTCATGAAGACCTCCGGGTTAGGTAGGAGTTGTGGTAACCCCATACTGCCCGGAGGTCTTCCCTAAATCACACCCGGTCAAGTCCTGAGTAGTGGTGTATGAGTCGTGTTCGGGGTGTGGTCTCGTTTCAGGGTGTGTTCAGGCGGGGATGGCTTCGAGGGTGGGCTCTGTGGTGCTCACCTTTTGACTGCTGGTGGGCTCGAGGGCCTGGGCTGTTTCGATGGATTCCAGCGAGAGGTATCGGCGGGCTTCTGCCCATTCATCGTGCTGCTCAGCCAGCACCGCTCCGACCAGCCGGGTGATGGAGTCGCGGTCGGGGAAGATCCCCACGACATCGGTGCGGCGGCGGATCTCGCGGTTGAGTCTCTCGTTGGGGTTGTTGGACCAGACTTTGCGCCAGATCTGGTTGGGGAAGGCGGTGAAGGCCAGGATGTCTTCCCGGGCGGCGGCGAGGTGGTCAGCGACCTTGGGCAGCTTGGCATCGAGGTCCTCAACGACTCGGTCGAACTGGGCATGGACGGCCTCAGGGCCGGGCTGGTCATAGATGCTGTGCAGCAACGCCCGCACTGCTGGCCACTGCTGCTTGGGAGTGATGCTCATCAGGATCGCCGCGTAGTGGGTCCTGCACCGCTGCCAGGCTGCCCCAGGCAGGGTCGCGGCCACCGCGGCCTTCAGCCCGGGGTGGGCATCAGAGGTGACCAGCTTGACCCCGGACAGGCCCCTTGCGACCAGGTCGCGGAAGAAGGAGAGCCATCCGGCTCCGTCCTCAGCAGAGGTGACCTGGACCCCGAGGATCTCACGGTATCCGTCGCTGTTGACTCCGGTAGCGATCAGCGCGTGGACGTTGATCACTCGCCCATGCTCACCGACCTTGATCACCATCGCGTCTGCGGCGACCAGGGTGTAGGGCCCGGCATCCAACGGCCGGGTGCCGAAGGCCTCGACCTGCTCATCGAGCTCGGCGGCCATGTCACTGACCTGGGACTTCGACAGGCTGGTGATCCCCAAAGAGCCGACCAGCTTGTCCATCCGGCGGGTGCTGACACCGAGGAGGTAGCAGGTGGCCACCACCGAGGTCAGAGCCCGCTCCGCGCGTTTCGTGCGCTCCAGCAGCCAGTCGGGGAAGTAGGATCCTTCCCGCAGCTTCGGCACCGCGACATCGATGGTCCCAGCCCGGGTATCGAGCTCTCGGTGCCGGTAACCGTTGCGCCGGTTGCTCCGGGATGCATCACCGGCACCGTACTCGGCCCCACAGACCGCGTCAGCCTCGGCCGAGAGCAGGGTGTTGATGAAGATCTGCAGCAGTTCCCGAATCAGGTCCGGAAAGGCCTGCAGGACCTCTTTCTCCAGAAGGGCCTTCAGGTCGATACTGGAAGGGGTGACGGTCATCGTCGTGGCTCCTTTCGAGAGTGCTGTGAGAGGTTCACTCGAAAGAACACGCGGTGGCCGTCACTGTCATTCCAACAGCCGGCTCACCGAGGCTCGTACACCACTATCCCGGACGCTACTGCCGAGTACGCCCCAGCCCCAGAGAGCCTCGCGAACAGGGTCAGCAGCCTAGGTGGAACCTGTCACACACAACTCAAAGAACAGCAGTTCACCGTCACTGTGACTCTGCCGATCACATCCGCAGGCGAACAGGCGACCCTCAGATGAGGGATGCTCTACACATGAGCACCGGCTTCTCATGGGGGCATGAAGACTCTAGTTACCACGCTCTTCCTGCTGTCCACACTTGTACCGACTCCCGAAGCCCAAACGCCGCTACGAGCCCAAGAGCTCCCCCGGACAATCAACCGCACTTGTAACATCGGTCGAAGCAACCGCAGAAGCTTACGCGAAGCCGACCCAATGTAAGTTATGGCGTCTCATCAATAAGCCCAAGTATCGAAAGTACTGTCTGTGACTAGCCCGCACCCCACTCCCTCAGAGCCGATCTCGGTCCTGGTGGTTGATGATGATAAGTGGACCACCAAGGCCATCAACATGGCATTGCAGAAAGACCCCGCAATCCGGATTGTCATCGCCGCATCGGATGGAGCTGAAGGAGTCGAGGCGTATCGCTCGTCCTCTCCCGATATTGTGCTGATGGACCTGAATATGTCCCCGGGTATGAACGGCGTGACCGCTATTGAGAAGATCCGTCAGTTCGACGCAGAAGCACGTATTATCGTGCTCACCACGGTCTCACCTGGGCCAGGGCTGGCTCGCGCTCTAGAGGCCGGCGCGTTAGCGGTCGCTCGGAAAACTGCGTCAGAAGCTGACTTGCGAAAAATCGTTCTGGCTGCCGCTCAGGGAGATGATCCAAGACTGCTGAAACGCCTAGCCCAAGACACTGTGATCAGTGGCGACCTGCTTCCTGATACGCCCGTAGTGGTTCCCCATTTGACTCCAGCCGAACGTGACATTCTCATACTCATCACAGACGGGCACGGCTACGAAGAAATCGCGAAACGCCAGGGCATCACCGTATGGACAGTCCGTTCCCATGTGAAGAAACTAAGAGAGAAACTCTACGCTGAGAACCTAGCTCAGCTCGTAGTCCGCGCCCTTCAATACCGTTACATTTCTCCCTGATGGCTCCGTGGCGAATCGGCGGAACCGGTGTATACACCGAAGGGTAAGAGCTCCCCGTTTGGGCTCATCGCCCCTTTTTACCGACCACCACGGGTGTGCCGGTTTCCTCGGGGTGCAGGACGGCTGCGTCGAGGCCGAAGATGTCGTGACAGTTGGCCTCGGTGAGCACTTCTACCGGGGCGCCGTCTTCTACGATATTGCCGTCTCGCATGGCGATGATGCGGTCACTGCAGCGGGCGGCGATATTGAGCTCGTGCAGGACCATGATAATGGTCTTGCCGGTCTGACGGTTCAGCTGCTGCAGCAGGTCGACCAGTTCGATCTGGTGGTTCAGGTCCAGGTAGGTGGTGGGCTCATCCAGCAACAGGATCTGCGAGTCCTGGGCCAAGACCATGGCAATCCAGACTCTCTGGCGCTGCCCTCCGGAGAGCTCTGAGACAGCAGTCTCAGCAAGGTCCGTGACCCCAGTCTGTTCGAGTGCCTGGTCGATGATGCGGCGGTCTTTTCGCGTCAGCCCGCCGAATACTCTGCGGTGGGCGTAGCGGCCGCGGGCGACCAGCTCAGCCACGGTGACGCCTTCGGGGACCACCGGGGTCTGGGGCAGCAGGGAGACAGTGCGGGCGAACTCCTTACTGCTGTAGCTGGTGATAGGTCTGCCAGTGACCTCGACTGAGCCGCCAGAGAGGCTGTTGAGGCGGGCGAAGGTGCGCAGCAGGGTTGATTTGCCGCAGCCGTTGGGTCCGATGATGGAGGTGACTTTCCCGCTGGGCAATTCCACGGAGACATCTTTGAGAACGGCCGGGCCGCCGTAGCCGACCGTGATGGCCTCGGCTTTCAGAACCGGCTCGGGCCCAGTTTCCTGGTGTGTGCCGGTGTCGGGGGTGAGGGTGGTCATGGGTGTTAGGTCTTTCTGATGGTTCGGGTCAGGATGATGCTCAGCAGGACGGGGACTCCGACGATTCCAGTGATCACACCGACCGGGACGGTTCGTGGCATGAGCATGGAGCCGACGACTTCGGCGGTGATGACCAGCAGTGCACCGACCAACGCTGAGCAGATGAGACTGTCGCGGCCGCGCAGCACCAGGCGGACCAGGGGGCCTGCCATGAAGCCGACGAACATGATCGGCCCGGTCAGAGCTGTGGCCCCGGCAACCAGTATCACGGCCAGGCACAGCAGTGCTCTGCGGGTGGCTGGCACGTTGACCCCGAGGCCGTGGGCCAGTTCGTCTCCGCTGGAGAGCATGTGCAGGTTCCGGGCCAGCAGCGACAGCAGCACCACACAGATGACCAGCAGCACTGCCATGTACTGGACCTGGTCCCAGGTGGCCATGCTCAGGGATCCACGGGTCCAGAGCACAGCATCTGAAGTTTGGCCGATGTGCATGCGCAGCATCATGTAGGTCACCAGGGAGGTGGCTACTGCTGAGACCCCGATGCCGACAAGGACGAACTTCACCGAGGAGGAGGCCTGTGCTCCGACCGAATGGGGGCTGCCTACTCCGTGACGGCTGCGTCGGCGGCCGCGGCTGAGCAGCCAGACAAGGATCGCTGAGCTGAACCCACCGGCAAGGGCTGCACCGACCTGGTGGATGCCATTCAGCGAGAACGAAGCCAGCCCGATGACCACAAACAGGGATGCTCCAGCAGAGACCCCGACGACATCGGGACTGGCCAGGGGGTTGCGCAGCAACAGTTGGAAGATTGTCCCGGACAGTGCGAAAGCTGCTCCGGCCAGCACTCCCAGCACCACTTTGGGCAGTCTGTCGCTCATCACGATGAACCGGGCCGGACCAGCACCGGGGATCTCTTCGCCCCCGAGGATGCGGAAGAAGTCCACGAACGCGATGGTGTAATCACCCAGCAGGACCCGGACAAGAGAGAGCCCCATCACCAGGACGGTCAGGCACGCAGCAAGGACAGGAACAGCGACCCGGCGCCTACGTGTGGAGGAATGTGATGTGACCGTGGGCATCAGACACCTACCTGTTTACGGCCGGTTCGCACCAGCATGATGAATACCGGGGCTCCGACGACCGCGGTGGCCACACCGATGGGCACCTCGGCTGGGGGCAGGATGACTCGGCCGATCACGTCGGTGCCCAACACCAGCATCGGACCCAGCAGACAGCAGGCTGGGATGATCCTGAGATAGCTGCCTCCAACAAACTTGCGTGCAATATGAGGAACCACCAGGCCCACGAAACCGATAGGCCCGGCAAGGGCCACCAGCGCGGAGCAGATCACAGCTACGCACAGGGTGATGACCCCGCGATGCAGGGCCACATTCATCCCCAGCGAGGTCGCGGACTCATCTCCCAGAGTCAGGTTGTCCAGGTTTCTGGCTTCAACGATCAGCACCAGCACCCCTAGTAGGGCGATTGCTCCCAGGATCAGGACCATCTCCCAGTCCCCGCGGTTCAGAGAGCCGACCTGCCAGAGCAGGAAAGAGCTGAGGGTCTCCTGGCTGAGCACGATGATCGCTGAGATCACCGAGGCAGCACCGACGGTGATGGCTGTTCCCACCAGCACCACGGTCAACGGGGAGTCCCCGGATTTCTCGGAGACCAGGTAGATCACGATCGCCACTCCGATGGCTCCGGTGAAGGCAGCGGCGACATAGGCCCAGGGCCCGGCCAGACCGAAGAGGTAGATGCCAAGGACCACTGCCATGGCCGCGCCGCTGTTGACACCCAGGATGCCCGGATCAGCCAGCGCGTTACGGGTCAGCCCCTGCATGGCAGCCCCGCACACAGCCAGGCCGAGCCCGACCAGGATCGCCACCGCAGTACGCGGCAGCCGGACCGAGACCGTGTCGGCAAGCTCGCCCTCTGTGGTGCCGCCGAGGAGAACATCGGCGACCGCACCGAATTCGAAGCCGACCACCACAGTGCGGGCCCCGACGGCAAGGCTGAGGAACACTGCCAGCGCCACTACCACCGGGGCCAGAAACCAGAAGAGCCTCCTGGTCAGAACAGGGCGGGTCACCAGCTCAGTTCGCTGACTCAGCATTCTCTGCGGCTTCGATGAGCTCGTCGACGAATCCGCTTTCCTCCACCAGCCATTCCAAAGCCGCCGGTGAGGTGCCTATGGCGTTGGCCTGGTGGTTGTCGTACTGGATGATCATCGCGTCATTCTGCAAAGCTGGGATGTGCTGCAGCTGCGGGTCCTCAGGGATGGCTTCGGCCTGGGCCTGGTCATCAGCCCAGGTATAGAACAGATCCGACTCCAGCTCTGAAGCCCGCTCCGCAGAGAAGGAGCCGCTGAACTCCCCGGGGGCGAAGTCGATCTCATCCATCACCGGCGCCAGCTCGAAGCCCATGTGCTCGAACATGATCGGCCGGGTGTCATTGGGCGCGTAGATACCGACCTTCGAATCAGAATCAGGAGAAAGCCGGCCCGCCAGGATCGTCTTATCCTGCAGCACCTCGTTGTCCTCGGTGACCCCCGCCAGGGTTTCTGAGACGCGGTCGACAACCTCCTGGGCATCATCAGGACGTCCCAGGGCATCACCGATCTTCAAAGTCGCCTCATCCCACCCGGTGGTGTAGTTCTCCCCACCCTCGTCGAAGGCCACCACATCAGCGATCTCGCTGAGCTGGTCGTAGTCCTCCTGGCTCATGGCTCCGATGACGTTGACGATCAGATCGGGCTCCAGCTGAGCGATCTCGCTGAAGTTGATCCCGTCACCTTCATCGATCTGGGTCGGCATCTCTGCATCGAGCTCATCGAGCTGAGCATCGATCCAGTCAGTGGAGCCGTTCTCGTTGGTGCCCCAGGAAATCTCGCCCATGCCGGCGGGCACCACATCCAGAGACATCAGGATGTCACCGTTGATCCACCCGATGGCCACCACCGTCTCAGGCTCTTCCTCGATCGTGGTCTCCCCAAAGGCATGCTCAACGGTGCGGGGGAAAGCATCCTCTGCTGCCGCCACCCCCGTGTCGGAACCAGAGTCCTCATCCTCACCACCAGTTGCTCCGGTTGAGCATGCCGCCAAAGAAGCGGCCAGCACCACCGCACCACCGGCTGTTGACCACCGTCGAACCACACTGTTCATAACTTCCTCCATGAAGATCTCCGCTGGCGGCCCAGGCCAGCAATAGGTAAGGGGCAGCTTGCGAAATCATTATAGGCCTGCCATAAGTCCGACACAAATGTGAAGCTCATCCATGCCATAGCCTCGTCTCGACCGCCCTCTGCGCCCAACGTGTGAGCATAGGTCATATTTACGTAACCTCTCTCATTATGGTTACCCTAAGTTCATGAGTGAGCCTCAGAGCGAGTCAGCAAAGATACTGAACAGCACATCATCCGGTGAATACGAAGCCCTCATGAGTGAGGCAGCAGTCCGAATACGCAGCCACTTGGAGGGCCGCTCTCAACCAGCCACCAACTCTGCGGCTGGAGACCTGGAGGCGAGAGTGGCAGCGATCAATCTCGATAGCCCAGGCATAGGCCCCAGTGGAACCCTTCGAGAGATTGATGAGCTGTTCCTGGCTGAAGCGGTCTGGTTCCACCATCCGCACTACATGGCGCACCTGAACTGCCCGGTGGAGATTACAGCGGTAGCGGCCGAGGCCATGCTCGCTGCTGTCAATACCTCGATGGACACCTACGATCAGTCTCGTATCGGGACGTTCATCGAACGCCACGTCGTCGACTGGATCGGGAAGAGGGTCGGCTTCTCCTCCTGTGATGGAGTGTTCACCTCGGGTGGGACGCAGTCGAACATGCAAGCTCTTCTCTTAGCCAGAGAAGCCGCACTCGGGGTGCTGCCGCAGGTTTCTAGGGCGGTGAGCCAGTCCCGCCAGGTGGTGTTCACCAGCGAAGAAAGCCACTTCAGCGTGGAGAAAGCCGCCATGGTGCTGGGCCTGGGAGCCGATGCAGCAGTGAAAGTACCAGTCGACCACGAGGGCAGAATACGCCCGGAAGCGCTGGATGAGGCAATTCGCCGCTCCAAAAGCACCGGATTCCAGCCCATGGCCGTAGTCGCTACTGCCGGCACCACGGACCGAGGCATCATCGATCCATTGATCGATGTGGCTGATGTCACCGATGACCATGGTGTGTGGCTCCACGTAGATGCGGCCTATGGAGGCGGTCTGCTGGTCTCTGCGACTCGCCGAAGCATGCTTGAGGGCATCGAACGGGCCCGCAGCGTCACGGTGGACTTCCACAAGATGTTCTTCCAGCCCATCACCTGTTCGGTGCTGGTTATTCAGTACCCGCAGGACCTACGAGGCTCAGAATGGCACGCGGACTACCTCAACCCGGAGGGCGCGCAGGAGCCCAATCAAGTTGATAAATCCCTGCAGACCACCAGACCTTTTGACGCCCTGAAGCTCTATGCCACCCTGCGCAGTACCGGGGTTGACGGTTTGGGGAGATCGATCGATCAGGTGCTTGACCTGACCGAAAAGGCCCATGCTTTCATCACGGAACACCCTGACCTGCAGCTGTGTTCCAGCACCGATCTGTCCACCGTGTTGTTCCGCTGGCAGCCCCAGGGAGTCGACCCGGATACCGCTGCAGCGATGGTCAGTGGAATTCGGGACACGATGCAGCGCAACGGCAAGGCGATGATCGCTAAGACGGTCCTCGCCGGTCTCCCGTGCTTGAAGCTGACGCTTCTGAACCCGGCCACAACACTTGCTGATGTGAGGGCTGTTCTTGAAGACGTCGCCGATGTGGCCGAATCGCTGCACAGGGACCACCAGGTCAAACCTGCCCCAGAGGAGGTCGCAGTATGACCCAGCACCCCCAGCCCTACGACATCCTCGGTGTAGGCATCGGCCCCTTCAACCTGGGATTGGCCTGCTTGAGCCAGCCAGTGGACGGCCTCAGCACCCTTTTTCTCGATTCACGGCCGGAGTTTCGCTGGCATCCAGGGATGATGCTCCCAGAGGCAACTATCCAGGTGCCCTTCATGGCAGACCTGGTGACACTTGCGGATCCGACCTCAGAGTATTCGTTCCTGAACTGGCTCAAGATACGAGGGCGTCTATACCCCTTCTATATCCGAGAAGATGTTCATGCTCTGCGCAGTGAATTCGACCTCTACTACCGATGGGCAGCCGAGAATCTGCCGAACCTGCGGTGGGGCCATCACGTCGAAGAGATCACCTATGACCAACAGGCCGATTTCTTCCGCGTCCAAGCCATCACCCCGGAAGGAATACGCACCTTCGAGGCTCGGCACGTCGTCATCGGTGTAGGTACAGAACCGTGGGCCCCGCCGGTCTTCGGCGATGACCTCACCGGAATCATTCACTCATCGGACTACATGCACCACCGGGACGAACTTCTCGAAGGTGACTCGCTGACAATCATCGGAAGCGGCCAATCAGCCGCGGAAATCTATCTCGACCTGCTCGAAACACAACCAGGCCACCAGTATCGACTCGAATGGATCACCCGGTCACCGCGGTTCTTCCCCATGGAGGACACCAAGCTCACCCTTGAGATGACCCCCCCGGAATACACCGACCATTTCCATGCCCTGCCCGAAGCCGTCCGGGACCAGCTCCAACGAGAACAGCGCGGACTATACAAGGGCATCAGCGCAGAACTGATCGCACGGATCTACGACGCTCTCTACCAGCACTCAGTACATGAGCAGATTGCCACCACATTGCTCACCGATACCGAACTGCTGGAAGCCACCAGCCGCTCGGCAGACAACCGACGAGAACTGGTCTTCCGCCACACTCAGACACAGACGACCTTCCGCCGCGAAGCCAGCCACGTCATCTGCGCGACAGGCTACCGGCCCAGAGAACCCCACTTCTTAAACCCCCTGGGCGATCTCATCACCAGAGACTCCAAAAACCGGCTCGCTGTCACTAGGGATTACCACGTGGACACTCTTGGAGGACGCATATTCGTCCAGAACGCCGAGGAACACACTCACGGGCTGACCGCCCCTGATCTGGGCATGGGCGCCTGGCGCAATGCGACCATCCTCGCCTGCATCACAGGCAAAGAGATCTATCCCATCGAGCGGAAAATAGCGTTCCAACATTTCGGCCCACTGGCTGACAACACCCCTCAGGAGCTTCCCCGATGACCACTCTTAGTTTTGACGCCCCGACCTGGCAACTCACCCACAGGTTTACCGCGCATCCCATCGACCCTCACAGGGATGCGCCGCTGCTGCATCAGTGGCTCACCCATCCTTCGGCCAAGTACTGGCAGATGCTCCACTACACCCAGAGCCAAGTCCAGCAATACCTCCAAGCAATCACTGACTCTCAGGACGAACAGGGATGGCTGCTTCACTCCGAGGCCGGACCGGTGGCCTATATCGAAACCTATAACCCCCAAGCCGTTCTGCTCACTGATGTCTTCGCCGCAGAAGACGATGACATCGGCATGCACCTACTGGTGGCTCCCGCCCCAGAAAACCCGGCCCTGAGGCAGCACGGACTGACCACACAGGTCATGGAAGCCACAGTCGAACTGTGCTTCAACACCGGCGCCCGGCGCATCGTGGTGGAACCAGACATCGAGAACACCAGAATCCACCGCAAGAACCAAGAAGCAGGGTTCCAATTCCTCAGAGAGATCGACCTTCCCGGCAAACGAGCAGCACTGAGCGTCTTAGAGAAAGACAAAACTGCCGCAGCCGGCGCAGGGCTCACAGATCACCTTGAACCTGCAGCTATGGCCGTTGCACAACGCCACCTGGTGACCAAAGCGCTCTCCGAATTCGCCCACGAAAAGCTCATCACCCCACATGCAGAGACCAGCACTGAGCAGCTCGACGACGAGACCGCAGAAGAGCAGTGGTTCAGCGTGAAAGCCGGAGAGAGCACCTACCGCTTCCAGGCTCAGCATCTAGCTCTGAGCCATTGGGAAATCGACCAAGCCAGTCTCCAGCGACTCCAGGGAGACGCAAAGACAGAACTCAACGCCCAAGAACTGATCATTGAACTCAACTCTGCCCTCGCCATTCCAGAACACCTGCTGGATACCTATCTGGAGGAGATCGCCTCCACCCTGGCCAGTGCAGCCTATAAGCACCACATCGGCGGCCCCACCGCAGAGCAGCTGGCCCGCGGCCGCAGAGACCTCGATACCGCTGGTGACTATCAGCAGACTGAAGCGTCGATGACCGAAGGACACCCCTGTTTTGTGGCCACCAACGGTCGCATCGGTTTCAGTCTCGATGACTTCCTTGCCTACGCCCCCGAAACCGGACAACGCTTCCGGTACCTCTGGCTGGCAGCCCGCCGAAACAAGACCGAAGTCACCCTCGGTAAAGGACTGGCCGAGAACCACCACTGGAACTCAGAACTCGGAACAGAAACACTCTCGAAATTCGAGCAGCAGCTCAACGATCAGGGCCTTGACCCCGCCGAGTACACGTTGATGCCGGTCCACCCGTGGCAGTTCCGACACCGGGTGGCCATCACCTTCGCCCCTGAGATCGCAAGACATGATCTGATCGTGCTGGGCGAAGCCGAGGACCTCTACCAGCCCCAGCAATCAATCCGCACCACGTTCAACCGCTCCAACCCACAGCGGTCCTACGTCAAGACCGCGCTGTCGATCCAGAACATGGGGTTCCTCAGAGGCCAATCTCCTGAGTTCATGCGGTTCGCCCCAGCCATCAGCGACTGGGTAGCCCAAACAGTACGCACCGACCCTGTACTCCAACAGATGAACTTCGACGTGCTCCGAGAACACGCCGCCATCGGTTTCACTGGAGACGTCTATCACCAGACACCACGACGGTCTGATCAGAAGAAGATGCTCTCCGTCCTCTGGCGGGAAAGTCCCATTCCCCGTCTGGAACAAGGAGAGCGGCTAATGACCATGGCCGCGTTGCTTCACCGCGACGCTGCTGGAACCGCCGTGACCCCCGAACTCATCAAACATTCCGGCCTCAGTGCCCAAGAATGGATCAGGCAGTATCTGACCAGCTACCTCGCGCCCCTGGTGCACTGCCTGGAGGCCCACGAGCTAGCCTTCATGCCCCACGGAGAGAACCTCATCCTCCGCATCCGGGAAGGCGTCGTCACTGGTGTTCTCATGAAAGACCTCGGAGAAGAGATCGGAATCCTCGGCGACCGCCCCCTGCCCCCGGAACTCGGAGAACTACGCCGCATCCAAGACCCCACCGAACACGCCCAAAGAATCTTCACCGACGTCTTCATCGGTTTCCTCCGCCACCTGGGTGCCCTTCTGCACGTCGACCGCGTACTCCCCGAGGACAAGTTCTGGGCACTGGTCTCAGAAACCATCGCCGCACAACAAGCACAGAGTCCTGGCCGGCGTCGAGTCATCGACTTCACACCAGAATCCTTCGACCAGTGCTGCCACAACCGCCTCCAGCTCAAGAACACCCTAGAGATGGTCAGCCTTGAAGACACCGCAGGATCCCTGATCTATGTAGGGCAGGTCAGCAACCCCATTGGAGAACAGCAAGCCTGATCCCCGGGAGCTAACCCTGTTGAGGCGCGGGTTAGCGTGGTAGGACAGTTCCATCGTTGGCAGCCCACGATGCCCCGAAGCGCTACAAAGACTTGCTCACGGACGGCTCCCTCACCAACAAGCTTATTGACTGTCCCGGGGTTTCTGCCGTGGTCCCCAGCTGACTAATGCCACTATTCCCCTCCGGGCGCAGACCAAGCCTTGCGAAGAAAGCACTATCTGACCACAGCCCTACAGGATCTTAGCCCGCTTTCAGCGGCTCGCCGCCTGCCACTCCTAGGAACTCATGCCTATGAGCCGACGAAGGTGCAGCGCTCTGTCTCCCTGCTAGTTCCACCCTCGATGTATTCAGCACGTAGCTGAGTTCGCTGATTTTGCATAGGAGTCGGGCCCTGAACACCCACTACAGGGAAGACAGGACTATCCGCCGACTTTCGAGGGCTCACGGAAAGGTGCCCTCGACGGTCGCACTCTCACATCTGTGGGGTATCCGTCGAGGGCACCTACGCGAGTTGGTGGGTTATGCCTGAGGTATGAGACTTCTTGAGGGAGAGACTGCCCATAGGGAGAAGCAAGCGAATGCCAGGTCAAGTCCTGAGTAGTGGTGTATGAGTCGTGTTCGGGGTGTGGTCTCGTTTCAGGGTGTGTTCAGGCGGGGATGGCTTCGAGGGTGGGCTCTGTGGTGCTCACCTTTTGACTGCTGGTGGGCTCGAGGGCCTGGGCTGTTTCGATGGATTCCAGCGAGAGGTATCGGCGGGCTTCTGCCCATTCATCGTGCTGCTCAGCCAGCACCGCTCCGACCAGCCGGGTGATGGAGTCGCGGTCGGGGAAGATCCCCACGACATCGGTGCGGCGGCGGATCTCGCGGTTGAGTCTCTCGTTGGGGTTGTTGGACCAGACTTTGCGCCAGATCTGGTTGGGGAAGGCGGTGAAGGCCAGGATGTCTTCCCGGGCGGCGGCGAGGTGGTCAGCGACCTTGGGCAGCTTGGCATCGAGGTCCTCAACGACTCGGTCGAACTGGGCATGGACGGCCTCAGGGCCGGGCTGGTCATAGATGCTGTGCAGCAACGCCCGCACTGCTGGCCACTGCTGCTTGGGAGTGATGCTCATCAGGATCGCCGCGTAGTGGGTCCTGCACCGCTGCCAGGCTGCCCCAGGCAGGGTCGCGGCCACCGCGGCCTTCAGCCCGGGGTGGGCATCAGAGGTGACCAGCTTGACCCCGGACAGGCCCCTTGCGACCAGGTCGCGGAAGAAGGAGAGCCATCCGGCTCCGTCCTCAGCAGAGGTGACCTGGACCCCGAGGATCTCACGGTATCCGTCGCTGTTGACTCCGGTAGCGATCAGCGCGTGGACGTTGATCACTCGCCCATGCTCACCGACCTTGATCACCATCGCGTCTGCGGCGACCAGGGTGTAGGGCCCGGCATCCAACGGCCGGGTGCCGAAGGCCTCGACCTGCTCATCGAGCTCGGCGGCCATGTCACTGACCTGGGACTTCGACAGGCTGGTGATCCCCAAAGAGCCGACCAGCTTGTCCATCCGGCGGGTGCTGACACCGAGGAGGTAGCAGGTGGCCACCACCGAGGTCAGAGCCCGCTCCGCGCGTTTCGTGCGCTCCAGCAGCCAGTCGGGGAAGTAGGATCCTTCCCGCAGCTTCGGCACCGCGACATCGATGGTCCCAGCCCGGGTATCGAGCTCTCGGTGCCGGTAACCGTTGCGCCGGTTGCTCCGGGATGCATCACCGGCACCGTACTCGGCCCCACAGACCGCGTCAGCCTCGGCCGAGAGCAGGGTGTTGATGAAGATCTGCAGCAGTTCCCGAATCAGGTCCGGAAAGGCCTGCAGGACCTCTTTCTCCAGAAGGGCCTTCAGGTCGATACTGGAAGGGGTGACGGTCATCGTCGTGGCTCCTTTCGAGAGTGCTGTGAGAGGTTCACTCGAAAGAACACGCGGTGGCCGTCACTGTCATTCCAACAGCCGGCTCACCGAGGCTCGTACACCACTATCCCGGACGCTACTTCACACCCCGTTCACAACCTCGCGGGGAATTACATCTAGGCTGGCAAGCTCAAGACGAAGCCCATGGTGTTGCCGTCGTCTACGATCTGAAACCGAGGGTCTGTTGTTGTCTCAACAACAGTCTGAGAATGGTCATGGAATTAAGCAACAAGATATCCGGTCGCGTGGTTGCGTTACCTCTATCCCGGGACGGGGCGTCGTCTCTGATAGCTGCAACAATCGGTCCATCATGGTCCGGGCAGCGTTTCCAGCTCGGCGCGTCCTTGGCTTGTGGTGCTCGTGCCTGTGAACCAAGGTTCATGCAGCTTCCATCAGATCTAGTCAGTCAGCGATTACCGTAGTCGGGGACGGGCCAGAGGCATCAGCTGGGCTACTCAGACATTCTGCAATTCGTTGCGAGCCTCGTCGGAATGTTTGGTCGATGTACTCCAAAGGCGTGCGCTGATGACGGTTGAGCATCGTTACGGTCGCTATGGTCTTGCCCCGTTACATTTATTTATAGGTCCTCGCCAGAGGATCTGGTGGCTGGCCCTGGTATGGCTTTCTTGCCCTGTCATCGATGATCCGGGGGGGTGTTGCCGCCAGGAGTCCAGGACGCGCGTTGACTGCTGATAGGGACGTGGCCCGACTCTTGTCGAGGTCTCTTCGTATCGTGGGTGCCAGCATCGGGTGTCGTGACATCAGCGACCCTGGTACCGCAGAACGAGGGGGACCTGTCATGACAACCGAATACGCAATCACACTAGGACTCGATGTCGGTAAGACCACCCATCATGGATGCGCGCTCACACCCAACGGGCAACGCGTGTACGACCACGAGCTACCCCAAGATGAGACCGCACTGCGGAAGATCGGCTCTTCACAATCGAGGGTGTAGACGGGGGTCTCGGGGAAGTGGCGCGTCGATAGCTGGATAGAGGTCGAGGCCTTCCGATGATGGAAGTTCCTACACAAGCCATCTGAAAGACCTCGACGTGCC
>NZ_QHLP01000025.1:0-13448 GCF_003185985.1 Auritidibacter sp. NML100628
GGGGACACCGTCAAGCATCGCTTCACCAAACCCTACCGACCCCAAACCAATGGCAAAGTCGAACGCTTCAACCGCACCCTGGCCCAGGAATGGGCCTATGCCCAAACCTATTACAGTGATCAAGCCCGCGCCGCAACCTACCCCGACTGGTTGCACTACTACAATCATCACCGACCCCACACCGGCATCGGCGGTCTCACCCCAGCTGAACGCGTTCACAACCTCGCGGGGAATTACAACTAGCCGTCTGCGTCGGTGCTCGGCAGAACACTGTCGAGGTTCTTAAACGCAGGCGTTACGATGCTAACCGCAACTACGATACCAATTACAGTTGCCAGAGAAAGCCCTGCCGCCGGTAGCCCCCAGTTGCTCGCGACAGCAGCTATTGGGGCAGACGATACAGCTGGCGCCGCGAGCGTAATAGTATTCTGAGCGCTTAGCACTCTACCTCGCATTTGGTCCGGCGTAGCCTCAATTGTCGCTACTCCAATCACGGCCGAAACGGGCGCGCCAGCAAGGCCTATAACCACAGCGGCGGTAATTACGAGCCAAGGAGTTGCCATTACTCCTAGGCCGATGTATCCCACCAAAGTCCCAATCATCCCGACAACAAACCAGGTCCGTCGCGATATCTTTCCTACAGTCACAGCGTATATACCGGCCCCGACCAGGCTTCCGGCGGATAGGCATGCGACGACCAGCCCCGTGAGCCCGGGAAGATCTTCAGCCGCGAAGAATGCAGGTAGCAAGCTCGTCTGCAGCGCAGCGGAGGTGGCAACAAACAAAGCGGTAAGCACGGTGGCGCCAAGAATAAGGCGCTGAGAGAACAAGAACCGTAGAGCCACACCGAGTTCAGACAGAACTGCAACCATCGGAGAGCGGTACTGATGCTTGTCCGCGCATTCCAGAGGGTCAGGGTCTCCTGCTCTATGTTGGATTCCATATGAGGCAACTGCAGCGGTTAGGGTCGTAGCCGCAGTTACAAATAAAGTCGTGGATCCAACGCCGAAAACGGCAATCAGTAACCCACCTAGACCCGGACCAGCCAACATGAGCGCACCAGAAAGAGCCTCGCGTGTTCCAACAAGACGATCAAGTGTGTCTGGGCGTTCATTATTCAACTTAGCCAATTTCGGCAAAAGTGCCTCTCTGGCAGTCATTCCAGGCGCATCCCCAAAAGCTCCTAACACTGCCAAGCCGATGAACCAAGCTAAATTTAGTCCTACGGTTGCGTCAACAATCGGAAGCGCTACAACCGCACTGGCAGAAATAACATCACTGATGATCGAGATCGTTCGACGATTGATGCGATCGATTAACACGCCGGCGAATAGTCCAATCACCGCGCTCACTGCAGATGTAACGCTCGCCACGATCCCGGCGGCGAGGATGTCACCGGTTCGCGCGAGCACCAAAAGAGGCAGGACGATTGATGCGATGCCGTTGCCCAGGAGGGACAAGCTATAGGAGCCGAAGTATGCCCATGTGCTTCTGTTCATGGCACTATGAAAAACTATGCCGTCGCGGCCAGGTCAACACTCGGAGCGAGAGACTGATCATGAGCTCGGCGGCAATGGAGTCTGTAGTCGGCGTCGGTCGAGGTCAAGCTACGTTTCACGCTTCGCCAGGCAGCACTGCCGAGGCCAACACGCGCGATAGCGCGAGCCCCTTCTTCTCAGTGGACACGTGCATGTCACGCGGCCGACGTGCGCTTCGCGCACACGGCCGTCCGTAACTCGTGGCCTAGATGCCCCAGAGTGCCTCATGTCAAGATCCCCGGGAATTGCAGGCTGTGCCTCACACATATTTCCCCCGCTAACCGGGTCTCAGCCGGCCCGGGTGTGGTGGATTTTGATGCCCGCGGGATCCGGTAGGGCCTGAGCCTTCTCGATCTCGCGCTCGAGCTTCGCGGTCTTGGTCGCGGCGAGCTTGATCAACCGTTGCTGGATCTGATCGATCTCGGCAGCCAGGCCGACCGGATCCAGACCTGCCCGGTACTTCTCAAGCTCTTGTTTCTGCTGGGCGTTGAGGATCCCGGAATCCAGCAATCGTTGATACGGTGTCTTCGCAGAGTCGTAGACGCGTTTGCGGCCGGCCGACACGATCGGTGGAATACCCGGTCGGTTTCTTCCTCGGAGTGAAGAAGTTCAGGCGGTCGTTGACCAGCGGCCACAGGCGTTGGAGGAGCTGTAGCTCGGTCGCGGTGTCGTAGCGGTAGGAGAACCCGTACCGGCGCATGAGGTGGTTGTTCTTCGACTCGATGGTGGCCTGATCGTTCTTCGTATCCGGGCGTGCCCGGGTGAAGAAGATCTTGCGGTCAGCGGCCCAGTCGATGAGGTTGTGGTTGATGAACTCGGATCCGTTGTCGAAGTCGAGTCAGGTCACCAGGTAGGGCACAGTATTGACGAATTGTGTGCAGGCATCGACGACGTGGGTCGAGGCGTTGTTCTTCATCGGGTGGGTATAGACCCACCCGGTGTGCATGTCGGTGTAGTTCACGCAGCGGGCGAACTCGCCGTTGAGAGTCGGGCCGCAGTGGGCGAGGGTATCGACTTCGAAGAAGCCGGGTTCGTCGTCGACTTCGTCACCGGCCTTGCGCACGGTGATGGAGTTACGCAGCAGGCTCCCGGGCTTCGTCGCTGACTTCCCAGGCAGGGGATCCTTGTCACGGACTGGTTTGAGGTACCGGTCGATGGTCGCCGGACTCATCGCCAACAGCTTGGCACGCACGCTGTGGTTGTAGCGGCCTTTGCCCGGGATCAGGTGGGTGGGCTTCGAGGCAGTCCAGCAGGCCTTCCATGGCTGCGGCGAGGTACTGACCGCAGATGCCGCCGGCGATCGAGCACACGTATGGCAAGATCTTGACCGCGTCGTAGGAGTATTTGCGGGCCTTCGTCTTCGGCCTGTCGATGACCGCGACTGTGGCTTTCGCGCGTCCTTTGGGTTGCCGGGTACGGCGGGTGAGTTGCTGGCGGGCGTGGTCGCGGTTCCACCCGGTGAGTTCGGTGACGGTATCGAGGATCGCGGCTTTAGGTTTCTTCGGCGCTTGCGTGTAGGCGGTGGCGTAGTTCTTCGTGATCTCGATTCGGCTGCTCATAGATACGTCCTTGTCGACCATGACCCCATCGTCGTCGTGCCTGGTGGCCCGGGAGAAAGATTTCGCGGGGATTTTTCTGTGAGGCACGACCCCTTACTACGCGGGGACTTTCTATGAGTCTCGTCGCAGGCGGTCCGTCAGCTGTGGGCTCGAGCGAAGATAGTGCATGACGCGACCCCGTCGCTCAGGGCGGATGCCTCCTCACACGGAGGCTACATTCCGGCAACACTCGACAACGCTATGACAACGGCTGAAAGTGCCGGTATCGCACTGGGGGTATCCAGCACCCAACAGGCGAGACTCCGTGACATCCTCGAGGAGTATTTCCAGGCCTCGTCCCTGGCCCGTCAGGTCGTAAATCATGGCGATCTCGCCCTGATGAATGCTCTCTGGTGTGGTGAGATCATCGCTCTACTGGACTTCGAGTTCGCGGTACTCGGCCCGGTCGAGATCGACCTCTGCCGACTGATCTGCGAGGCATACGTGTCCGAGGACGGTCAGCGTGTCGAGTCGGAGGCGGGAGCCGCCGCAGTCGAGATCGCACTAAGTCACATGGACCCGGCACATGGGCGCGCGCTCATTCACGGAGCCTCGGTTCTCGACCAGCTCCGCGACTTCGATATCTTCCTCGCCCAGGAGAGCGCCGAAGAGCGCATCGAGGACTGGCGCCCATCCCGCCTGCTCACCGGCCTGCTCGACATCGAAGGTGGTTATCTCGCACCCTTGCTCACATAGCTGGCTTCCGCCAAGTACGAGTGGACCGGGACCTGCCCCTTGGAATTGTCTGCAGAGACTGAGCCGCATGAGGACAAGGATCTATACCACCTCGCTGGAGGTGAACAGGGACAGTGCTCTACCCGGTGGGCGTTGAGTGTGCCAGAGTCGGTGGCATGGACTCCGCAACGGCCCGAGACGAGAAAATCGCACGCAATCTCGCCAGCTGCGTTCTCCCAGCATATGGGGTTGGACAGCATCGGTGCACTCGATGCCGAAGGGGTGGATGTGATCCGGGAGGGCATCATTCGCGCCTGAGAGCAAGCGGGTTCCCCGGCCGGTGCACTTCGCCGGGCAGCGATCCTCAGTGCAGAGCTTCCCCACCTGGTCGCCGAGAATGAGGTTCCTGCCGACCTCAAAGCTGCGGATGTCTCCCGCGAGAGTGAGATCGCCATGGCTGAGCAGGTCTCCGCCTTTCTCACCGCACTCGCAGACGAGGTCGACGCAGCACCTGATAACGGCTAGACGACACCGCTATAGTCGATTCCGGCACGGGCTGAGAAGTCATGCTTCACGGTTTTCCGCGATCGCGCAGGTGGCCTGAACTCGGGAATCGTGAGTAGGCTCCCGTCCAGCTCAGTGTGCTGCTTCGTAAGGGTCCAGCACCGCGTAGGGGATCCGGCCTCGGTCAGGGACGGTGAAACCATTCTCGCGGGCCCACGTGCGCACGGCGGGGATGTTGTGGCCGCGGCCAGGCTTCTGCCCCTTCGAGCGTGACTGACGCGAACGTCCGGGTCCAGTGACTTTCCTGCTCACGGAAATATACGGCTTCAGAACCTCGCGGAACTTCGCAGCATTGTCCGCTCCGAGATCGATCTCGTAGTGACGGCCGTCGATGTCGTCGGTGATCTGGTACACGGTTTGCTTCGCCATATGCTGAGTGTACGAGATCATTCCCTCGTATAGCGGGAGCTCATCCCGGGTGCCGACCATCGCAGTGCACCTACGAACATGAGCAACGAACGATCGGGTCGCGCGGAACGATCATGCATCAGCCACAACACCGACAGCGGAGTGGAGCCCACAGTGGTCGACCGGCGCAAGGCTACCGAGCTGGACCGTCTCCGAAACGCAGGTCGCTGTCTCGGCCAGGGGTTCTTACCCCTGAGCTCCGAGCAAGCAGATGCGATTCGATCTTTTCTTCTCCTCAATCGTCGTGACGTGCCGAAGGGCGGCGACAGTCATTAGTTATAGCGACCGAGGGGAGCTTCGGCCGCGCGCACTCACGGTTTGTACCTGAGGTGTAGCAATAAGGCCCTTGCTCGTGCCGGTTCATGCCCAGTTGTGCGGCATGACTTCTCGCCGCTCTGGCGCTGGGCATTACGTCATCCTGCAATGAGACCGAGAAGGTCCGGCAACAGTCAGAGGCAGGAAGGGCCGCCCCGGATGCGCATCCGCGGCCCCATCGGCAGCGCGAACTCCGATCGCGGTATGTCCTGCAGGGATGGCCCGCAACGCTCCAACGAAGCCGTGAACACACGGGCGTCACAAAGTAATACGTCTTGCGAAAGTATGGTGTATACACCATACTGAACCGTATGAGGACATCACCTGGCACACTCGGAGCGGCCCTCCAGACGCTGCCCCGGACGATCGAACTCCCGAACGCAGGTGCCCTTGAGTCGGACCTCGGAGTAGCGACCGCCTCACGGCATCACGGAGAGTTGCTCCAAGGGCCTGTGCGCCTGCACGAGTCCATTGAAACGGCCCTTGTTACCCTGCCCGATAAGCGGTGGCATTCCCGCGCGCACGGGAAGGTCACGCCCCATACCGGCATCGAGGTTGCAACCACACCCCACAAGCCGAAAGTTGTCGCCGCGGTCACATCCGTCATGGACATACTCGGAGTCAAAGATGCGCGAGTCGAACTGAGCTTCACCGGCTTCATCCCCGTCTCAAGAGGATTGGGCTCTTCCACCACGGATATGATCTCCGCTCTGCGATGCGTGGGCCATGCCCTCGATCTGCGGATCGGCGCCGCTGAGATCGCTCGGATATGCCATGAAGTCGAGGGGGCGACAGACCCAACGATGTTCTCGACTCCGGAAAAGTTGCTCTTTGCTTCCCGCAAATCAACGACGCTGAGACGGTTCTCGGGCGTGCTACCGGACTTCGTGGTGGCGACATTCGACGCCTCGGAGACCATGGGAGCGGTAGAAACCGAGGAAGTGGTCTTTGATTATGCCGCGCATCACGTGCAGCGATTTGAAAATGCCGTACGTAATTACGAGAAGGCCCTGAAGACGAGGAATACTGATCTTCTCAAAGCGGCTACCACCGAGAGTGCTTGCATCAACCAGGACTTCCTTCCGATACCTCACTGGCCAAATCTCGTCGGGGTACTGGAGAAGCACGAACTCGGGCTGCAGATCGCGCACACGGGATCAGTGCTTGGACTGATTGCTCACCCACGTCAGCATATACGCCTGGAAGGTGCATCAAGAGAGGTCTCAGACCTGACAGGATTTACCCCCACAGGAATCGTCAAGAGGTAGTCACCACGCGATGAAGCAAGTAACGAACACGATTGAACATAATAGCGACATCAATCTGGTCAAAGTCGATGACGGCCTATATGCCCTGGCGTTCGGGTTGATGAAACTGACACCGGCAGAACATATCATCACCTCAGCCTTGAACGACGGAACCATCAGCTCCGATACCACGATCGTTGAGACGACCTCTGGAACTCTCGGTCTTGGACTTGCACTCGTGTGTCGTCATTATGGCCTCCGCCTCATCCTCGTCAGCGACGACGCTATCCGAGGTCCCTTGCTGGGCAGGATCCAAGATCTGGGTGCACAGGTGGAGATTGTAGAACCGAAGCCCGGAGAAGGCATCCAGAAGACTCGCCTCGATCGTCTCCACGCCCTCCTCGATGAAGGATCAGCATTCTGTCCTCATCAGTACGACAATGCGAAGAATGCGGAGTCATATCACAAGATTGGCGAGGAGATTGCTCAGCGTCTTCCCTCTGTAGGAACGATCGTGGGTCCTGTGGGTTCTGGGGGAAGTCTCTGTGGGCTGACCACTGCACTTCGAAGCCATGGTCAGAAACAAGACGCGGTGCGTGCTGTCGCTGTCGATACGCCTGGCAGCACTCTCTTTGGCCTGCCTGACGCGCCCAGAGAACTTCGAGGGCTGGGGAATAGCCTCCATCCCAAGAATCTCAAGACCACCATGATCGACCAGGTCTACTGGGTCACCTACCGGGATGCGGTCGCGGCAACACGAGCTCTGCACGCACGCGCTGGCATCTATGCCGGACCGACCAGCGGCGCAGCATACCTAGCGGCCATCGATGACATGCGCGAACGCCAGAAGCTGAACGGGCCGGTGATATTCGTTTGCCCCGATCGAGGCGACCGCTACCCCGAGGTCTATAGCGGGGATGACGAGCTAATTAAGATGCTCGCTGAAGTGCCCTGGGCCACGGATGGAGAAGTCCACTCAACGTGCAAACACAACTGGGCACGAAAGGAGCTTCACATCGATGCTTGATCAGGCACTGACAGAAATCGTCTATGGAATCTCCGACACGGCCTCGCGTCAATCTTATTACCGGTCCCAATCCTCAATTGATCTTGCGCACCTTGTGATGCTCGACAAGCGTCAGCTTGTACAACGTGACGCGGTTCGGGCGCTTGGACGCACCATCGTCGAGCTACGCGAGACTGACTTCGAGGCCCTCCTGCACGTCCCGTCACCCCGTGGTGCGTTCGTTGCATACGAAGAGTTCTTGATAGACAAACTGGGTTCTGATGTTGGGGGCCGGCTCCACACAGCCCGCTCACGGAACGACCTAAATGCCACCATAAGCTCTATGTCGGTGCGCTCAGCATGGCTGAAGATTCTAGAGACAACGGCACAGACCGTCGAGGTTCTAGAGCGAAAGGCCGACGAGTATGCTGACGCGCCTTTTCCTGCATTCACCCACGCCCAACCGGCTATGCCTTCAACCTTCGGGGCATATCTGGCCAACGTGGGGGTCAGTGTAGCGCTGATCGGTCGGCAGGTGGCGACCATGGAACGCTACTTCGACAGCTGTCCTCTCGGTGCTTGTGCCGGCTACGGAACGAGCATCCCTATTGATCCTGAGATTACAGCTCACCTCTTGGGGTACACACAAGGGCCGCTAGGCTCCATTGCTGCGGTCGCTGACAGATCCGCAGCATCGTTGGTACTCGGCCAGCTCGCCGAACTGTCAACGCTGTACTCGCGCGTGGCTGCCGACTTGCAGTTCTGGTCATCGGGAGCCGTAGGGCTTGTATATTTTCCCGACAACCTTGTGGGCCAGAGTTCGATCATGCCGCAAAAACGCAACGCGTTCGTCCTAGAGAACATCAAGGCGCGGTGCGCCAGCATCATTGCAGCACACATGGAATCGCTCGTCTCCATGAAGTCCGCGCCGTACACGAACACCATCGAAGTGTCTTCCGAGGCTATCTCCGGATTTTCAGTTGCTGTCGAAGGGTATCGAGGAATCGCAACGCTTGTGGACTGGCATCTCGACGGCGCCGTGCCTCAAATGGACATCGCCCGGCAGGTCATGCGTCAAGGGAATGTGGGTGCCACCTTCGAGGCCGAACAAGCGGTCATGCGCGATGGAGTGGCCTTCAGAGAAGCCTACAACAGTGTGCGAACGAAAATGCAGATGCCTAGCGCATCGCGGAGCGTCGGCGAGAGCAGTCAAGCGGTTGAGCCGGCCGAGTTTGGCGCTGGGCCTTCTGCTGTACAGACGAGAAGGATTTGCAACCGGCTGGGCGAATATCGCGAGGAGCTATCTAGCACCCTCGAAAAGGTCCGCGGCAGAGTCGATAAGTCTGCAGCGAATTTGCGAAAGGAAGTCGAGGAACTTCTCCGATGACGTCAACACCACCTCGTTATGTGCTGTTGATCGAAAGCAATACCTCAGGAACAGGAGCGGACTTTGTATCTCGCTCTCGCGCGTTGGGACTCACTCCTATCCTTGTTACCGTCGATTCGACCAAGTATTCCTCCATCGGGTTTCCCGAGGTCCAAGTCGTGGAGGTGGAGAAAACGTCACCGGACGTGATCCTCTCCACCCTAGTTGACCATGGCATAGATCAAACTACAGTCGTGGGAGTTACTAGCAGTAGCGATGCCGGAGCCTTTGCGGCTGCTGCCCTGGCGCGAAGGATGGGGTTGCCGGGGCCTGATCCAGCCGCTGTGGAGACGGCGCGGGATAAGTATGCGGCCCGTAGGGCACTGGCTGATACAACGCTGAACCCATGGTTCGCTGACGCCGGGGAGGTCGACTGGGCGGAGTCGCTTCGTCGTTGCCCCGATGGGCTCGTCGCAAAACCACAACGCGGGACCGGTTCCATGGAGGTCTCGATCATCCGTGCCCCGGAGGACCTCCCTGCCTCCGTGCCAAGCCCAGGCCAGATGCTGCTGGAAGAGCGAGTGCCTGGTGCGGAGTACTCTGCAGAGTTCCTTGGTTCCATCTGCCTTGGGGTGTGCCTTAAACGCACGAACGGCCTGGGGCTCGAGCTCGGCCATGAGTTCCCGGCATCGGACGATGAGGATCTGCAACATCAGCTTACTCGCGCCGCGACCCAGGCGATGAGTGCGTTGGAGCTCGATGGGTGTGCTGCGCATGTTGAGCTCATTCGGGACGTTCGTACTGGTCACATCAAAGTCATCGAAATTAATCCTCGGCTCGCTGGCGGCCGCATCCCTGACCTAGTTCGCCTCGCAACGAACTGCGACCCCATCATCGAGACCATCAGGTTGGCCACTGAGCCGGGCTACAGACCAGCTGATATCAAACCTCTCCGCGGAGCCGCTATCGAGTTCATGGTTCGCCAGGTAGATGGGGCGCCGCGGCCTGGTGGGCTGGAACAGGCGTGGAACAGCGTGGGTGTCGTCGACCTCGAGGTGTACCCGCATCGTCTTCAGGAACTAGGTACCCCTGTCAATGGGGACTTCCGAGACAGAATCGGGCACGTGATCTGTGTGGGCAGTACTGGCGTCTTGGCTTCTAGGCACGTAGGTGAAGCCGTTCATCGGGTGACCTGGGGTAGCTCCACGGCAGTGACCGAAGACGTCCCCGGAGGCACCACGCTCGTCGACTGGACGCGAGAGCACGACAAGCGCCCGGTTGGTCTTGTCAGGGGCACGGAATCAAGCCACGAGTTCCTCTCCCATCGCCTGCAGGCGACCGAGCATCTTGCTGAGGAAGTCATTGATGGCCGCGAAGTCTCCGGGCGACCAAGAACAATCAAGGCTCTCCGCAACCGCTTTGCCCAGCGGTACCACAGTACGAGGCGCGTCCTGATGAGAACCGCCAGTATCCGAACAAAGGAGTTCTTCGTCTACGACAAGCTGAGCAGACCGAGCAACCAGCGCGTATTCGCCAACCTGGCCCTCGCTCCCGACTACGCCCTCCCGTCAGAGCCTCGCTTGGACTACATCGTCTTCAAGGGGTGTGGTGTAGTACCTAAACGACTGCTAGATCACGCCCGCCCACCTGTATTGAATATCCATGGCGGTTGGCTTCCGAACTATCGGGGCAACCATTGCTACTTCTACGCCTACTATCACGAGGCAGCGGAAAGGGACCTTGAACTACTTGTGGGATCAACACTGCATGAAGTCACGCCGAAGGTCGACGATGGCACAATCCTTGACTACTCACGCACGCCGGCTGCAACGGCTCGAAGCGTCGAGCATGCCTACTGCTTGGGCGAACTCATTTCCTTCGAAAGGTTCATCCGGTCACTTCACTTCCCTTCGACTCGACGGTTCGCAAGAAACGCACAAGTACCGGACGATGTCCGCAGACATCAACCGAAGGAACCCAGCAGACTGTACTTAACAAAGAACAGAACCCCAGCGGAAGAGGTGAAGCTCAGCCTCCGCAAGTTGGGGATTCCCTTCATTAAAAGACTCGCCGCAAAAAGCAAAGAACGATAGTGGAAGAAGGTGTTTGCGTCGTGGATAGCATCCTCAAACGAGAGCCGTCACTTCGAGAAAGAGTGGCCTCCGAGATAATCCGTCTTGTATCCATTGGTGAACTAGCCCCTGGGAGCACCCTCACCGAGAAAGGTGCTGCGGAGATGTTTGGAGTTTCCCGCACACCAGCACGTGAGGCTCTATTAAAGCTCAGCGATTCCGGGATACTCGTAACGGGAACCTTCAAGGGATTCCGTGTGGCTAATACCTCCAGTCGGGACGCTAACTGGTTATATGACTGCATTGTTGGTATCGAGCGTCAGGCCGTCCATTCCCTCGCTGGTAAGGATTACGACAAAGCTCAGCTTCGTACGGCTTTCAGGAGATCTCAGGAACGAATTGACGTCGGGCTATTCGAGTATTGGCTTGCGGATCGAGAATTCCATGAGACTATCGTGTCGCTGACCGGCAACCCGCACTTGGTCGTGATTTCCGACTATGTCCGAAACGCGCTATCGAGATACATAACAATGTACCTCACGCACGATCTTGCTCCCGAGACGAGCTCCACTGAACACGAAGAGATCCTAAATGCTCTACTCTCCGATGACATCGATGACGCATCTCGCTTGATTACCGCACATTGGAACTCCGCCCGTAAACAAGTGACTGGTTGGCTACGAGACGACGAGAAAGAAGGAAAGGATGTCTAAGAGACTAGAGCTAGACGATTCTTACCTAAAGAATTGGACATCTCCTATCCAGTGGCTCAGCGAGACGGAAATTACGCTCGCCAAGAGTGCCTTCTATCCTGGAGGTGGCGGACAGGTGCCAGACCATGGATTGCTTAAACTAGGCGACGATTCTATCCCAGTGACGTGTGAAGGCATACGCGACGATCAGGTCCTTGTGCAGCTCAACGACACTGTCTCTACTCACCCTGATGAAGCGGAGTTTGAGCTGAATTGGGACCGTCGCTATCACGCCATGCGACTACACACGGCCTATCATTGCCTTGTCGGCCTGGCGTGGACTCTGTACGGAGCACGTGTAGCAGGAGGCGGTATGTCCGATGGACGAGGACGGATTGATTTCAGCCCCGAAATCGATCGCTCAGGCATCGAGCGGGTTGTCGCCGAGGCGAACCGCGCCATTTCCCAGGGCGCGAGCGTTTCAATCGACTATATTCCTGCTTTGGAAGCGCAGAAGTCTCCTGAGCTGGTCAAGCTTCTTGAGAACAGGGCGCCGATGACTAACTCATCTCACTATCGAGTCATTGAAATCGACGGAATTGATCGCGAAATTGACGGAGGGACACACGTACGTGACCTCGCCGAAGTCGGAGGTATTGAGGCAGGGAAGATCAGCTCGGCAGGGAGAGGTTCAAAGCGGTTTAAGTTTACGGTGATCTAAGGGATGCCACGAAAAGCGACAGGTGCAGTAGCGCTCAACTATGTCGTCTGGGGGCTACTCCCACTCTTTTGGAAACTACTTGATAATGTCAATTCCACATACGTGCTCGCACATAGAATCGTCTGGGCCACGGTGTTCAGCGGAATCTGGCTACTCATAATAACGATAACAGCTTCGCGATCCGGCAAAACTCGACCAGTATTCTCCGGGATCTCAGCTCGTCTCATATTCTCGTCAATCGTTATTGCCGCAAACTGGGGCATCTATATTTGGGCAGTCAATGGCGGGTTCGTGTCATATGCCGCCCTCGGGTACTTTGTTGCCCCACTTCTCAGTGTTCTGCTGGGCTCGATATTCTTTCGGGAGTCCATCTCGGGATGGCAATGGGCCGCCATACTTCTAACAGCTGGCGGCGCCCTCGTCTATGGTTGGGGGCATTCGGGAATCGGCCTTCTCGTGGTGTTTGGAATAGCTGTGACATTCTCCGTCTATGGTGCAATCAAGAAAACGGTGAAGATAGACGCTGTCCCCGGTATGTTTGCCGAGTCTTCCATTCTCGCACCGGTAGCAATTGTATTGTTACTTACAGGAGTACTTACTCCTGGAGATAGTATCGGTGGGTCCACATGGTCCCTTCTGGTCGTGAGTGGTCTTGTGACTTTGGTCCCGTTGATCGTATTGTCGCATTATGCTCGTTCCGTGCCCCTTTCTACGCTTGGAATGTTGCAGTTTATTCTTCCAGTCGTCCAACTGGCACTAGGTGTGGCAGTGTTCGATGAGGTTGTTTCTGGTCTACAGGCGTTGGCCCTTCTCTGCATTGTCACGGGTGTCGCCTTGTACCTCTTTGATGGTCATCGGCCCAGACGGCAGATCTCTAACAGCACGTAGCTGCGTAGCGTTGGGGCCTCCGCACGAGTACCTTCGATTGCGAAGGCTGCTGGATGCGGAGGTCCTTACGCGCTGAAGCAGAGTCAGGTTGACGAAGATTCGTAGTCCGATGTCTGCGCCATGTAGTGTTCTTGATCCTTAGGGATTGTCGACCTGCAACGTTTCATTCGCGTCATGTGTTTGCCATTGATATGACGGCTCAGGGGCATAGCGGGGGCTGCCCTTGATTCGGGAGGTTGTCAATTCTGTTGTGTACGGGGGTTGGGTTTACAGGTATGGGTTCATTCGGTCGGGGTAGGCTGCCGCGAGTTGGGCTAGTGCCTGTTTCCAGTTCGTGGTGACTTGTCCTTCGACGAGT
>NZ_QHLP01000026.1:0-12406 GCF_003185985.1 Auritidibacter sp. NML100628
TGTCGCTGCACCGCCCTCGATGGCTGCGGTCTGCCCGGAGAACGCATTGCTGGCCGCAACGCCCGGTCCGCGCGCCACTGCCGCCGCATCCCCTCCGGGACCTCGCTGATCTTCATGCTCCAGTCCTTGGTCACCATCCTTGAACACCTTTCTCACCTCAAGGTGTTGCGACGACCAGTTGAATCCGCCTTGTAACCTACCCTCTTTGTGGGCCTCATGCTGAAGTTTCCTGCGAGGATGCTGCCTGGGGCACCAGCGGCGTAAAGATCTCCTCAGGGGTCGTTGAAGAGGCCATCGCGGACACTGAGTATTACGCGATAGGTGGTATCCTGCTGCCGAATGGCGACTCCCATCCTGACAGTTTCATGGCTTTGCTGAGGAAGCAAAGCGGAGATGAAGAACCCAAGAAGTGAGGGTTAAATACATGGGCGGTAGTCCCCCAGAATTAAGCATTGAACAAGTCCTACTTTCCGGCCCCCGAGGCCGCCGTTTCTTGCTGGAGTATGCCCTGGCTTCCGAACTTGCACGCAATCCGGTTCGTGCCGAAGGCACGTTCGGTCATGCAGCGATCCTCGCCTCCCGTCACCTGGAGCCTGGCAATAACAACACGGATGCGGTTTTCGGTGAGCCCATGTCGGATACGCACCTAGTGGAGGTCACCCCTGCTGCGGTCGCAGAGCGCCTCGATGCTGTCGAACTGCCCGACCCGACACCGCAATCGCTCCGACAAGCCTTGGTAGCGGCTGTGGGCAACGTCCGGTACTGGCAGGAGCCCGACGGCGAAGACCTACTAGCGGCAGTTCCCGAGATGTATCTTGGCCTCCAACGTGTAGCCCAGCATGTCGCTGCCTCTCAACTGACAGCATGGTGGTGCACGCCAGTCTATATCCCGGCACAATATTCAGTGCAATGGGAAGATGCTCCTCCACCAGCTATCCCTGATGATATTCAGGCAGCCCTGTTGGCAGCCCGACACCGCGAACGGACCGAAGAACATGCCGCTCGTACGGAACGCGACGCGGACCCCACTGCGAACTGGAGTGGCGAATGGTGGTCACACCCACCCAAGACCATGCCCTCCTCCACGCGCTTGCTGTTTGATGGCAGTCCTGCCGGGCTTTGGTTCGTCGAGGATCACCTCGGATGGGAGCGCGCAAACAGCGTGGAGCTGATCGTACCGAAGAAAGCGTCGGTGTTCGAAATTTATAGTGCCGCTGACTGGGCAGAACTGTGCGCGCGATTTCCGCTGGAGGTGACCGCACAGAAACGCCACGATTGGTACCGTACAACCGGACGCACCGGCCGTTGGGTGATCCCCGATTGGGCGCAGGTCGCAGAGCATTATGACGCCGTACATCTCCAGGTCGGCGCATATCTGGCCGCAGCCGGTGTGACGATTCCCGTCAATGAGATCACGGGTACTGCTAGTGTCATCGCCGGTTGGAACCCCGATGAAACCTACTGGTTCTCCTCGCACATTACCCACAGCCAGGAAAGCACCTGCTGGATGCTTGAAGACGGTGGCACCGACATGGTGTGGAAACCCGCATCAACCCGGAAGCCTCATCAGCACGAATGAGGGTTTGTGATGCTCGATAGTGGTGGATTTAGCTTATCGGGATACGCAGAAAAGACCAGGCTTGTGTTATATGGCGCTCTCTGGTAAAGAAAAGTCTTTTTGGTGGGTATAGATGAGTTGCCGAACCTGCTATCTCGGTTTGATGCCAGCAATATGGGCTGTACTGCCGCAGATATTCGGCACGCTCACTGTCATTTCCAGAAGCTGACTGCACGGATTTCAGAAGACGATTCATAGGTCGATGCCAAGGAGCTTTTTACCGTCGAGACGGAGTTCCCCTGTCGGAGAGACGTGGCGGTAAAGGGTTTGCCGGGTGACTCCGAGTTCTTTGCACAGCTCACCGACCTTCGTACCAGGCTGCCCCATGGACGCCGCAGCCAGGCGGACTTTGGCCGGCGTCATTTTGTAGGGTCGTCCACCTTTGCGGCCACGTGCTCGCGCTGAAGCGAGTCCGGCCTTGGTGCGTTCAGAAATCAGGTCACGTTCAAACTCCGCCAGAGCAGCGAAAATGCCAAACACCAGTTTGCCGGAAGCAGTCGTGGTGTCAATGGCCGCCCCTTGGCCGGTGAGCACCTTCAACCCCACGCCACGGTCGGTCAGATCATGGACGACATTCACTAAGTGCCGCAAATCCCGACCCAGCCGGTCGAGCTTCCACACGATCAACGTGTCCCCGGAGCGCAACGCTTTCAGACACGCCGCTAGCTGGGGACGATCGTCTTGTTTGCCGGACGCTTGATCTTCGTAAATCTGCTCCGGGTCCACGCCTGCGGCAAGCAGCGCGTCCCGTTGCAGGTTCGTGGTTTGGGACCCGTCTGCTTTTGAGACTCGTGCGTACCCGATCAACATCCTGGTCTGCTCCTGTCATGTATTCGTTCGTTTAAGTGACAATCCGACGGCGCAGCACCGACTAGGGAAAATTGTCACTTAACCCGTTATGTATTCTACGTCATGCAAACAGGGTCGCCGGCAGCTAATGTGACAGATATTCTAGACGCAAGAGCACCCTCTTATGGGTTGATGGTGGCAGTGATTTCCATGGCCACCGGCACACCTTCGTCGTGGAGTACTGCGGCTTGTCGTAGTTGACGAAATTGGTGGCCGTTTTTATCCAGGTATTCGACGAAGTCGAGATACTTCGGATGCAGCAAACGACCGCCTGCAGTATCGTCAAGGAGGTCGTCTTCAACCTCATCGATCTCGGTGCGCACGAATGCTTCGGTACGATCTGGCAGAGTCCCAGTGCGTAGCTCTACACCGTCGAGGGAGAAGTCCTTCGGGACTGGTTCACGCACCGGCCAACTCAACAATACCTCCACCTCATCAGCGGCATCAGCTGGATCGATAGCAGTCCACCAGCCGCCGATAGGCGGATTACCCGCCTGAGATAGTGCGGTGTGGAGCATCTGAAAGTCGCTGTTTGCCCAATCGGCATCGTCAATGTCATCGTCTGCGACCCGGACCGTGGTTGAGATCGCTGCCCAATGGGTGGGACCGACGTGCCGGGTTTTGACGTCTGGCTGCTGGCCTGATTCGGCCAGCATGCCTTGGCCGATACGGATCGCTCGGTCTTGAACTTCCCGCTGGGCTTGGAGCTGACGCTCATGGGGGCCAGCAGGTCCACAACACGGTCTGGCTCCTGCAACACCTGTTCGACAGATTCCAGCGGCATCCCAGCTGCCCGCAGAACCCGAATAGTGGTAGCGGCCCGTAGCTGCCCGGCGACGTAGAACCGGTACCCGGTGGCCGGGTCGACCTCGGCCGCTGGCAGGATTCCACGTTCATCATAAAATCGTAGCGCCTTCACGCTGATACCGGTGTGCAGGGCAAATTCTCCAATAGTCATCATGACTGCAATCTCCTCAAGTAGGGCTAACACTTTTCAGTATCAGGTCTCCAGTAACAGGAGAGTCAAACGCTCCACACCCTGCAGCCAGACACCCGTATTGAGGATCGGCAACCGCACAGGGAAAACACCTGACCGATAAGGAACTCAATGGCAGGTTGTGCAGGCGACTCCTGACAATGACATGTCAGAAGCTGGCTACACACCCCGCGCCACGACTGGCATCGAAATGCAGTCGCCTTCTGAAACTGACAGTGTGTAAAGGGGTATGCCTTCTAGTCTTCGCGTGAGGAAGAGCAGACACATCGGCTAACCGGTTGGAACCTGGCTCAACCTTTTGGTTGATGCACTCGGTGAGAAACCCGACTACGCTGACAATACGTGACCGTTGCGACACCCGAGCCCGTAGCGTATCTGACCACCGGCCATCCGGCTCCGGTGGAGTCGGTGATGCGCTGGTTGCGGGTGGTGTTGCACGTGATGTTTGCGTTTCTGCTGGTCTTCGCCACGATCCGAGCCGTGCTCTGCGAAACGCTGAGCTCTGGGATGCAGATCACGGTCGTCGTCTTGGCTGTGATGGTTGCTGCCATCTATGTGGCCGGCACCGTCTGGGAACGCCGAGTCGGGCTCGCTGCGTCCAGGCTGGCTTCCCGTTATGCGCCCGTGTGGCTCGTGGCGGTCATCGGTGGCTGGACGATGCTGTGTTTGATCTCGGCCGAATTCATCTGGGTGATGTTTCCCTTGGTCTTCGTCAGCATTCACGTGCTGACACCCATCAGTCGACTGCTTGCTCTCGGATGCCTGCTGGTGCTGTTAACGGTCACCATTGGAGCCGAGTACCTGGCCTCCGGGGCTGTGCAGGTCGCCGGGGTGCTCGGACCGGTACTCGGCACGGTGGTGGCGGTGGTGGCCTACCGGGTCTATCACGTGCTGCACGATCAGGCGGTGGGATACCGCAAGCTGGTCGAGGACCTGATCGTGACTCGACACGAGCTGGCCACCAGCGAACGTCAAGCCGGACAGTTGCAGGAACGTCAACGGGTCTCCCAAGAAATCCACGACTCCCTCGCCCAAGGATTCTCCTCACTCGTGCTCCTCTCCCGGGCCGCCCAACATGCCGTAGCCGACCAGGACACCGCACGGTTGCACGATCAGCTCCACCTGATGCACGACAGTGCCGAAAAGAACCTTGCCACCGCCCGCAAACTGGTACAGACCATGGCGGATCCGGCCACGGCCACCGAGGCGCTCGACGACAACCACCAGGCGCCCACCGGGTCACAGCTGATGCGACAACTAGGGGCGATGGTGCAACGCCACCAAGCCGAAGCGCGCGCCCAACGCCAGCCGGTGGAGCTGCTGCTACGCGGTGAACCGGCGGTGGAGGACCAACAGCTAGTGATCCAGACCGAGCGGTTCACCCCGGTGCTACGCATCGCCGATCAGGCACTGACCAATGCGCTGGCTCACGCCGCGGCCTCCACAGTGGTGATCACCGTGACAGCCACCGCCGGGATGCTCACTCTCGACGTTTTCGACGACGGCACCGGGTTTGACCCCGAGGCCGTGGACACCGAGCACCATTTCGGGCTCTCGGGCATGAAGACCCGGGCCGTTCAGGCCGGAGGAGAGCTCAGTGTGGAGTCAGCCCCGGGCGCCGGGACCGTGATCGGACTGCGCATACCGCTGGGAGGCGAGGATGATTAAGCTGATGCTGATCGATGACCACCCGGTGGTCCGTGCTGGGCTCAGGGCCATTCTGGAAAGCTTTGCAGACATCAGTGTGGTCGCCGAAGGCGCAGATGGCACCGCGGCGTTGGCAGACCACCGACCGGATGGGGTCGACGTGGTGGTTATGGACTTACAGATGCGCGGGATGGGCGGACTCGAGGCCACCCGGGCATTAGCCGAAGAGGCCCAGCAGACAGGGTCAGCGCCACCGGTGCTGATTCTGACCACCTATGATTCTCAGGCCGATATTCTGGCGGCAGTCTCCGCCGGAGCGGTGGGGTATTTGCTCAAAGACGCTGCTGAGGACCGATTACACGAGGCAGTACAAGCTGCCGCCCGGGGTGATCATGCTTTTTCCTCCAGAGTCTCCCAGGTGCTGATTTCCCGGGCCCAACAACCGGCCGGTACACAACTCTCGGCCCGGGAGCTACAGATTTTGCAGGCCTTGACAACCGGGGAAAGCAACCGCGATATTGCCCGTAGCCTGTTTATTTCCCAAGCAACAGTGAAGACCCACCTGGTGCATATTTATCAAAAACTCGGGGTCGATAATCGCACCCAGGCGATTGCGGTAGCCCGGGAGCAACGACTCGTCTAGCTCACGCGCACCACAATATTGCCGATGGCATGCCCGGATTCGACGGTGGCGACCGCCTCGGCGACCCGATCCCAGTCGAGGATCTCTGAGACCACCGGCAAGGTCGGGTGCTGGGTCAGCTGGGTGGCGATGCGGGAAAAGATCTCGCGACGGCGGTGTCGGGTCACTCCACTGCCACCCAGGGTGGTGGCCAATGCTGGGTCGGCCACCGAGCGAATGCGCGGTGGGCAGTGGTCTCCGGCCAGCAAGGTAGCCGCTGCGGTGAGGGTTTGGCCCCCGACGGTGTCAAACACTGCAGCGATGGTGGGGGATTTTTGATCAGAGACAGCCTCAAGGGCCCCCGTTGGCACGTGGCTGGCGCCCAAGGACTCGACCAGTTCTTTTTTACTCTCCGAGGCCACCCCCACCACCCTGAGGCCGCGCCAGGTGGCTAATCCGGTCACCGCCGAGCCCACACCTCCGCCGGCCCCCAGTACGAGCAGTGTCTCGCCACGACTGAGCCCGGCTTGTTCGAGTTCGGCCAGCCCATCCCAGGCGGTGCCCACAGAGGTCGGAATACAGCAGGCTTGGGCAGCGCTCAATCCCTGAGGTATCGGGGTTGCGGAGATAGCGGTCAGGAGTGTGTACTCGCCCAGGGTGCCCACTCCGGCAGCGGCCGAGCCGAAGACCCGGGTGCCCACCGGAATCTGAGTCGCGACCTCCGGGGTGAGACCGGGTCCGAGGCTGACCACGGTCCCGGCGGCTTCCCGCCCCATGGCCATGGGGAATCTGACGGGAAATGACCCAGTGCGGGCCCCGGACCGGACCTTGAGGTCTCCGGGATTCAGTCCCGAGGCCTCAGTGCGGATCAGCACCGTGTTCTCGGTGACCTCCGGGACCTCGACGTCGAGCACGCCGGAGACCTCGGGGCCACCGTAGCGGGTAAATCCATAGATCTGCATGGGTTCACCCTAGCTGGCACCCCGGACCACTAGCGGGCGAAACGAGTCAGCCGCAGTGAATTGGCCACCACCAGCACCGAGCTCAGTGCCATCGCGGCCCCGGCAATCATCGGGGACAGTAGCCCGAAGGCTGCCACCGGGAGGGCGAGCACGTTATAGGCGAATGCCCAGAACAGATTGGACTTAATCACCCGGAGCGTTTTCCGAGACAGCTGGATCGCCTGGGTGATCTGCCCCAGCGAGGATCCCATCACGGTGATCTGTGCGGCCTGACGGGCCACATCGGTGCCTGAGGCCATCGCGATGCCCAAATCGGCTTGGGCCAGGGCCGGGGCATCGTTAACGCCATCACCCACCATCGCCACGGTCTCGCCAGCTTCTTGGAGTTCGCGGATCTTGGCAACCTTGTCCTCGGGGTGAACTCCGGCGACGACGTGGTCGGTGTTGATGCCCACCTGACTGGCGACCCAGGTGGCCACCGAGCGGTTATCCCCGGTCAGCAACATGGGGGTCAGGTCCATCTCCGTTAGGTCTGCGATCGCCACATCGGCGGAGTCCTTGATCTGATCGCGGACGGCAATGATCCCGGCCGGGGCCTCATCGATGACGACCCAGATCGCGGTGGCTGCGGTTTCCTCCAGAGCATGGAAGGCGCGTTCGGCCTCCGGGGAGAGGCTGATCCCAGCCTGGTCGGTGACAAAACTGGTGCGACCCAGCACCATGCGATGATCTTCTACGGTGGCGAAGATGCCGCCACCAGCGGTGGCGGAGAACTCGGTGGCCTTCGGTAGGTGGCCGAGTTGCTGGCCGGCGTCGACGATGGCGTGGGCGATGGGGTGTTCGGAGCCGGCCTCCGCGGCGGCGGCCAACCGGAGAATCTCCTCGGAAGAGAAACGCTCATCCAAGCTGGTGGCCTCAGACACCGACATCGAACCTCGGGTGATGGTGCCGGTCTTGTCGAAGACCACCGAGGTGATCTGGCGAGTGTCTTCTAAGACTTCCGGGCCGCGGATCAATATGCCCAGCTGGGAGGCACGGCCGGTGCCGGCCAACAGCGCCACCGGGGTGGCCAGACCCAAGGCGCACGGGCACGCGATAATGAGTACCGTGACCGCGGCGTGGAAGGCCTGCTGCCCGGTGCCGAAGACCAGCCACAAGATCAAAGTGAGTGCGGCGATGACCAGTACGATCGGGACGAAGACCGCCGAGATGCGGTCGGCGATCCGGGCAATGGGGGCCTTCTGTGACTGGGCGTCGGAGACTAGTTGCCCCATGTGTGACAGGGTGGTGTCCTCGCCGGTGCGGGTCACCCGAACGAGAAGACGACCCGAAGAGTTGATGGTCGCCCCGGTGACCGTATCATCGGGGCCGACTTCAACCGGGACGGATTCTCCGGTGATCAACGATGTATCAACGGCGGAATGACCGGAGACCACGTAGCCGTCGGTGGCGATTTTATCCCCGGGCCGGACCACAAACTCGTCCCCGATCTGCAGTTGGCTGGCCGGAATCTCGACCTCGGTGCCCTCACGGACCACCACCGCGGTTTCGGGCGCTAACGTCAGCAACTCTCGCAGCGCGTCCCCGGCGCGGTGCTTGGCGCGATCTTCTAGCCAGCGGCCAAGCAGCAAGAAGGTCGTGACCACTCCGGCGGTCTCAAAATACAGCTGATGGTCGTGGTGGCCGGGGACCGCGGTCATCATCGGGTCCATCACCAGCCCGATGGTGGAATAGGTCCAGGCCGCCAACACGCCCAGCGACACCAGCGTGTCCATCGTCGACGCGCCGTGCCGGGCCGCTGCGAACGCTGCAGAGTGAAAAGGCCAGGCGGTATAAAACACCACCGGAGTGGACAGCACCAGCGCCACCCAGCCCCAGTGGGGAAACTGGGCGAACGAAAACATCGAGATGATAAACAACGGCACGGTCAGGATCGCCGCCACGATGAAGCGGGGTTTCAGCGTGCTGGCCGATGGGCCGTGGTTCATATGGTCTTCACCGGAGTGTTGATCCTGCCCGTCGTGGTGGTCGTGCTCAGCGTGGTGTTCATGCCCACTGTGGTGGTGTGGGCTGTGGTGCACTTCGGCGTCATAGCCGGCCGAGGCCACCGCGTCAATCAGTTGCTGGTCGGTGACCTGTTCGGGGGCCTGCACGCGAGCGTTATTCAGCGGCAGGTTGACGGTGGCCGAGACCCCGGGGAGTTTGGTGAGTTTCCGTTCCACCCGGGAGACACAGGATGCGCAGGACATCCCGGAAATATCGAGGGTGACGGACCGGTCATCGCCGGTGTGGGGCGTGTCCGCGGAGCCGTGGTGGGTCGAGTCGTTGGACGGGGTGGTCATCTCAGTGTCCTTCGTAGTGTGTGTCAACTCAGTGTGCGTCAACGAGGGTGTAGCCGGCTTCGTCGATGGCCTCGGCGTACTGGTGATGAGTCGGCGCTTGGGTGTCAGTGGCTACAGTCACCGTAGCGATCGAGGTGGCTTCGGGGTGCAAGTCCACCGCAACCTGCTCCACGCCGGGTAGTTGGGTGAGTTCACGGGTGACTGCCTGCACGCAATGCTCGCAGGTCATTCCCGAAATATCCAGGGTGGTGGTGGAAGTCATGGCGGGTAATCCTTCCTGTCAGTGGACTGTGTTTAGCTTCGAGTCAGCCGGGCGATTGCTGCGGTGGCTTCGGCGACCTTCTCCTGTAACTGCTGCTCATCTCCGGACGCGGCGGCTGCTGCCACACAGTGGCCCAGATGGTCTTCAAGAAGTTTCACACTCACCGCATGCAGAGCCTTGGTGACAGCAGAAATCTGGGTCAGCACATCAATGCAGTACTCGTTATCGGCCACCATGCGCTCAATGCCACGCACCTGCCCTTCGATCCGACGCAACCTGGTCTGATAACTCTGCCGATGATCGGTATAGCCATACTGATGCCGGTGCTGTGCTGTGTCCGGAACTGGTGGTGGTGTCGTGGTGCTCATCGCAAGTCTCTCCTGATGCTGGGTCGTTCACTACCCATAACTATACCCCGAGGGGGTATATTCCCGGGAGGGCCTAAACCTCTCTGGGCAATCGAATGGTGTCGGTGACGGGCCAGCTGTCGACGCAGGCCCGGGCGGTGAATCTATGATGGAGTAATGACCACCGCCCCCGCAGCGTCCTCCCCACCCCGTTCGGGCTCATTTCGCATTGAATCCTGGGGTATCTGGGTAGCGATCATCGCCGGGGCGCTGGGAGCCATGGTGGGCTGGTGGTTCTTTTCCGACCAGCTCACGCCCCTGTCCGGTTTCGCGTCCGTGGGAACCGTCACCGGTATCTCTGCCGGGATCACCGCAGCGCTGGCCACGCTGATTGGCCTGTTACTCGCCTCTGCCCCCCGCCGTGGTGCGCTGGCGTGGATGCGATCCCGGGCCTGGTTCTGGCTGGTGTTGGACTGGGTTGGGCTGATCATTCTGCACGGGGCGATTGTGATGTTGGCCAGTCTGGCGCTGTTCCGGTTATTCCAGCAATCCTTCGTGGGACTCGAAATTGACGCGATTGCCGCCACCGCCATGATCGGGATCGTGGTCGCAACTGCCGGGTATTTCGGCCTCAGCTCGGCCGCGCGCGCCTCAACGCGCTCCCTTTCCAGCCTGCTGGCAGTGTTCATGGCCTCCGGCATTATCGCCGCCATGCTCCTGGCCGAAAACCCGTATTGGTGGCACGCCTTCTTCTCCGAACTCGGCACCGGCCAGGCCGGGGTGCTGTCCTTCTGGACCTTCAACACCACCCTGACCGTCTCCGGGCTGGTGCTATTTACGCTGGCCAATTTCATCTCTCAAGACTTGCGCACCTACTCCGACGTGCGTCGGTCCACGGGCAAACGTGGAGGCTCCATTTGGATGCTACGTAGCGGGCTGATGCTCATCGGTGCCTGTCTGGTGGGGATCTCGATGGTCCCCATCAATATCAATGACCCGCTGCACACACTCTTTACCCAAATTCTGGCCGCCGTGTGCCTCCTGTTATTTGCCACCATCCCGATCTGGTTACCCGGCGTGCCGGTGGTGATCTACCTGTTTTCCTACCTGATGATCGGGTTGTCGATCTTTGCGGCGGTGCTGTGGTGGCCACTGGGTTACTACAACCTCACCGGGGTGGAACTGGCCATGGCCGGAATCCTCTTCGCCTGGCTGGTGGTCTTGATCCGCGCGTTGAACGACGCCAACGGCTACGCCTCGGACCAACCGCGTCCGCGGGCCAACACGCCAGCCGGGACCTACCCCGAGGCCACACCGGCTACCACCCCGGCCCCCGCACCCGCTGACGTCTAACCCGGCACCAACACAACCTACAGGAGCACATCAACGATGGACACTGCACACGTTGTCGTTCTGGGCGCCGGCATTCAGGGGCTGATGACCGCGGTCTCGCTCGCCGACGCCGGGCATTCGGTGGTCGTGATCGACCACGACGACTCGCTGGTGGGCCCTGCCGGTCCGCGTGCGGACTTTGCCGGTCTCGGCGCCGTGATCAACCAGGTCACGACCATCGCCCGGCCCGCGCTGGAGGAATTGATCCGGCAGGGTTTGGCCGCCCACTCGCGCGTGCACGACGCAGCACTGATGCGACGGGTTGAGGACCAACAGGGCCCCAGCCCCGAGGAGTTCCAACCCTGGCTACACCTGACCGGGGTCATCGTGCTTGCCGACCGGTCTCATCCCACCGGCCCGGCAGACCAGGTAGCCAGCACCACCCTGAGTCGCGCTGACCTGGCACAGCTGGCCCCCAGCGTGCGACTCAATGCGGGCGGTGCCGAGGCGGGCCACGCTCTGCTCATCGACTCCGAGGGCTACCTGGACGATGACCGACTCATCGCCGAACTGGTCTCCCAACTCACCGAAGCCGGGGTCGCCATCGTCGCCGGACGCCTCGAATCGATGTCATCCACCGATCGGCAGGCCCACCTGCGGCTGCGGTACCGGCTACCCGCTGACCACCCCAGTGAGCCGGGCGGCTGGGGCGAGATCGAGGAAATCACCGCCGATGTGGCAATCCTCGCCTCCGATAATGTTCCGGCGACCGGCCACGAGGTGCTGGCCGTCACCGAGCCCATCGGCGTCGATCTCCACCATGTGGTGCTCACCGCTGGAGCTGCCATCCGCCCCGATACCAGCGGGCGAATCCGGGTACGCATGGCCGATCAGAGCACGCCGGAGGACATTGCCAGCCATCTCGCCGAGGTGTTAGGCGAGCGCCCCGTGGTCGAACACCTGACCACGGGGCCACAGTCTTCGGCCGATCCGGTCGCCGGGTATACCGACCAGCACCGCAGGCTCTACCACCTCAACGGCGGAGCACTCTCGCTGACACTGGCGGCGCTGTTTGCTGAGGTAGCCACCACCGAGGTGGGCGCTCGCGGACCGCACGCACGAGATCATCCCCCGGAACCGACCTACGCCGATCACCTGCTGGCTGAGTTCCGTCCCGAAATGTCATGACATTTCGGGTATTGCCACCACGTTCTCTGCGCAGAGACCCTTCTCAGGAAGCTAGCCCATGAACATCTCAAGCATTGTTCTCATTGGAGCCACGGCTGCCATCATCCTTGGCATTGGCGGCTCTTCGTAATTGAGGGTGTGGATCAGTGATTCCAGGACACGGCGTGGCGCTGCCCGGATAGACGTCGAGGTCTTCCGATGATGGAAGTTCTTACACAGTCCATCCGAAAGACCTCGACG
>NZ_QHLP01000027.1:0-8509 GCF_003185985.1 Auritidibacter sp. NML100628
TGCCCTTGAGCCTGGCAGATCCTTTCTCGCTGCAGGGAGCCATCGGTTGTGACTCAGATATCGGCGATTCAGCCCGGCCATAGACATAGAGGTTGTCGAGAAAGGTGAGCGGAGTCTGACGGCTTTCAGTCGACGACACGATGGAGCGAACCAGCCCTGGCCACTCCTGGTTCCATATGCGCGCCCGATAAGGCAAACCGACTGTTGCGATAACGTCCGTACAGTCGGCAAGTGCTGGCTCTAGCTGGGTGGGTTCATATGAGGAGATCTCCCGGCAGGAGACCCCTCCAGCGGAAGGAGCATCACTTCGCCGGCGGGAGATGGCGACGACTCGAACACCACGTTGGGTCAGCGTACTCACAACGAGGCGTCCGATTTGTCCACTCGCACCTATCACCGCTACCCGGCGTTCGTCGGTCACTGTCTATTCTCCTTTGATTCTGTAGCTACTCCGACACAGTAGATCCTTGAATCCCCGGCGGCGGTCGAGTGGCTAAAATGACTTGTGTTCATGAAAACTAGACAGCGCTTTGGGGCGTGATACATGACTGGTGTCGGTCGATTCTTCGCGATCATCCTAGTGCCGCGAAGCTTCTTCAGGCACTCCAGTGTTGTCCACGCTCTGCACAGGTCCCAGTCTGTCCGGAGTGTTGCTGACTCCTCCGAACGAAATACCAGGTCAGCGACGAATTGGATTTCCGTCGACCTGCTCACTAGACATGCATCAATCGCGACCTTGTGATGTGACACTGCTACAAATGTTTGTGCGCCTTCGTGGCTCGCCGATATACCGAGGCTGCGCGCTGATGCGGATGGTGGGAGCGTGACGTAGTGTTCTTCGCCTGAGAGCAGTCTTTCGATGAGACGGAGCTGACGTAGTGGTTGACTGGCCTCGTTGTTCGCACTCCCGCGTTCGAGGACTGCTCGCGCAGCTTGCCAGACGTCCGGATGTGAACGCCAGTGTCGCGTTCGAGACATGACAACGATACGGCAGTAATCAGCACACATCGCAAGCTAACGAACTTGCCGGACACCGGCAACGTTGACCGCATGGGCAGTACGATCGAGTGTCTTATCGAGCTGCTGCGTCGTGTGCTCACTGGTGATAAAGAACCGCAGTCTCGCCATCGAGTTGGCGACGGCGGGATAGATGATGGGATTCACGCTAATCCCGTCATCGTTGAGCTCTTGTGCCACGTGGATTGCAGTCGCTGAGTCGCCAAGAATTACGGGAACCACAGGAACTCCGCTGGCATCGCCGGTGTTGAGCCCGCGCGCCTGAGCCCCGGTGAGGAAGTAGCGGGAGTTCTCCCGCAGACGTCGCAGTCGCTCCGGTTCGTCCCTCATGACCTCGATCGCGCTTGCCGAGGCAGCTGTGTTGGCAGGGGTGAGGCCAGCGCTGAACACCAACGACGACAGGGTGTACCGGAGGTGCTGTACAAGCGCTTTGCTTCCTGCGATATATCCTCCGCAGCTGGCAAGGCTCTTGGAGAGTGTGCCCATTAAGATGTCGACTTCCGCTGGGTCAACACCGAGCTCTTCGCATATCCCTCCCCCGCAGGCCCCGAGCACGCCGATGCTGTGAGCCTCGTCGACCATGATGTGGGCATCGTACTTGCGTGCGACTTCAAGCAAGCGGGGAAGGTCTGCGACGTCACCATCCATGCTGAAGATGCCTTCAGTTACGATCAAAGCTCGGCGAAAACGGTAGCGGCGAGCTTCCAGAGCCTTAGCTAGGTTGCCAGCGTCGTTATGAGCGAACGAATGCCGCTTCGCACCCGAGGCTTTCATGCCCTGGTGGATGCTGTCGTGGACGAGGGAGTCGTGCAGGATGAGATCCTGAGGGCCGTAGAGGTGGGGGATGATGCTAGCGTTTGTGCTGTGCCCGCCGATAAGCACCACGGCATCTTCTGCACCGACGAGGGAAGCGATAGAGTTTTCGAGGTCTGTATGCAGAGGACGGTTTCCGGACAGAATTCGTGCGGCTGACGCGGAGGTTCCGTACTGGTTTACCGCGTCGTGGACGGCCTCGACTACACGAGGATGACCGGCGAGACCGAGGTAGTTGTATGAGCTGTAGCTGATCAACTCTCGTCCGGCGACGGTCGTGGTTGAGCCGGCTACTGACTCATGTTCGATGTAGTACGGGATGCTCCCATCGGGTTCCGCAGTGGTATGAAGCCTCTGTGTCGTTTCCAGTACGTCGGGAATCTCGTATACACGCAACGTTTCGGGCTCAACATCGCTCGTCGCCTTGTCAACACCGGTCGATGACGAGAGCACACCGCCGTCAGCTGGGCGACTCGTCGATACTCCCATTTGGCCCGCGATCACATCGATCAGGTCCCCAATAGAATCGGCCGCGCCGATCCGTTCTTCGTCCGGGACCCAGGACGGCAGCCGGTTATTGATTCGCGTGATGATGTTGGTGAGCATCAGCGAGTCGAAGCCGAGGTCG
This sequence comes from Auritidibacter sp. NML100628, assembly GCF_003185985.1. Taxonomy (NCBI): domain Bacteria; kingdom Bacillati; phylum Actinomycetota; class Actinomycetes; order Micrococcales; family Micrococcaceae; genus Auritidibacter; species Auritidibacter sp. NML100628. The sequence goes on from NZ_QHLP01000027.1 coordinate 2,459, forward strand.
CTGCCGATCGTGGCGTCATCGCTGACCTCTTCCACCCGGTATCCTCCGACTTCGGCGACGACCGCCTTGACTTCCCAGGCGAGGCTGTCGCGATCTAGAGCGGCAGGGTCGGGGGTGACTCCGGCAGCGCTTGGAGCTGTGACATTGACGGCAAGCTCGTAGTTTTGCGGCTGTCCAGTGCCGACTCGGCCTCCGCCTACGAGTGAGGACAGAACTGTGACTTGCTCGTGAAAGAGCGCGAGAATCTGCGTGGACAGCGACGACTCTGCACCAGCAGGCGGCGACATGCTGTCGTCGGAAAGCGTTGACCGTGCTGGTGAGGAAGCCATCGCCGTCTGACTGCGATTCGCCTCGGTCTCGTGCGGCTGCTCAGCAGCAGCTTTGTCATCGCCCTTGGGCGCGGTCCGCGTAGCGCCGTTGACCACGCTATTCTGGCTCGTCCATGACTGGGTCCACGACATGCTTGCTGTACCTCCGTTGCTGATTATCCGGTGCGGTTTGAAGTCGGCGACGCTCAAGAACAGTCGCGCGATTGCATCGGCGATACCCGAAGGCGTGTCGTAGCGGCCGCCGAGTGCGATCCCCATGCCGGCGAAGTCTGGATTCGACTGCCGATACATGTGGATGAGCGAATCTCCTCCGCTGATCTGCACGACGACGTGAGGCGAGTGTTGCTGGGCGGTGTGGGCTGCTTCTCGGAACCGGACCGTTCTTGCCAGCTGCTGGCTGATGAGGTCGGCTGCGTCTTGTTGGCGCAGGACAGGCTGTGCCGAGACCGACGAGACGCACATGGCCCGATGCTGGGTCTCTGATGTCGACCAGTTGTAGCTGTGGACGATATTCGCAAATTCATCGTCGGCTTCTGCGAAATAGGGCGTGTGGAATGCCGCAGCCGTTCTGAGGCGAGAATATGCGATGTCTCGTACAGCAAGCTCATCCTCGAGCGCCGAAAGGCTGCCGTTATCTCCGCCGATCACGACTTGGGTTGGAGCGTTGTCGCAGGCGATGTATGTGCCCGGAAAATCGTTGACCATGGGCTGAAGGGTCTCCGCCGAGTCGCGGATTGCGAGCATGCCGGTTCCCTCGCCGACCCGACTCATGCACCGCGCTCGCTCGCGAATCAAGGTCAACGCGGAGCTTGGCTCCAAGAGTCCGGAGCCGCAAAGGGCACCGAACTCTCCGACGCTATGTCCCAATACAGTCGCAGGACTCACGCCGATCCGGGCTAATGCTTCGGTTGCTGCTATGGCGGTCACGGCCAGCAGCGGTTGGGCTACCGCAGTGTGGGAAACATCGACACAGGCAGGTTCAGGAGATTGTTGTGCTCTCGCCCAAGCCTGGGATAAGTGTGGGGCAAGCCGCGGCTCTTGGAAGTGCTCTTCCAGCTCGATGACCCGATGGCGGAATTCATCGTCAATGGCTGCAAGGGACGAGTGCTCCCCGACTCGCTGACTTCCCTGGCCTGGGTACAGGTAGAGCACACTGGTCGACTTTGGGACATAGGAGACCGCGACGTGTTGCTGAGGATCCGAGGGTTGGCTGACGATTTCTCCGGTGACGATCTGCTGCAAGCACAGATCGAAATCTCTGATGTCATCCGGGACTATGGCGGCTCGATATGGTTGAACATCTCGCAGCGCCAACCGTGCAGCGACATCGTTGAGCCACTCTCTCGCGGCTTTCGGGTCCCGAGTGATGGCTTCGGGGAGGTTCTTGACATGTGAGCTGAGTTCGGCTGCCCTGAGACGGAGCTCATCCTCTGTGGCACCGGAGAGCAAGATTACCGTCGGACTAGGCATGCGTGACCACCTCTTCTGGAGTTTCGATGACTATGTGCGAGTTCGTGCCACCGAACCCGAAGGAGTTCACGGCGACCCGTCGAATTCGTGCTGGCTTGTCGAGCGCGCTCTCAGTGAGCCTGACACCCGTCGCCTCCAAGAGAGAGTGAGGGACGATCTGGTCTTCGACGGGCTGCGCCGGCCAACGGTTGTGGATGAGCGACAGCACTGCTTTCACGACTGCGAGGGCTCCCGATGCCGCCATTGTGTGCCCAATGACAGCCTTGACCGAGCCAAGACGGATGGGATCTCTGGAGACTCTATCGGCGTATGCCTGATGAATTGTCTCCAACTCCGTCCTATCGCCGACGACCGTCCCTGTACCGTGCCCTTCGATCGCATCGACCTCGAGCGAGACTCCGCCACTGACCCGCGCCGCTTCCTCGATCGCATTGATTTGACCGCTGACAGTCGGCGTCATCACGCCTTCAGCCCGACCGTCGTTTGATGAGCCAAGGGCCCGTATGATGCCGAGAATGTCGTCGCCGTCTTCGAGCGCATCGTCGAGACGCTTGAGCAGAACCATGGCACCGCCTTCGCCTATGACAAAACCGTTGGCAACAGACGTGAAGGGGCGGCACTGCCCAGTTCTAGACAGGGCGCCGATGGCGGAGAATCCAACATGCGCTTCTGGAGTCAATGCGGTGTAAACGCCGCCAGCGATACATGCCCGTGTCCGTTTGAGCTGTAGCATCGCACACGCCATTTCGATGGCGGTGAGGCTTGATGCGCATGCCGAGTCAACGCTGAATGCGGGGCCGTTGAGGTTGAATGTGGACTGCACGGCAGCCGGGATCATGTTGGCCAGTACGCCGGGCATGGTATGACCGCTCATGGGCTGCACGGCGACGTTCGCAACGTCGCGCACTATCCTGCGCTCAGTGGGGCTCCCATTTCCCAGCGTTCCATCAACAAGAAGATCCGATACGACCGGTGCGGTGCTGATGGACCGGTAGTCGGTGGAACTGACTCCGATGATTGTTGCGATCCGGCGATCTTTCTGCGGTTGATCACCGACCGAGTTTCGACCGAGCAATTCGTCGACCAGGTTGATCGCCATTCGCTGCTGCGGATCCATACGCTTTGCGCGTGCCTTCGGGATTCGAAACCGCCCTGCGTCTAGCTCGAACGGATCGGCGACGGGTGCCATTGTGTGCGAGTAGCTGAGGTTGTCACGCCCGGGGAAACGATCCGTCTCTCTCCTGGCCCAGCGATCGTCCGGAACGGCCCTGAATTGGGGGCGCCCAGCGCTGAGGAGCCGCCAGTACTCGTTGACGTTCTCCGCGCCGGCGCATCGTGCGGCGACACCTGTTATTGCGATGAGGTCGGTCCCCATGGTGCCTCCGTTCACTCGGTTCGATACACCCTGCATCGACAGTCTAATACACTGTGTATCGATGCGTCGACATGTGGCGGTCACTGCTCAGGGCGTGATCGGAGCGAAACTCGCACCCACCGTCTCCCTCGCTCGGCCGTGGGCTCCGAGACGTCACGGACGTGCACATGTACCTGCCAGCTATGAGCAGCCTCCCGACGTCCCAGATCCAGACCGGCCCCGAGACCACGCCATCGACGAGAAGCGAGGGGGCGCGAGCAATCTGCCCGAAGAGGAGCGCGAGCGCATCCGTGCTGCCGCCCGCGAAGCTGCGAGCCAGTTCCCGCCGATGAGCGGCGAGCTGGTCGCCTTGGTACGCAACACCCTGCTCGGTCGCACCCGGTGACCTGTGGGCCGCCGTCCATTGCCGGGATGATCTGGTGCGCGGCTCCATGTGCACCTGCCGCTTGTCGAAGGCATTCTGACCGCGGTTCTGCCTCTGCTGGATACGGATATCGAACCCGGCCTTGATGATCGCTCGCTGTTCCGGCAGTGGCAGTCCCGCCCACGCGGTCCGCAAGTCTGGAGCAGTGACCAGGGCCTTCACGCGGTCGTCGGTGATCGGCGGGATCAATTCCCGCTCCGCGGCCGCGATCTGCGGGCGCAGGGTCTGCTCGACCTTCGTGAGCGTGTCGCGGTTCAACTGCCCGGCGGTGTACTGGGCGATTGCCTCGTCCAGACTGGTCTCCAACGCACCCCGGCGTTCCTGCGCGGCATTGCGCGTTCGCGATCCACTCGTTTCCGTCGTCACCGGTGAGCCGGGCGAGGTTCTCGGGGCTTTCGAACCAGGTCAGCACGGCCTCCTCGACGTCGTCGTCCAGGCCCTGTTGGGCGATGGTGATCTTGTAGCAGCCACGAAACGCGCAGTAGTACTTGACCGCATCCGCCTGATGCTTGCGCCTCAGGACGGCCCGCTTCAAGGGGCGTCCGCAGTAGTGGCACTTGGCGATGTGGGTCATCAGAGTCTTCGCCTGCGTACCGCCACCGCCCTTGACCCTGCGACCGGGATCGGCGAACAGGCGCTGAAGCCGTGGGAACGTCTTCCAGTCGATCAGCGGCTCCTGCTGGGCATCACCGATGACCTCGCCCTGATAGACCCGCTTGCCCGCAATGGTCGGGTTCTCCAGCACTTGGTGGACGGTGTTCGCCTCCCACCCACGTGGAGCCTCGGTCCAGGACTTCATCGGGGTCGGCTCCCCGCCATCCTGGAGCCGCATCGCCACCGAGTGCAGCGACTTGCCTGCGAGCACCTCGCGGGCCGCCTCCCGCACGATCTCGCCCTTGTGCGGGTCGGGCTCTGGCCGGAGAAGCACGCCGGTGAGTTGGTCATAGATCCTCCGGTACCCGTAGGGAAGGCGACCGTAGGGGCGTCCGCGCTCGGCGTTGAGCTTCACGGTGCGCAGTTGCCGTTCGCGCATCGTGTCTGCGTCAGCTTCGGCCCGTAAGAACTCCCCCCATCGCGAACGAATCATCCGATCGGGTGAAGTCGTAGACGCGCCCGTGGGTGAGGTAGAGGACATTCGCTCGGCGGCAAACCTTACGCAACTGTACGTAGACCTCCAGGTCACGCGCGGCTCTGGAGGGCTCCCAGGTGACGAAGCCGCCGTGCCTACCTTCCTCGAGTAGCGCCATCACCTCGTCGAAGCCCTCGCGGATCTGCTTCCGCCACTGGGAGGCAGACCTGCCGGAGTCACGCACGATCACGTCGGGGTACCAGCGCAATGGCTCGCACCAGTGGGCTGTGTCAAGGATTTCGTACAGTCTCTCGGTGTTTTTCTTGTGTTTCAGGCCGCTGCGGGTGGGTCCGCGGTGGTGGGTTCGTGGTGGTCGGCCCAGGCTCGTGCTGGGGTGCGGTAGCCCAGGCTGGAGTGGCGGCGGCGCCGGTTGTAGAAGACCTCGATGTACTCAGCCACAGCGAACCGCGCCCTGCCCCGAGTGGTGAAGACCTGCTGGTGATACATTTCGTTCTTCAACGTCGCGAAGAATGACTCCGCGGCGGCGTTGTCCCAACAGACCCCGGTCCTGCCCATCGACTGGATAAATCCGTGTTGTTGAGAATAATTAATGAATTCATCTGAAGTATACTGAGACCCATGGTCTGAGTGAAATATAGCATTCTTTTTCGCTCCACCCTGGGTGCGGGCCATCTCCAAAGCGTCGATGACCAGGCTGGTGCGCAGGTGGGTGGCGGTCTGCCAACCGATGACCATCCGGGTGGCCAAATCGATCACGGTAGCCAGGTACAGCCACCCCTGACCGGTACGCAGGTAGGTAATGTCTCCCACCAGTGCAGTACCGGGAGAATGGGACTCTGGAGCGAAGTCCCGGCCCAGCTTATCCTCGAAGACCTGGGCTCGACCGTCGACCACCGTGGTGGTCTTATACGCCCGCTTCTGCACCGCCTTCAACCCCAGTTCACGCATCAGCTCGGCCACCAACCCCACCGAAGCTTCGAAGCCCTCCTGGTTGAGCTGAGCAGCCACACGCCGACAGCCAGCAGTGCCGCGCTGTTGATCGAAGATCCGGGCGATCTCGACCTTCAACACTTCCCGGCGGGCTTCGGTAGCCGTGGTGGTGCCGACCCGGGCCCGCCACGCGTAGAACGAGGAACGCGCCACTTCCAGCTGGGTGCACATCCAGTCGATCGGGTAGTTGTCCTTCTCCGCCTCGATCAGGGCTGACTTCTCGTTCAGTCCTGCTCCCTGGCGAAGAAGGCCGCTCTAGACTCAAACCGTCAGTGCAACACCCCTAGTCAACTTCTGGTAGAGGTGGAATATGGCGAAACTAGGACGACCTGGACTGCCGGAGACCGAACGCCGCCGAGTCTGGGAACTATGG
>NZ_QHLP01000028.1:0-5455 GCF_003185985.1 Auritidibacter sp. NML100628
AACGGACGACTCGAACACCTGCGCGGATCCGCCCTGGGCTTCCGGAATCTCACCAACTACATCGCCAGGTCCTTGCTCGAGAGCGGAGGATTCAAGCCCCGTCTACACCCTCGATTGTGAAGAGCCACCAAACAGGGGTCAGGTCCTAGCTGGGCTGCGTAACGAAATTTCTGAACTAAAAGAGGAAAATAGTCTTCTAAAGAAGAAGGTAGATTAGTCGAGTTAGTATTAGCTTTGTTTGTGACTTCATTCGGGGGTGATATGTGTCTTCTATAATGAATAGAAGGTTTCGTATATATTTTGTTCCTTGGAAGGTGTGATGATATCTGCGCTGCGCCCGAGATGTCGAATATGAATTATAACCTTGAAACCTTAATTGTTGCCATACCGATGATGATAGCAATGGTTGCAATGATAAATGATATGCGGATTGAGTTTGATAACAGCACTCCAATGACCGCCGGGCCGACAACTTGTCCTAGGCTATACCAAGTCGTTAAACGGGCAGCTCCTCCGTTTATTCTATAAGCGAGTCCCGTTGAAATAGTAAGCATCGTAATCCCCATGAAAGTAGCACCAAAAAGAATGGCAGCAACCATCAGTAAAACAGTCGAATTGCCAAAAGTGGCGGCAATTGCTCCAGCTACTTGGAGTGTATAACAGCCAAGTAATGCACGACGTCGGCCAAAACGCTCTGCAAGCGCTGACCAGAAATAGGGAGAGGGGATTGCTGCGACGCCAGCTACGGCCCATGTGATGGCAGCTGCTGATGAGCCGAAAACAGGGCCGGCCAGCACAACGAGAAATGTGCCAATAATAATGTATCCGAAGCCTTGAAAAAAATATCCCACATTCAGTAATCGAAAAGCTCGATGAAGTTCTGGAGTGGATCGTTCCGTAGAACTGGCCAGTACCTTGCGATCCTTAGTCTTCTCTTCAGAGCCAATGGGCCAAGTCCAGGCGACGATGCTAAATAACGCACTGATTAGGGTAGCGATACCCCACAAGTGTGTCCATGCCAAGGTTTGACCTAGTGACCACACCGTTAGTCCAGAAACGGTAATGCCTAAGCCAACACCACCATAAACAAAGCCAACTAGAGAGGGGGACTGCACACTCTGGGTAACAAACTGGGTGATGCATACAAAAATGAATGCAGACACTATGCCGGCTAAGAACCGTAGTAAAGCATGCATTCCTGGACTATCTGTCAACGCCATTGCAGCAAGCAGTAGAGTTGAAAATATTAAGGAACTGCGATAAAGGGTTCTCGTTTTAGATAGCCAGTTTTTAGAAAGGGTCAAAGAACCGAGCAGATAGCCGAGATAATTTGATACTGCAATCCAGGACGAGATGGAACTTGACCAGTGTAAAGCTGCCATCATGAGGGGAAGCAGTGGCGTATAGAAGAACCTGCCGATCCCCATTGCCACTGCAAGTCCAAGTGCGCCTTGAATGCTTGAATACGTTGCTCTCATCTATCTGAATCCGGTTACTTATTGCTCTTCCGTAGCGATGCGTTGGGCAATTCTAGCTCCCTCCACTGCTGTAGGCATTCCTGAATAAACACCAGAATGAAGGATCGCTTCGATAATCTCTTCGAAGCTACACCCATTTCTTCTAGCTCCGCGAATATGCGTTTCTAGCTCTTGATGCCGGTCAAGGGCTGCCAGAATAGCTACTGTGATTAGACTGCGAGATTGCAAAGACAATTGTTCGCGCGGCCAAAGAAAACCCCAGGGAGTATTTTCCAAAAGTTCCAGAACGGGCCGTGCGGGTTCCCAACCGTTGAGCGTATTGTTGACGTAGTTGTCGCCTAGAACCTGTCGACGGATTTGATCGGCGTTATTGTTTCTTTCGCTCATGAAGGTCCTCCTGAATGCTTGAAGCGATTGCGTCTGCATCGTGAATAATTACAGAGTTTACAAACGGACGTATAGTGGCAGCGGTTCCCCACTGTAGGCCCTCGAGGGGAATCCCGTATGCATAGAGAGAAACGCTTTGTTCGCTTTCAGACTGCACCCTGAAACTGTGTGGATCCACATCAATTGCCCCGGATACACAGGGGGTATTTTTAAAATAGTGCGGCCTGATAAGGCCAAGTGATGCAGCTGAAACGATGAGCGGATCTGCTGTATTTTGAATAGATGATGTTGGTAATCTTGCTTCCACTAGAGCCGTTGCTTCTCCTTTCTCTTGTGGCATCGATGGATTGAAATAGTCAACTTTTCCGTTTGACTCATCTAGGGAGATGATTGGATCAGCAGGGAGCACAGTTAAGATACCCGCTTTGATTAGAGCTTGCATTTGTTCCAGTCTTTGGATCGGGGGGCCAATAGAAAGGAAAGCGTTAGTAGGGCTATACCTAGCTAGGAGTTCTTCCTTGAAGGACTCTCCCGTTATACGCCCGTATTGAACGCATTCGCGAACCTCGTTTCTAATGTCTCTAAGTACGTCTAGTGCAGCTTTGAGTGGCCCGGATTTATTTCCCTTTTCTGCCTCGGCGATGTCATTTTCAATCTTCGAAGCGACTGTGTCCTGGTAGTCGCGGAGCTTCTCTCCAGGGGAGTTGGTCCACTTTGCCTGAAAAAGCTCACCCCAATCCAAGGTCTCTGTATATCCTTGGTTGTGTCGCCATTCAACTAGACTGTGGCCTCCTTGCTTTGCAAGGCTAACAAGAGACTCTTCATCGTAATCGGCGTTGTTTGCTTCGAGGAGCGAAATTGTGAAAGCTAGTTCAACTTCCTGAGCGATTCGGGGCCAGACGTCTACAGAGAATATAGCGTTCGAAAGAGTAGCAGCGTAATCTTCGGTTAGGATTCGTGGAACCCATCGTTCGTCAGGACGTTTTTGGTTTTTTCCACGGGCGTGGTGGGGTGCTCCCTTTCGAGAACATGCGATGATATGTGGTTCTTTCCCGGAAGGTATGTAGTGCTTTCCGTGTGCATTTTCTCTAAATTGCCCACCTCTTCCTTCCGTTAGGAGGATCATATAGTCGAAGAAGGTGAGGCCCATGCCTCGGAGGATGATTGATTCTCTTGTGGGGAGCTTTGCAGCTTTTTGGATAGATGCGTCCCCGCTGGGAAGATAAGTTACTGTCGATTCCTTAGCTTTTTTAGAAAGACTCTCTTCCTTTCCGGAGAGATTCTGCGAAGTGTGGCCTAGAGACAGCACTACAGATTTAGCTTCTACACACCCTCCGAGACCGTCGTGTATGAGAAGTGAATCCTCCCTCTTTTCAAAGGATACTGCTCGCCTAGCGACCAGTTCGATTGGGGAATATTCCCTTGAGTCCTTAAGTAGTTGATTCACTGACCATTGAAGATAAGCACCATAGAGAGCGCGAGAACTATAAGTATCCTCGGTGGCGGAGCTTGCTTCTGCTAGCAGTACGGGGTCGGAAGATAAGAATTCTCGAGCATCGTTTGATTTAAGCCAGTCATAAAATGTGGGTCCAGTGGCATGTTGGCCGGAAAGTCCCGCAGATTCGTCGGGAAAAGCTGACAATTGTGCTGTAACAGTATTCATGAGCAGCAATTGACACTGATAGGGGCTCCAAACTTTACCCGATCCAAAGCCGTTATCGTCATACCAGACAATATGGATTGACTTGTTTGAGTTTTTGTCCTTGATGCCTGAAATGAGTCTTTCAATGATGGCCATTCCTCGTGGTCCACCACCGATTACAGCTACGTCTGTATGTGAAAAACTTACTTTGGACGATTCTTGCGCTTGTGAGTATGGTAAGAGTTCGTCAATGATTTGTTTGGCATTTGCTTCTCGGCAATTAGCGAATCCTTCGCCTGCCCAAAGGTTAAGATATTCGGGATCCTTTGCGTTATTGGCCTCAGCTCTCATTCCCGCAGTTAAGTAGTGGATTTCGGGGTAGATGTAGGGCGCCTGTGGTGTGAATGTTTTGGTGAATGTATTGGAAATTGCTCGAGCCGGTTTCCCGGAGAAGGCATGGGTAATAACAGTTTTTCGGTTAGTTAGCTCCAGAAGTGCATGCCGGTGTGTGTCTTTTGTGCCTGCTTCCTGTGCAGTGAGGAAACGAGTCCCTACGATTACTGCGGTTGCGCCGGATCTGAGTAGGTCTAGTGTATCTTCTGCTGTACCTACGCCCCCGCCGGCAAATACAGGTTTTTCTGTCTTCGCTACTGCATGGTGCAGGAGAGTTTTTGCATCGTAGGAAGATCCCTCTATGTTATTGTCTAGGACTGTTGCCCGGTGACCGCCAGCAGCCTTTCCTTGAAGAGACAGAATATCGCAGTCGAGCTGGATGATGTGATCGATTTCTCGTGGAGTTGTGGCATTGAGAACTACTTTCTTGCCTGCTCGACGAATCGTTTTTAGCGTATTTGCGTCAGGGTATCCGAAAGTTAAGGAAATGAACTTAGCGTTGGACTTCAGCGCAATATCGAGCTTTCGATCGTAACGATCATCTGACCACTTAGGGCGTGAAGGAAAATCGGAGTAACTTACGCACTTTTTAGTCAGTGCCTGATGATACTTAGAGTATTCGGCGTGCTGGTCAGAATTGGGATGGGAAGGGTAGAATAGGTTGATCCCGAACGGCTGAGTGGTTAAAGACTCAACAATGCCTACTTGTTCTTCAAGCTTTTCTGGAGTGAGGTAGCCGCCGGCGAGAAAGCCTAACCCGCCCGCATTGGTTACTGCTGCGCATAGCTCAGGAGTTGACGGCCCTCCTGCCATAGGCGCAAGAACGATAGGTTTTTCGAACAGAGCCACTGTAGATCCTTTCCAAGTGAATGTGGTGTGATGTGCATGGGATAAAAGCGAGCATTGGTGGTGCTTTGAGCGCTTCTAGCGGTTTGCTATCTTGCTTGGATAGGGGGATTGGCTTTTGGATGTAAAGTTTTCACGTTGGCCTCACGGCGGAATGGTGTTAGTTCCCTGTGAGATGGTTTCGACATCCGCTGTAATCAAGGCGCTGTCACTATTTTACTATAGATTCATGTTCTTAGCAGAGGGTGAGAAAATGGGGGTTGAGGGTCAAAAAGGGGATGCGGACGAAATCTTGGAGTATTTTCCGCATGTCTAAGATTCGATACACGAATACGCAGCGACTTAAGGCGCTAGAAGTATTCGACAAGACTCAATCTGCCACAAAACCGTCCGCGAGTTGGTTACCCAGGCCGTTGGACGCTCCACCGCTGGATTGGACAGCGGTTTGAACCGCCATCTTTGAATTGTCCCAGGTTTTGTTCCGTTTGAGTAGATGGGAAAGTCTGGAATATGCCAAGAAAATTTGACTAGGATGCCTAGGACCGTGTGGTCCGTCTCGTGGAAGATCGTGGGGTGGCCTAAGAATTAGGTCCACTTGGTTTAAGCGTTGACCGTGTTTTCTTGTCTCCATTGTTCCGCATACTGCCGCGGGCTGAGGTAGCCCAGTGATGAGTGCGGATGGAAGTCATTGTAGCGCCGTGACCATTGG
>NZ_QHLP01000029.1:0-5293 GCF_003185985.1 Auritidibacter sp. NML100628
TTTTTTTGTTTGGTTGCCATGGCCTCTTTTTTGCCTCGTTGGTTTTGGGGTTGTGGTTTGGCCAGTGGTGGGTTTTTCCGGCCTGCCTTTTGATCGTTCTTTCTGGGGCGTGACTTCATTTTTGTTGTTCTTGTTTTGGAGAGTTTGATCCTGGCTCAGGATGAACGCTGGCGGCGTGCTTAACACATGCAAGTCGAACGATGAAGCTACAGTTTGCTGTGGTGGATTAGTGGCGAACGGGTGAGTATCACGTGAGTAACCTGCCCTTGACTCTGGGATAAGCCTGGGAAACTGGGTCTAATACTGGATATGACTTCTGACCGCATGGTTGGTTGTGGAAAGTTTTTGCGGTTTTGGATGGACTCGCGGCCTATCAGCTTGTTGGTGGGGTAATGGCCTACCAAGGCGTCGACGGGTAGCCGGCCTGAGAGGGTGACCGGCCACACTGGGACTGAGACACGGCCCAGACTCCTACGGGAGGCAGCAGTGGGGGATATTGCACAATGGGCGCAAGCCTGATGCAGCGACGTCGCGTGAGGGATGACGGCCTTCGGGTTGTAAACCTCTTTCAGCAGGGAAGAAGCTTTGGTGACGGTACCTGCAGAAGAAGCACCGGCTAACTACGTGCCAGCAGCCGCGGTAATACGTAGGGTGCGAGCGTTATCCGGAATTATTGGGCGTAAAGAGCTCGTAGGCGGTTTGTCGCGTCTGCTGTGAAAGCTCAGGGCTTAACTCTGAGTTTGCAGTGGGTACGGGCAGACTGGAGTGCAGTAGGGGAGATTGGAATTCCTGGTGTAGCGGTGGAATGCGCAGATATCAGGAGGAACACCGATGGCGAAGGCAGGTCTCTGGGCTGTTACTGACGCTGAGGAGCGAAAGCATGGGGAGCGAACAGGATTAGATACCCTGGTAGTCCATGCCGTAAACGTTGGGCACTAGGTGTGGGGGATATTTCCACGTTTTCCGCGCCGTAGCTAACGCATTAAGTGCCCCGCCTGGGGAGTACGGCCGCAAGGCTAAAACTCAAAGGAATTGACGGGGGCCCGCACAAGCGGCGGAGCATGCGGATTAATTCGATGCAACGCGAAGAACCTTACCAAGGCTTGACATACACCGGATCGTTCCAGAGATGGTTCTTCCCTTTTTGGGCTGGTGTACAGGTGGTGCATGGTTGTCGTCAGCTCGTGTCGTGAGATGTTGGGTTAAGTCCCGCAACGAGCGCAACCCTCGTTCTATGTTGCCAGCATTTGGTTGGGGACTCATAGGAGACTGCCGGGGTCAACTCGGAGGAAGGTGGGGATGACGTCAAATCATCATGCCCCTTATGTCTTGGGCTTCACGCATGCTACAATGGCCGGTACAGAGGGTTGCGATACTGTGAGGTTGAGCTAATCCCTTAAAGCTGGTCTCAGTTCGGATTGGGGTCTGCAACTCGACCCCATGAAGTCGGAGTCGCTAGTAATCGCAGATCAGCAATGCTGCGGTGAATACGTTCCCGGGCCTTGTACACACCGCCCGTCAAGTCACGAAAGTTGGTAACACCCGAAGCCGGTGGCCTAACCGTTGTGGGGGGAGCCGTCGAAGGTGGGACTGGCGATTGGGACTAAGTCGTAACAAGGTAGCCGTACCGGAAGGTGCGGCTGGATCACCTCCTTTCTAAGGAGAAAGTTTTTTCTCAGTGTTTTTGTTGGTGCCCTGGTGTGGTGACTGATGCTGTTGTGGTGTTGGTGCTGGGGTGCTGTTTGGGTGGATCATCAATGAATCCCTGGTTGTGTGGGGGTCATGCTGTGGGCTTGGCTGGTTGCTGCTATTAGTACTGTTCCGCGTCGCGTGTTGTGTGTGGTGTGGTTCGTGGAGTGTGGTGGTTGCTGGTGGTGTTCTGGTGTGTTTGGTGCACTGTTGGGTTATGGGGTAATTGTTCCCTGGTGGCCTGTCTGCTCTTGTTGTCATCGTGTTGGTGGTGATGGGGGTGGGTGGGGTGTTGTTGTGGTAATTGCATAGTGGACGTGAGCATCTATCATGACACTGCGGTTTGTGGTGTTGTGGTTGTGCTGCAAAGAGCATGAGTTTGTGCTGCGATCATTGGCCTGTTGGGGTTGGTGGTTGTGGTGGTGTTTCTTTGTGGTTGCTTTAGTTGTTTGTTTTGTGTGTCCAGTCACCATCGCATGATGCTGGTTTGGTGTTGTGTGTGGTGTTGGTGTTGCTTGTTTTGTGGCTTACGTGTGGCGCCATCGGTTGTCCCCTGTGATTCCTTCGTTGTGTTGGGTTGTGGGGGTTGGTGGTGTTTGTAAGTTGTGAAGGGCGCATGGTGGATGCCTTGGTAATAGGAGCCGATGAAGGACGTGGGAATCTGCGATAAGCCTGGTGGAGTTGATAACCGAGCGTTGATGCCAGGATGTCCGAATGGGGTAACCCCGCGCATCGTGGTGGTGCGTGACCGCTGGTTGAATGTATAGGCCAGTTGGAGGGAACGTGGGGAAGTGAAACATCTCAGTACCTGCAGGAAGAGAAAATAATAATGATTCTGCTAGTAGTGGCGAGCGAACGTGGATGAGGCTAAACCTGGTGCGTGTGATACACGGTAGTGGTTGCGTGCTGGGGGTTGTGGGATGCGCTGTGCTGGTTCTACCGGGCTGGCGAGTGATGGTTGCGTGTATGCGAAGTAGTTTGGATGCTACACCGTAGTGGGTGAGAGTCCCGTAGTGGTAACGCGTTGGCCGGGCTTTGGTGTTTTCCCGAGTAGTACGGGGTTCGTGGAGTCCCGTGTGAATCTGCCAGGACCACCTGGTAAGTCTAAATACTTCCTATTGACCGATAGTGGATCAGTACCGTGAGGGAATGGTGAAAAGTACCCCGGGAGGGGAGTGAAAGAGTACCTGAAACCATGTGCTTACAATCCGTTCGAGCGTCCTGTGGGGTGTGAGAGCGTGCCTTTTGCAAAATGAGCCTGCGAGTCAGTGATGCGTGGCGAGGTTAACCCGTGTGGGGTAGTCGTAGCGAAAGCGAGTCTGAAGAGGGCGGTGAGTCGCGTGTTCTGGACCCGAAGCGGAGTGATCTACCCATGGCCAGGTTGAAGCGTGTGTAAGAGCACGTGGAGGACCGGACCCACTTCAGTTGAAAATGGAGGGGATGAGTTGTGGGTAGGGGTGAAAGGCTAATCAAACTCCGTGATAGCTGGTTCTCCCCGAAATGCATTTAGGTGCAGCGTTGCGTGTTTCTTGCTGGTGGTAGAGCTACTGGTTGGCTGATGGGCCCGACAAGGTTACTGACGTCAGCCAAACTCCGAATGCTGGTGAGTGAGAGCGTGGCAGTGAGACTGTGGGGGATAAGCTTCATGGTCGAGAGGGAAACAGCCCAGATCATCGGTTAAGGCCCCTAAGCGTGTGCTAAGTGGAAAAGGATGTGAAGTTGCTGAGACAACCAGGAGGTTGGCTTAGAAGCAGCCACCCTTGAAAGAGTGCGTAATAGCCCACTGGTCAAGTGATTTTGCGCCGACAATGTAGCGGGGCTTAAGCATACCGCCGAAACTGTGACAAACCACCGTGTGGTGGGTTGGGTAGGGGAGCGTCGTGCGTGTGGTGAAGCAGTCGTGTGAACGGTTGTGGAGAGCGTGCGAGTGAGAATGCAGGCATGAGTAGCGATAGGAGGGTGAGAAACCCTTCCGCCGGATGACTAAGGGTTCCAGGGTCAAGTTCATCTTCCCTGGGTTAGTCGGGACCTAAGGCGAGGCCGACAGGCGTAGTCGATGGATAACGGGTTGATATTCCCGTACCAGTGGTAGACCGTCCCTGCTGAGCTGGTGATACTAACCACCCGAGCCTTCCTGGATCACCTTTCGGGGTGACGTGGTTGGTGAGCGTGGGACCTGAACTGGTGAGGCAAGCGTGTTAACAGGTGTGACGCAGGAAGGTAGCCGGGCCAGGCAGTGGAATGGTCCTGGTCTAAGCGTGTAGGATGCAGGGTTGGTAAATCCGCTCTGTGTGTGTCTGAGACGTGATGGGCTCCCACGTGGTGGGAGATCTGGTGATCCTATGCTGCCAAGAAAAGCATCGACGCGAGGTTGACATTGCCCGTACCCTAAACCGACTCAGGTAGTCAGGTAGAGAATACTAAGGCGATCGAGAGAATCATAGTTAAGGAACTCGGCAAAATGCCCCCGTAACTTCGGAAGAAGGGGGGCCTCGACCTTGACACCCACGTGCTGGGTGGAGGGGGTAGGGGCCGCAGAGACCAGGGGGAAGCGACTGTTTATCAAAAACACAGGTCCATGCGAAGTCGTAAGACGATGTATATGGACTGACTCCTGCCCGGTGCTGGAAGGTTAAGCGGAGCTATTAGCCCTTGTGGGCGACGTGGTGAAGTTAAGCCCCAGTAAACGGCGGTGGTAACTATAACCATCCTAAGGTAGCGAAATTCCTTGTCGGGTAAGTTCCGACCTGCACGAATGGAGTAACGACTTCCCCGCTGTCTCAACTGTGAACTCGGTGAAATTGCAGTACGAGTAAAGATGCTCGTTACGCGCAGAAGGACGGAAAGACCCCGAGACCTTCACTATAGTTTGGTATTGGTGTTCGGTGTGGCTTGTGTAGAATAGGTGGGAGACTGTGAAGCTAGCACGCTAGTGGTAGTGGAGTCGCTCTGTGAAATACCACTCTGGTCATAGTGAACATCTAACTTCGGACCGTGATCCGGTTCAGGGACAGTGCCTGATGGGTAGTTTAACTGGGGCGGTTGCCTCCTAAATGGTAACGGAGGCGCCCAAAGGTTCCCTCAGCCTGGTTGGCAATCAGGTGTTGAGTGTAAGTGCACAAGGGAGCTTGACTGTGAGACTGGCAGGTCGAGCAGGAACGAAAGTTGGGACTAGTGATCCGGCGACTCGTTGTGGAACGGTCGTCGCTCAACGGATAAAAGGTACCTCGGGGATAACAGGCTTATCTTGCCCAAGAGTTCATATCGACGGCATGGTTTGGCACCTCGATGTCGGCTCGTCGCATCCTGGGGCTGGAGTTGGTCCCAAGGGTTGGGCTGTTCGCCCATTAAAGCGGTACGCGAGCTGGGTTCAGAACGTCGTGAGACAGTTCGGTCCCTATCCTCTGCGCGCGGTGGAGAATTGAGAAGGGCTGTCCTTAGTACGAGAGGACCGGGACGGACGAACCTCTGGTATGTCAGTTGTACCGCCAGGTGCATGGCTGATTGGCTACGTTCGGGATAGATAACCGCTGAAAGCATCTAAGCGGGAAGCTTGCTTCAAGATGAATTCTCCTGACACCCTTGTGGTGTGAGAGGTTCCCAG
>NZ_QHLP01000003.1:0-204028 GCF_003185985.1 Auritidibacter sp. NML100628
GACCCCGTGCGATAATCCCTACGTAATTGCTTGGTGACTTCAATCCGAGCACTCATCGAGACAATGTCCTTATCCATGCGTTCACACTATGGCTTCGCGCTCACGATACGTGAGGCACGACCTGAGCTACGCGCTCAATATGAATAAGGTACGTCGTGTGGTTGTCCATCCTGCTCGGGACAATTATCGTTCTAGCATTGCTGATCACTGTGTCCTTGCGAGATCTACCAGAGTTCACTGGGCGCACCGCCACGGTCGTGACAGGAACTCTTGGAGGATTATTTAATTCAACCTCAGGGGTCGCTGCCCCGGTCATGGTGATTTATGCTCGAATCTCACGTTGGGACCAGCGCTCATTTGCCGCCACCCTGCAACCGATCTTTATGACCATGGGAGCGCTGTCGGTGGTGATGAAACTGTGGACGGGGGCGGTGGAGGATTCCCCAGAGGCCGGAGTCTCGTTAGCCGTGTTAGTGGTCTTTCTTGTGGTGGCAATAGTGGGCGGGCTGGCGATCGCACTTTTATTGTCCCGCTATGTTTCCGCTCTCTTAGCACGACGAATGGCCATGACGCTGGCGGGACTCGGCGGGATCAGCGCGATCGTGCGCGGGGTGTTTCAGCTTTCGTTTTAGACTTGAGCCCCGACCTGCATGTCGAAAATAAACACAATATGCAGGAAAATGAAGACAAAAAATTCTCCTTGACCTTACAAGCTTCGTGTGTGATACTTTTCATGTCTCTTCGTCTGGGGAGACTTGGTGCAAAGGAGCGCGCAATGAGCGCAGTGAAAGTATCGCAGAAGAACTCGTCATACATCCCCTCTAAGCGACCTTTTGTCGTGGTGACGTTTACATTTTTAATGATCTTTGGATTGATGTTTTCTGGAATACATCCGGCTGAGGCAGCAAGCCGGAACCTTGGCGGAAAATCTTGTACAGGTGGCACGGCGGCGACCACGGCTACCGGTAACCGCACCATCGTTCACACGGCACTTCGTGGCGATGTGAGATACGAAAAATCCTTCAAAGGAGGGGCCAAGTATCGTAAGACGACTTTTTACACCAAACAAAAGATCATCACCTCTAGCAATGTCAGTAATGGTGCTGGAGGACGGTTTACAGCTGCCCGGATCTTTTGCGATCACTAAGACAGAGCTCTCATGAGATTGCAAAAAATAACGGATAGGTTATGATGTTCTGTCTATTTAATACTAGAAAAATATTGACTCGCTGTGTCCAAGGTACTGCTACTGTCCTGCTGGTTGCAGGATTGTCCGGCTGTGGGACTACTAACGAGGATGGCTCCGATGGGGCCGAAAAAAACCCTTCGCCTGATGCAAATCAAAATAACCATGCAGAGATCACGGACATTGAGCGAGTTGGGAACTGCATGAAGGACCGTGGATGGGATGTCACGGTTGACGTCCGCGACGGATCCATTGAGTTCCCGAATGGGTACCACGAGGACCAGGCAGAAGCAGTAGAGCGCGATCGTGAAGCCTGCTTTGACCAATTTGGTGACGATAATGTGCCTTTATCTGAAATGAGCGACGAGCAGTGGCGTGATGAATATGACACTGCAGTTGCAGTCTCAGAGTGCATGGTGGAACACGGTCACAACGTGGCTGAACCGCCGAGCTTCGAAGTCTTTAAAGAAGGCGTGCTCAGTGGTACCAGTGACTGGGACCCGCGTGCTGATCCCGATAATCCCGATATGTCGAGTGAAGAGCACTATTCTCGCTACGAGGACTGCCCGTTCTCGAAATTTGAAGGCTAAGTCACACGTGAGCAGGAGGGTTCTCTGACGTGGGATCCCATAATATTCAGTCCCTGACGTCCCGAAGGTCACCCATGACCTGGTTGAAGCTGGCGTTGGGCGCGGTGCTGGTGCTAGCCGTAGGTGTTGGCGTTGGATGGGGGCTGAAAACGGTTCTTCAACCCCCATCAGAAGTTCTTCAGGAACGCGCCTACACTCTGACGGAGACAAGCTCTGGTGAAGTTGGCGATGAGCTCAGGCTGAACACCGCCGCCGTATGGCGCGCTCAACCTGTAGCTCGTAATCAAGCCGTTGGCACGCTCACGAGTATTGATATCAGTCCGGATCAGAGTGCCGGCAACGGCGCTCGCGCCTACACGGTGGATGGGCGTGCGGTGAGCATTGCTCAAGGTGACGTGCCGATGTACCGGGAGATCAAAGAAAAAGACAAAGGTGAAGATGTTCGGCAACTCCAGGTGATGCTCGGAGCGTTGGGCTACTACCACGGCAGAGCAGATGGTGAAGTCGGTTCCGGAACAGTCGACGGGATTAAGGCGTGGCAGAAGGCCCTGGGAGTTGACGATAACGGAGTGGTTGGTCAAGGTGACATCGTCTTCGTCCCGACCTTGCCCGCCCGCATGAGCATCGCGGGTGATGGTCTCACCGTTGGTTCGTCTCTGAACGGTGGTGAAGAAATCATCAATGCGTTGCCGACTGCGCCTCGGTTTGCGTTACGCGTCACATCTGAACAGGCCGAGATGATCGCCACAGGAACTGCCGTGAAAATTAGTCACGAGGACCAGGTGTGGGAGGGAGTTGTCGGTCAGCGAAATGACCAAGCTGATGCTGAAACCATTGAATTAGCCGTTGTCGGAGCAGATGACAAACCGGTGTGCGGCGATCAATGTGCGACGCTGTCGACGCAGAGCGAAACGTTATTGGATACGGTCGTCGAACTCGTTGAACCAGTACAAGGTGTCACCGTTCCTGACGCTGCCATTTCAACAGATGCCTCTGGTGAGCAGTATGTGACGGACGAGAGTGGTGTCAAGCACTCTGTGACGGTCAAAGCCTCGGCGCGAGGCATGTCGGTCATCGACGGGGTTGACGAAGGGATCAGGGTGCGTTTGCCGGGTGAACAAGGATGACTGACGTTTGCCTGGCAACCGAATCACTGAGTTTTGGGTACAAAAATTTTGCGCTCTTATTTGAGGACTGGTCGTACGAGTTCGAACCCGCTGCTACCACCGCCATCACCGGTCCATCAGGTTGTGGAAAATCCACGCTCCTCTATTTATTAGGGCTGATGCTGACACCATCTGCTGGCAGCATTCAGTTAGCTCATCAACGGGTAGATAACCTCTCCGATGCGTCCCGGGCGAGACTTCGAGCGCACTGCTATGGCTTCGTGTTTCAGGATGCAGCGTTGGACCACTCGCGAACAATTATGGCCAATGTCACTGAGGCGGCGGTTTATCGCGGCCAACGGCCAAGTCGATATCGTGAAGCGGCAATGACATTACTAGATCGGTTTGGTGTTGAATTGCGTGCAGATCATAAGCCTGGGCAAGTTTCAGGTGGACAAGCTCAACGCATTGCCCTGTGCCGAGCCCTGCTGGGAGATCCCCAAATTGTTTTAGCTGATGAACCGACGGGAAATCTTGATCCCAGCTCTGCGGAGGTCGTGTTCTCGGCGTTGCAACAGCAGGCAGATTCGGGAGCGACCGTGGTGATAGTGACCCATGACCATGCGCTGGCAGCTGCGTGCAACCAACATCTCAGCTTCTCAGAAGGAGACTGACCGGTGACATCTTTCACAAGTAAGCGGACGGGTCCGGGCATCCTGACCCTCATCCGCGAAGCTGATGCGATGAACCGTAGCCAACCGGTGATCACCATCGTCACAATCTTGATGGTTTGTGGAATGATGATTGCGGTCCTGCTGACCACCGGCCGGACCGTCGGGGCAGAAAAGTCTGTGGTGTCTACCCTCGATGATGTCGGAACCAAATCTTTGACAATTTACGCAGAACCGGATGCGGGATTGACGACGAAGTCGTTGGAAAATATTCAACGCGTTGAAGGCGTTGAGTGGTTCGCAGCTTTCGGCCCGGTCCAAGACGGATATAGCACATTGTCACCGAGCGGGGGTCCTGTCGCGGTTCGACAGTTCTGGGGCATGAGCATCCCCGGCATTCCCGAATATCACCAACGCTCTGATGGCCAGCTCGAGGGCTATGCCGCCCGGGACGCGGTGCAACAAATGCGACTCGAGGCAGCCATCGGGGGAGCACAGTTGACCGATGGACGGGTTTATTCCCTCATGGGAAGTTTTATACCACCAGAGAACCTTGGCCACTTGGGTTCGAGCGTGCTCGTACCGGCACCGGCAGAGGACCACGAAGGCCGTCACCAAACCGTATCCATGATGACGGTCGTTGCTGAAGATCCGGGGTATATTGGGGCACTCAATGACGCTATCCCTGCGGTCTTGGAAGTAACCGACCCACAATTCATCAGGGTCGAAACCAGCCAGCAAATGGCACAACTTCGTTCTGCTGTGCAAGGACAATTGGGACAATTTGGACGATTCTTAGTTCTGGCCATTCTCGGATTAACCGGCTTATTGACGGCCGTAATTCTATCGGGGCTGATGATGTTGCGTCGCAAGGACTTCGGCCGTCGTCGCGCATTGGGAGCATCCCGGTGGATGATTCTGACTCTCGTCTTATGTCAATTCACCGAACTGTCGGTGATCGGTTCCTTGCTCGGCACGCTGATAGGCGGTGGAGCGCTATGGCTACTAGGCGATCCACTGCCGGACTGGAGCTTTTTCCTGGCCTTGAGCATCTTAGCGATCATCACATCCTTATTAGCTGCACTGATTCCTGCGATGATCGCCTCTCGGCGTGATCCGCTCCGAGAACTCAGAGTGCCCTAAGGGGCCACGGCCTGGTGACCATCAGTGGCTTCGTACGGCACAACGCTGATTAGGAGAAAATCTCGTTCAGTTGCTGGTAACGAGATGCATCGAGACGTTGTTTAGCCTCGAGTGCTTTCATGTTTTCCTGTACCTGCGCGACCGAACTGGCGCCGGTAATCACGGTGGAAACACGCGGGTTATGGAGGATCCATGCCAGCGATAGTTGCGCCGGGGTGACCTGGAGTTCCTCCGCAAGAGATCCCAATTGTGCCACTTTCTCTGCAACCTCTGGTGCTGTGGCGGTGGCAACCAAGTGGCTGTGTTCCGCACTGGATCCCCGGCTACCTGAAGGGGCACCATTGCGATATTTCCCGGTGAGTATTCCTCCAGCCAAGGGGCTCCACGTAGTAAGACCGAGAGCGAAGTCTTCGTAGAGCCGCGCGTACTCTGTTTCGACGCGCTCGCGGTTCAGCAGGTTGTACTGGGGCTGTTCCATATACGGCTTGTGCAGGTGGTGTCGCTCGGCGATCTCAAAGGCGCCACGAATCTCTTCGGCTGACCATTCAGATGTGCCCCAATAAAGAGCTTTGCCGGAAGACACCATGTCGCTCATGGCCCAGACCGTCTCTTCAAGCGTGGTAGCGGGATCCGGACGATGACAGAACACCAAGTCGACGAAGTCCAAACCCAAGCGTTCTAAGGAGCCCTCAATTGCGTGGAAGAGGTACTTGCGGTTCAGTGTGTTCCGCAAGTTGATGTTGTCCTCGATGCCCCAAAAAAGCTTGGTCGAAATGAGGTAATCGTGCCGAGCCCAGCCCAGTTCCGAGATGGCCTGGCCCATGATCGTTTCCGAGGCACCACCGGCGTACACCTCGGCGTTGTCAAAGAAATTGACCCCGGATTCGGCGGCGACCTGGAGGCATTCCTTCGCCAAGCCGGTATCCAGAGTGGAGCCGAAAGTCACCCAGGAACCGAAAGACAGCTCACTGACCTTAATACCGGCTCGTCCTAAACGGTTGTATGTCATTAACTGCTCACTCATGAGGACCTGCTTTCTCTGGGGTGGGTTAGGGGCTCGACAGCCCAAGAACAATCTCAATTGCTCACCATTCTGGTACGTCGATGTCCACGTTGGCTAGGTGTTTTGGACCAGCCTTGTCATTCCGGTGAACCTGTCGCGGTATCCTGAGCAGCGCCTTAGCTAACTCGCCACCACAGCAACCGATGAATTCAGTAGGGAGACCATGACAGAATGAGACTATGTCTGAGACCGTTGAACTGCACCTGAGCCAGAATGAATCCGCGGATCGTTTACTGAGTTCCAACCCACTCGCGCTGATGATTGGCATGTTGCTCGACCAGCAAGTATCCATGGAACTGGCTTTTGCTGGCCCAGAGAAAATTGCCGATCGAACAGGCGTCATGGAGGCCGAAGCCCTGGCTAGTTACGACCCGGACGAACTGGTGGAAGTCTTCCAACAGTCACCTGCGGTCCATCGTTTCCCTGGTTCCATGGCAACACGGGTGCAAAAGTTCTGTCGCGTGATCGCCGACGAATATGAAGGTGACGCCTCCGCCATCTGGACCCAAGGAGACCCCGACGGGGCAACGGTGCTCAAGCGGTTGAAGAAACTCCCTGGTTACGGCGACCAGAAAGCCAAAATATTCTTGGCACTCTTAGGCAAACAGTTGGGATTCTCTGGATCCGGATGGCGCGAAGCCTCCGGAGAATATGGCGACCCGGAGGCAATGCGCTCGGTGGCAGACATTTATGACGAACAATCTCTGGCTGCGGTCCGCGAAACCAAGAAAGCTATCAAAGCTACCGCCAAGAAAAAGAAGCAAGATACTCCAGACTAGGCGGCCAATGCCAGTCGCGATTGCAACGTGGCGATGTGTAGCGACGCCTCGGAGCTCTTCATATTACCGTCCAGCTCTCGCTGAGTGAGATCAAGGCAAGTAATTGCGTCCAGGCTCGTAACGGTGTGACCTTGCAGTTCTGTGGCCAAACTCAAGAGTTGATTTAACTGTGCGGTCGTTGCGTTCATCATAATCCTTTCAAAAGTTCAATAACGTTCAGTGGGTCGTAGCGTTTTGCGCGAGGCAAATTCGTCTCAAGGACGCCAACAGCAGGGGCTGGAATGTCGTTTCCACGCGTGTAGGTGAGATCCGTGCACGTTAGCGGGACGGATATCTGGTGGCACAGCCTAAGGAAGAAACCGGTAGGGAGTTTTGTCTAAAACCGGTGGGTGCCAGCTGTTGGGATATATCGAGCGCGAGAATGCTACATCGTCAGGTTCACGATGTCTGCGCGTCGCGTGCTGGAACATGATCTGGGTGCGATTTCCAGCGAGACGAGTGATTCATTAAAACAGCTTTTGCGCAGAATTGCAAGTTAACGACGAGACTCATAGAAAGTCCCCGCGTAGGCAGGGGCCGTGCCTCAGGTAGTTTTCCCCGCGAAATGTCTTTACCGGTGGGCTGGGGTGGGGCGACGATGGGGTATGACGCATAAGGATGTTTCGATGCAGACTCGGATTGAAGTCACCAAGCACTATGCGGCCAGGTATGCTGCGGCTTCCAAGAAGGTCAAGGGTCAGATTCTGGATACGGTGGTGGAGCTGACTGGCTGGCACCGGGATCATGCCCGTCAGCAGCTCAAGCGCCGATTAGCTCAGCCTAAGGGTCGGGCCACCGCGACGGTGGCGGTCATCGATCGGCGCAAGACCAAGGCCCGCAAATACTCCTATGACGCCGTGAAAGTCTTGCAGTCGGTGTGGTCGGTCTCGGGTGGGTTATCGGGCAGATATTTGGCTGCCTCGATGGCTGATTGGCTCGAAGGCCTGGAGGCCTACGGTGGGCTGGTGGCCGGTCACAACCGCTACAGCGCCACAGTACGAGCAGAGTTATTGGCGATGAGTGCTGCCACGATTGACCGGTATTTGCAACCGGTGCGGGCCAAGGATCCGATCCGAGGCAAAGCCGCTACCAAACCCGATAGCCTGTTGCGCAATTCGATCACGATTCGTAAAGCCGGTGACGAGCTCGACGACGAACCCGGAGTGTTTGAAGTCGACACGGTGGCCCACTGCGGGCCCACGCTCAAAGGCGAATTTGTGCGCAGTGTCAATTTCACCGATGTGCGCATCGGCTGGGTCTACACCACCGCGATCCGCAATAACGCTGCGAAACACGTTGTGGCCGCCTGCACCAACTTTGTAGACGCGATCCCGTACCTGGTCACCGCCATGGACTTCGACAACGGCAGTGAATTCATGAACTACGACCTGTTGGACTGGTCCGCCGACCACAAAGTGTTTTTCACCCGTGGCCGGCCCTATCAGAAAAACGACCAAGCCACCATCGAATCCAAGAACCATCACGCGGTGCGCAAATACGGGTTCTACTACCGCTACGACACCGCCGAGGAACTGGCGCTGTTACAGCGGTTATGGCCACTGGTCAATGATCGACTGAATTTCTTCACGCCAACCAAAAAACCCACCGGCTGGACCACCGACGCGGTGGGCCGCCGCCAACGAGTCTATGATCAGCCCACCTCGCCCTATCAGCGCCTTGTGGCGTCGGGGATCCTCAGCCCGGCACAACACCAACAACTTGCTGCTTACAAGGCCAGTCTGGACCCTGCGGCAATGGCCACCGAAATTGATGCCATCCAGCAGCAACTCATCCGCTTAGCTGCTGCTAAAACCCGCCAACTCCAACGCGAACTTGACGCCGCTGATCGGCCACCACACCCTGCTGGCATCAAGATCCACCGCCGCGCCAGCTAATCGAACATCCGGGGATTATTTGTCTGAGGCACGGCCTACCTTTCGCGGGGATCTTGACATGAGGCACCCCGGTTAATGAATGCGGCCATAGCTGGCCTCGTTTCTTGAGCGAGGCATAGTGCGGTGTGACCGCTGTTCCCGAATAGCGTGCCAGTGAACTGTTCGCTACAACAGGGAAACGAGATAGCGCTGACGGTGAGGGCGTCAGACTGTGCGGCGATGATTTGAGCAGTGCATCCAGTAATGGGTAGTTATCCTGTCACTCTTTCGGACGGTGTATGACATCGGGTGCCAGGGCACGTGATGGTTTTTCCGTCCTCGAAGGACGCCAACGCTACACTACTGAGACGGTGGGGCGGGAAAGTTTCGAAATGTCGTTGCGCTCGTGATGGAGATGTGCTGAATACTTCGAGACGACTGGCGCCTCATGGCCGACCGCAACACGGATACGGAATAAGGCACCACACATCTGGAGTCCTAGATGTCTATGGCTCCTGGATCTTTTAGGTCGTGTGACTGTACTGGCGCGCTGACTGGCATCAAGATGCCCTTGATATGGATAGGATTACGCCTGGTCTTGGCAAGCTCACGTTTAACACAAAAGGTTGGTGCCCACCGAGCCGGCGGGCACCAACCTTAGCTCAGGGGATGAACAATTACTGCGCCGTCTGGCCACCGTCTACTGGAAGAACTGTGCCAGTGACAAAGCTCGCTAGAGGCGATGCTAGATAGAGCGCTACTTGACCATTTTCTTCAGGTTCCGCGGCACGGCCGATGGGGGTATCTCCAATAACCTTGTCTCGGGTCTCCGGGTCGTCAAGCCACTCTTGAGTCATGGGAGTGGCAACAAGTCCGGGAGCTACCGCATTGACGCGAACGTTTTGATCGGCGAATTCGAGGGCCGTGGCCTTGGTGAGTCCAATGACACCGTGCTTACTGGCAACATAGGGAGACATGTTGTAATTTCCGATCAATCCGGCAATGGATGCGGTATTGACGATGGCTCCGCCACCGTTGTCTTTCATGTACCCGACCTCGTGCTTCAAAGCTAAGAAGACACCTTTGAGGTTGACCGCGCTCACCTTGTCAAAGGCTTCTTCATCCATGTCCGGGACGGAAGCGTCCGGAGCGGAAACACCAGCATTGTTGAAAGCTACGTCCAGTCCACCGTAGGTGTTGACCGCGGTTGCCACTGCGTTTTTCACCGAATCGGAATCTGTCACGTCGGTTTCGACAAATGTTGCGGTGCCACCATCTTGAACAATCAGGTCAACTGTTTCTTCGGCTTCGGAAGCTACATCGGCCACTACGACATTGGCACCCTGCTGGCCGAAAACTCGCGCAGTTGCACGACCGATCCCGGTTGCGCCACCTGTGATCAGGGCGGTCTTACCAGTGAAGTCGAGTAGGTTCTCTGCCATGGTTTATATCCCTTCAGTTGTTCTTGTGATCGCAAGGACACTTTTAAGGATATTCGTTTAATCACGTGACACCAGGTCTCATCCGCGATCTGGCGGACAGTTTTTCCGGTGGATAAAAATACGACGTAGTAGGTCACAACAGTTGTCGGACCAGCCGTTGACATGCACGGATGCCACGCTCGATTGCGACCTTGCGAGACGTTCGGTCGCTTCCATCTGCATCGAATCCGCTAGGTTGGAAATATGCACATTGCCACGCATCGAATCGAAGGCGGACCGCGTCGAATCGCCTTTATGCATGGACTGATGGGACGCGGTCGAAATTTCACCTCGCCGGCGAAAGCACTGGCCGATGATGCAACTAGCTTATTGATTGACCTGCCCAATCACGGGCGCAGTGATTGGACCCGCGACTTCGACTACGTAGAAATCGCTGACGAGGTCGCCGAGATGCTACGGGCGGATTTCGGTAGCGAGGAACCGATCGTGCTACTGGGTCACTCTCTGGGTGGCAAAGTGGCCATGACTCTTGCGCTCCGGCACCCTGATCTCCTCAAAGCACTGATTGTTGAAGATATATCTCCTACCGATACCGGCAACTACTCGACCTTTGATCATTTGTTAGGGTCCTTGCGATCGGTTGACTTGCAATCGGTGTCTGAGCGCTCCGAAATCGAAGAGCAACTAGCAGAGCCTATCCCGGAAGACTCGATTCGGCAATTTCTTATGCAAAACCTGCGACGTACCGATCGCGGATACCAATGGCAACCCAACTTGGAGATGCTGTATCAGAATCTGGACGCCATCGCAGGGTTCCCAGAGCTCACCGCGAGCTATGAAGGGCCGGTGCTGTGGATCAAAGGGGAGCAGTCGAACTACATCGACGACGACAGTGCGGTGGTGATGCGGGAGCTATTTCCCAAGGTGCGAAAGTCCACTGTCCGCGGCGCCAACCACTGGGTGCATTCCGAAAAACCGCAAGAATTCGTGGCCCTGCTTAAGTCCTTTCTCGATAGCTTGTACCCCACTGACGCCTAACAACGGCCCGAGGGCATACCGTGAAGAGACGACCGCCTACACTATTTGATAACCTCGCACATCGTGACCACACCAACCGATAGAAAAGATACGACCGCCTCGCAACGATCAGACATTCCACGGGTCCCCGTCGGCCCCGGAGGCAAACCGGCGTGGGTCAACCGGCGTGTCTTCGCCTCGCCGCTGTTGCGCCGAATCTGCTATGCGGTGGTTTTCGAGGGATTGGCCGTCGGATTCACGACCCTGATTTTGTTCTTGCTGGGTCACGCGTCCTCATCCAGTTTTCTGGTCGGGGTGGTGTCCTCTACGGTCGCGTTGACGTGGAACCTGGTGTTCAACTGGATCTTTGAAAACCTCGAGCGTCTCAGCGGAATCACGCATCGACCCTGGTGGGTCCGCGCGTTGCACACGGTCCTATTCGAGACAGGGTTGCTGAGTATCCTGATTCCCGCCGTTGCCGTGATCTTAAACGTCTCCATCTGGGAGGCCTTGGCTCTCGAAGCGGTGCTGTTGGTATTTTTCCTGATTTACAATCCGGTCTATGCCTACTTCTTTGACCGAGTCTTTGGACTTCCCGAACCAGCGGAAAATTACCGTTAGCCTGGGAACCAAGTCTCTAGCGTAGGTCGAGGAATTCCTGAATAGCGGGAAGCTCCCGCTGAGCCTGTCGGTAGCCACGCTCGTATGTTTCACGAAGTAGGCGCAAATCTCGGGTACCACTGCTAACCGGCATGACCTCGGGGATGAACAGATAGGCTTTGCCTTGATCCCGCAATTCGAAGAGCTTTTCTTTGGTTTCGTTATAGCGTTCGTGCCGGGTCAGCATGGCGTCAATGACAGCCGGATAACGTGGGAACCAAGATCGAATCACCGGCTCGAAGCGTTGCTTGTCTTTCCAGTAGCTTTCTTCCCGGGTCATAACCACGAGTAGCTTCTCATAGCCGTGCTCCAGTGCCGTCGACAGTGGCACCCCACCGTCAATCCCGAAAGCACCGTCGAGGAACAGCTCGCCATTGACGTTCACCTTCGGCATTAAGATCGGGATGGTCGAGGATGCTCTCACCCGTCGCATGAGCGCAGCCTCCGTGCTGGTGGCTTCTTTGTCCCACCATACGGTTTCGCCGGTAGCCATTTTGAAACCACCCAGCTGAATTTGAGCGGGGTTGTCCCGGTAGACCTGAAAATCAAAGGGTAGAACGCCTTCAGAACGGCAGGAATCTTCGTAGATGTATTTGGAATTCAGCACACCGTGGCCCTGCAACCAGGTCCACCAGCTACCCAACCGAGGATCACCTGCGAATTCCACAAAGTTCCGACGGGTCCGCAAGGGGTCCTGTGCGACGTAGTTGACGGCCAGGGTGGAGCCCGCCGAAATGCCAGCAACAAAGTCGAAAAGAATGTTCTGCTCCAACAGGCTGACCACCAGCCCAGCGGTATAGGAGGCACGCATTCCTCCGCCTTCGAGAACTAGAGCAGTGTCGGTGATATTGCTGTGTTGGGCAGTGCTAGCTAGTTCCACGCTTCAGACCATATGCTAATTGTATGGCAACAATCAATATGAAGGGCCAGCCCATTCAGACCAGCGGTGAGCTCCCCGCCATCGGAGACCTCGCCCCCGATTTCACGCTGGCCGGAACCGATCTGTCGGATATCAAACGCGATGATTTTATTGGCAAGAAATTGCTCATCTCGACCTTCCCCTCGCTGGATACGGGAGTGTGTGCAGCCTCGGTCCGTCGCTTCAATCAAGAGGCAACTTCTTTAGATGGCACCGTGGTACTCAACGTCTCGATGGACCTGCCCTTTGCGCACAGTCGCTTCTGCGCCGCTGAAGGAATCGACCAGGTTACCAATGCCTCAGCATTCCGTTCTCGTTTCGGAACGGACTATGGGATCACCATTGCGGATGCCCCTATGGCTGGTCTGCTAGCCCGTTCAGTCATAGTGCTCGATGAAGAAGGTAAAGTCAGCTACGTACAATTGGTATCGGAAATGTCTCATGAGCCCGATTACGAACAGGCGCTCGCCGCATTGCAGTAATCGGTGAGTGTAACGGAGCTAACTCTGCACTTTTCAGATCAGAACCGCCGGAACGAAGCGGGGTCACCTCACGGTGATCCCGCTCATTTGTACGATCCGACACCGACCGCCCAACTACCGCAGGCTCCGCCTCGGTCGAGCGCTCCAGCACGGTCACCGCAGCCCTCTTCACACGGTGCAGGCTATTGGACCGTCATTGTCTTGGGCTTTATCGCGGCTGCGGTGTTGGCTTATGGGGTCTTGTTGGTGGGGTTCCAAACGTTCCAAGGAATGACCGCCGACACCGCCGTCAATACTCAGCACCGGAATCAGCCACTGACAGAGGATGATGCAGGGCCTCAGCAGGATCATACTGCGACGGAACTGGCTGACGAACTGGAGTTGGCCCATGAGGGAATTCCGGTGGATTTTTCGGTCCCGGGTAGTGCTACGGGATGGGGTAGTACTGAGATTGATTCAGGGCAACGTCTCGATGAAGCGCCGGGGGTGCTTTTAGTGGAGACCACTCACCTGGCGGCCTTTGGGGCCGGTACCGGTTTGGTACTCAGCGAAGAGGGGCTGGCGGTGACTAACTACCACGTGGTGGAAGGCTCGTCGCAGGTTTCGGTAACTGTAGCCGATACGGGCGAAACGTATACGGCCACGGTGCTGGGCCGAGATGCTGAGCATGACGTTGCGGTGTTGCAGATCGTGGATGCTCCCGCCTTACAGGTGGCCTCCATTAACACTGAGACCCCAGATATTGGTGATCGAACCGCTTCGGTCGGCAACGGGGGTGGGCAGGGGTTCTTGACCTCTGTTGTGGGGGAGGTCTCAGATCTGAATGTCACGATCCTGGCGTCGTCAGAGTTCAGTGAGGGCGGTGATCCCTCCCGCATCTCCGGGGTCATGCAGATGACTCAGGACGTTGTGCCCGGATATTCCGGCGGACCGTCTGTGGACGGAGATGGGCAGGTGATTGGGCTGACCACGGCCGTCTCAGAAGGGACTACCAGTGAAGAGGTCGAGGGTTTCGCCGTGCCCATTACCCAGGTGTTGTCTGTGGTGGAGCAGGTCTTGGCTGGTGAGGAGTCTGAGACTGTTTCGATCGGAGCTGACGGTGCGTTGGGCATTATCATCAGTGGTGCCGATCATCAGGTGATGGTTGAGGACGTGCTGTCCGGATCGGTTGCTGAAGAAGCCGGTCTCCGTGCCGGCGATCGACTTATTTCGGTTGATGGCATAGTAGCCAATAGCTCAGATCACATCTCGACAGTCATTCGGTCTCGCAATGTCGGCGACGAGGTCGAGGTGGTCTGGGAGGACTCCTCAGGGCAACGCCAGACGGGTATCGTGGAGCTCCAAGAAGCGGCGACCAACTAATCGAGCGTAGTTGGTTTTGTGGCGGTCTGGTTACTCGGTGTCTGCAAGACCTTCCACGTCCGATAGTTCGGCGTGAGGAGTCTCTGGCGGGACAGGTCCGTTGATACGTAAACCGGTCTGTGCATCGAAAATCTTCAGGTGTTCCGGGTCTGGGGAGACCCGAATACGATCTCCGGGCTGTGGTGGACGACGTCCCGGCACGCGGACTACGACGGGCTGGTGGGTTCGAATCCCCTCCAACGTACCGTAGACGTGGGCGTCAGCGCCCAGCTGCTCGGTCAGCTCGACAATCATCTCCAGCCCGTTGGTGGGGTCTACATGCAGGTCCTCCGGGCGGAAACCAACAGTCACGGAATCACTGGTGGCATTGTTCAACGTCTCCGCAGCCACGGGCACGGTGGTGCCACCAAGCTGGATGGACTGAGCATCGTGGCGGGCTGCCACGAGGTTCATCGCAGGGGAACCGATGAAGCCCGCGACAAAGACGTTGGCAGGATTCTCGTAGAGGTTACGTGGGGTATCAACTTGCTGCAGGACCCCTTCCTTGAGTACGCAGACACGGTCACCCATGGTCATGGCTTCGACCTGGTCGTGGGTGACATATACGGTGGTCGTTGCCAGCTGACGGGTCAGTGCAGCAATCTGAGTACGGGTTTGTACGCGTAGCTTGGCATCCAAGTTCGACAGTGGCTCGTCCATCAAGAACACTTTGGGCTCACGCACGATCGCCCGGCCCATAGCCACGCGCTGACGCTGACCACCAGAGAGCTCTTTGGGCTTGCGATCGAGATAGGGGAGTAGGTCCAAAATTCTGGCGGCTTTTTCGACCTTCGCGCGTCTCTGCGACTTTGACACACCGCTGATTTTCAGGGAGAAGGCCATATTATCGGCCACGGTCATGTGAGGATACAAAGCATAGTTCTGAAACACCATGGCAATGTCGCGTGCCTTAGCGTCTTGGTGCGAGACGTCCTCGCCACCGATGAGAATGCGCCCCTCGTCAACGTCTTCCAAACCGGCCAGCATCCGGAGTGCAGTTGACTTGCCACACCCTGAGGGGCCCACCAAGACGAGAAATTCACCATCGTCGATGGCCAGGTCGAGCTGATTGATGGCCGGACGGGATCCGGCAGAGTAGATCCGGCTGGCGTGGTCATAAGTCACTGATGCCATAAGTAGGTGGCTCCTTGAGGGCTATACCGGGGCCATCCTGAATGGGCCAGGATGACCCCGGTGAGTGGGATAGTGAAGCAGAACGCGGACTCTCGGTCCGGATCAGTTCTCGATATCGTCGGCGATCTCGGTTTCGTACAGGCCCTCGAGCTCCTCCTGCAGGCTCTCGAGCCTGTCGCGGACATCGACGTCGTCGTTGGTCAAAATCTCCTGCAAGGCGCCACTGATAGCCAGGTCGCCACCGGGCAAGAACACGCGAGAATAGTCCTGAACGCGAGCGCGCTCAAGCTGGTCAACAGCCGTCTCAAATTCGGGAGTTTCATCATAGACGTCGCTCATCTCAGCATCGGTGCGCACCGGAACGTAACCGGTTCCGGCCGAAAATTCGGCGGTATTCTCCGAGTTGGTGACAAAGCCCAAGAACTTAGCTGCTGCCAGTTGCTCTTCCGGGGTGGACGAAGCCGAAATCATCAGGCCGGCACCACCGGTGGGGGTTTCACCTTCTGCTTCCGGACCCGAAGGGAGGAAGGCAACGCCAACTTCGAAGTCAGCGCTCTCCAGGACACCACCCAGGGAACCAGTGGATTGGATCATCTGGCTAGACACACCGGCGCTGAAATCATCGGCCTGGTCTCCCGATGCCACCGAGGCCCAATCACTGGTTGATTCTTGAGCAAATTCGAGAGCCTCAACGTTAGCGTCAGAGGACATGATCTCGAAGTCCCATTCCTCTGACCAAGCGCCACCATAACCCCACACGAGGTTAGCCATGGTCCACGCCGGGTACTCTGGCTGAGGCGGGTAGACGAAAGCGGAATCGGCGACATCAGCTTCCATCAGCTTCTCGGAAACCTCGGCGACTTCCTCCCAGGTCTCAGGAACTTCCTCGATGCCGGCCTCTTCGTAATGGTCAGCGTTGTAGTAGAACAGCGGGGTGGAGCGAGCGTAGGGCACACCATAGTGGGAACCCTCGTAGTTGTAGTCCTCGTAAAGGGCTTCCACATAGGTATCGGTATCGACTTCGGCTGCTTCCAGTACATCATCCAGCGGCAACAGCGAATCGTTGAGGTAGTTCGGGAACCAGGTGGCGTCTGAGAGCACCACGACGTCGGCGGTATCGCTACCACCAGTCTGATACCACTGCGAGGTTTCTTCGTAGTTACCGCCGGAATTGATCAAGTTGACCTCAATGCCAGTTTCCTCCGTGAAAGCCTCAATCATGCTTTCTTCGATGTCGACGGAAGCACCGGGGTGGTTGGACGCAAAGGTGATCTCATCGGCTGGTTCGATGCTGGACCAATCGATGTCGCTGGGTTCTTCCGGTCCGTCTCCGGAGGTGTCGGGACCGCATGCGGTCAGCGCCAGGGCGCAGATGCTCAGGGCGGCAACACCGCTGAGGACTCGGGGGGATCGAGGGGTCTTCATGGGTATTCTCTCCTTTAGTGGGTAGGGGTGAGGATGACTATTTGACCGCGCCCTGGGTCAGCCCGGCAACGATATAGCGTTGGAGCGCGGCGAAGATCAGTAGCATCGGAACGATAACCAGCACAGCTCCGGCCATCAGGATGCCGTAGGATCCGGGGGAGTTTTCGATTGACTGCAACAGGTTGAGCCCCACCGGCAGGGTCATTTTCTCGGGGGTGTCAACGATGATCAGCGGCCACAGGAAGTTGTTCCATTCGTTGACCACGGTGACCAGTGTGACTGTCGCAATGGCAGGTAGGGAGACAGGCACGGCGATTTGCACCAGCTTGCGTAGGTGCCCGGCACCGTCGAGTTCTGCGGCTTCAAAGAGTTCCTTCGGTAGCGCCTTGAAGTTTTGGCGTAACAGGAACGTCCCAAAGGCCGTGCCCAAGCCGGGCAAGATAATTCCCCACAGGGTATCCCGGCCACCGAGGCTCGTGATGGTCAAATAGTTTGGTAACATCGAGACTTCTGGTGGCACCATCAGGGCGACCAGCATACCGAGGAAGATCAGATTTGCACCCGGGACCCGGATGAAGACCAGAGCGTATGCGGTCGTAATCGCCAAAATGACTTTGATCGCAGCGCCGATCGCGGTGACAATCACACTGTTGCGTAGCACTGTCAATAGCGGGACGCGATCGGCCACCGTGCTGTAGTTGTCCAGGGTCGGGTCTTGGGGAAGAACGGTGGGATCGGCGGTAATGATCTCCGCGGGTGGTTTGAAACTAGAAGAGACCATCCAGGCCAGCGGGAGCACAATGATCAAGAAGGCAATAAGCAACGGCAGGTAACCGGTCAGCAGGGTGTCGGCGAGATGACGAGGGGCAAAGGCTTTGCGCCAACTCATCGTGTCGGTTTCTTGGTTCACTGGTAGTGCACCTTTCGCTCGACGAACCGCATCTGAATCACGGTGATCAAGAACAGCGTGAAGAACAGGACCACCGCGATGGCGGCAGAGTAGCCGGCGCGCTGATAGGCGCCGAAGGACTGCAAATAAACCTCAAAAATAATCGTGTTCGTTCCGTGCCCGGTGGGTGTCATGGTCCGCAGGATGTCGAAGGCATTCGTCATCGAGAAGATGATGTTGGTGACCAATAAGAAGAACACGGTGGGGGTGAGCAACGGCAGCGTGACAGAGAAGAACCGGCGAATCGGACCGGCGCGGTCGATAGTAGCGGCTTCGATAAGGTCTTGGGGGATTGATTGCAGACCGGCGAGAAACACCACGGCGCAGAAACCCAGGTTCTTCCAGACATAGACGATGATGACCATCAACAGTGCCCAGTCTTCATCCAAATACCATTGCGGCGAGTCCAGGCCGAACCAGTCGAGAATGTGGCTCAGTGCGCCGCGCTCTGGGTTGAAGATGAAATTCCAGACCAGGGCGACACCCACGCCAGAAAGAACATAGGGCGAAAACACCGCGGTGCGGGCGACAGTGCGTCCGGGAATCTTTTTGTTGAGCACCAGGGCGATGAGCAAGCCCAGAATCATGGACCCGGCCACTGTTCCGAGTGTGAAGATCGCGGTGACCCGCCAGACCTCGAGGCCGTCATCAGAGGTGAAGAAACGAACGTAGTTATCGAGCCCGATCTGCGTCGCGGTGCTGGAGCCCAAACGCCAGTCCAAGGTGGAGTAATACATATTGCTGATCAACGGATAATAAATAAAAGCCAAGATCAGCAGGATATTTGGGCCAGCGAAGAGGAGAAAGAAGGTCCAGTTCTTGGACAGTCGTTTACGCCTGGCTTTGCGTCGTTCTGTTGCCAGTTCGTCTTGGTCGGAATCCTGCGATAACGCTGTTTGTTCCGGATCCCGGACGCGTACTGTGGACATTCCTGCCTTCCCCGTACGGTGTGAGTAATTGGCGCATTCGCACGCCAGCTACACAGTGTGAGGAACGGAGTTAACTATGGGATCACCAGGAGGTAAACGGTAGATGTAATACGTGTTGGTAGGTCGTGAATCGATCAAGGTGAAGAATGTGCCGACGCTGTTTATGATTTTGTGGTGACGATATCAAGCCTCGATAATTGAGATTCGATAGTTGTTTTTCGGGCGACGAAGAACCCGCAGATCAGGAGCACCATGATAGTGGCCATCATCACGATTAAGGGCGTTGTCCAGGAGCCCGTCGCGGAAAAAAGAGCCCCGATGCTCACCGGTCCGGTGGCGGCAATCATATAGCCGATGGGTTGGACGAAGTCGGAAAGTCGCGCGATGGCGGTGGGGAAGGCCCAGCCACCGAAACCGAAGAATATCGCCCAGATCCAGGCGCCGCCGGCTGGATCGATTAAGAGCCCAAGATATCCTGTTGCGGTACTGAGCCCGAGAGCGATGATCCAGCCACTGATGTTCTTGCTCCGGGAAATGATCCACGGCATGACGAACCCGCCAATGATAGGCACGGCGGACATGATCGAGACCAAGGCTCCGGAAACAGCGGGAGAGACCCCGGCGTCCTGATAGATCTGTGGGAGCCACCCGAATTGCACATAAGCGTTCATGGATTGGAACGCGAAGAACCCGGTCATGGCCCACGCCAGGGGGCTGCGGTAGATCTTCACGGAGGTAGCGGATGGGGTGACCGCCCGAGGCCGATCCCGACCCGTGTGCACCCACAGGAGGATGCCCATGATCCCCGGCACGATGGCTGCTACAGCCCAGAATCCCAGGGTTGCACGCCATCCGGTGATCTCCAGCGCTGCTCCCAGGCTCTGTGCTAAGGGGACTGCCGTCAGTGAGCCGAGTGCTCCCGAGGCAGTGACCACGGCAGAGTAGGTGCCCATTAAGCCCACCGTGGCGGTGCCGGCGTGGGTTTTGATCCAGGCTGGCGCCAGCACATTGCCGATTGCAATCCCGGACAAGGCCACGACGGTACAGAAGAGGAACAACCAGGCGTTCCCGGTAAGCGCTCGGGCCAGGCCGCCGATCCAGATCAGTCCACACCCCATGGTCAAACCTCCGGTGAGCCCGAATTGTTGGGCTAACCGGACGGCAACGAAACCCAGTGCACCGAAGCACAGTCCCGGTAGCGAGGTTAACACGCCGGCGCCCACCGCGCTGAGCTCCACCGACTCGGCAATATCGTTGAGAACCGGTCCCACGGCGGTAGCGGAGGTTCGAAGATTCAGCGCGAGGAGAATCATGAACCCCATCATTGCCCCCAGGCTCAAGGGCACGATCTTGCCCGCACCGTGGTCAAAAGTACCGGGGGAACTCGAGGTCGTGGAAGGTGTCGTCATAGCGGATTCCCTCTGTAGCGAGGCGTTGTGGCACCAGCACTGGTAGTCTCGGTGCTCTCCCGTATCATGGACAGGGCGAACCGGCCTTCGGGGCAGACCTGATAAAATTTGCACGGCTGTTGTGGCCAAATTTTACTGACTTTCCACTGTGAAGGAATAACCCGCTGATGACCCTAGCTCACCGCGAAGACCTCCGAAATGTTGCCATCGTTGCCCACGTTGACCACGGTAAAACCACTCTGGTTGATGCCATGTTGCGCCAGACCGGGGCGTTTGATGAACACGGAGAGACCGAAGATCGCGTGATGGATTCCGGGGAGCTGGAGCGCGAAAAAGGCATTACGATTCTGGCCAAGAACACCACTGTGTTCTACTCAGGCCCCTCAGCGACCGCTGAGACCGTGACCATTAACGTCATTGATACTCCCGGCCACGCCGATTTCGGTGGCGAAGTAGAACGTGGGCTGTCGATGGTCGATGGTGTGGTATTGCTCGTGGACGCCTCGGAAGGCCCGCTACCGCAGACCCGTTTCGTCCTGCGCAAAGCGCTGGAAGCCAACCTGCCGGTGATCCTGGTGGTCAATAAGACTGACCGTGGCGATGCGCGTATCGACGGTGTGGTTTCCGAATCGATGGACCTGCTGTTGGGGCTGGCCTCCGATATTGCCGAAGAGCGTGAAATCGACTTGGATGCGGTCTTGGACGTGCCGGTGGTCTACGCCTCGGGTAAAGCCGGTCGCGCCTCGCTGAATCAGCCAGCCGACGGCGACTTGCCGAATAGCGAAGACCTTGAGCCGCTGTTCGACACCATCATGAAGCGCATCCCGGCCCCGACCTACCACGAGGACGAAGTCCTGCAGGCGCACGTGACCAACCTCGACTCCTCGCCCTTCTTGGGCCGGTTGGCGCTGTTGCGCGTCTTCAATGGCACCCTGCGCAAAAACCAACAGGTCACCTGGGCGTACCAGGGTGGTTCACAAACCGTGAAGATCACCGAACTATTGGCTACCAAGGGATTGCAACGTGTCACTGCCGAGGAAGCCGGACCCGGTGAGATCGTGGCCGTGGCTGGTATTGAGGACATTATGATTGGTGATACGCTCACTGATCTGGATCACCCCAAGCCGCTACCACAGATCACCATCGATGAGCCGGCGATTTCGATGACCATCGGTATCAACACCTCCCCGTTGGCCGGACGGGTCAAAGGCGCGAAGGTCACGGCCCGACAGATTAAGGACCGTCTAGACCGCGAGCTGATCGGTAACGTCTCCCTACGCGTGCTCCCCACCGACCGTCCCGATACCTGGGAGGTGCAGGGCCGTGGGGAACTGGCACTGGCCGTCCTCGTAGAGCAGATGCGTCGTGAAGGCTTTGAGCTCACGGTGGGGAAGCCCCAGGTGGTGACCAAGACCATTGACGGCACGATGCACGAGCCGATTGAACGGATGACGATCGATATCCCCGAAGAGTTCATGGGCGCGGTAACCCAGCTGATGGCCTCGCGCAAGGGCATTATGCAGGAGATGACGAATAACGGCACCGGCTGGATGCGCATGGAATTTACCGTCCCCGCCCGCGGTCTGATCGGATTCCGCACTCGGTTCCTGACTGACACCCATGGTGCCGGTATCGCCTCCTCGTATTCCGACGGTTATGCGCCCTGGGCCGGAGACATTAGCTACCGCTCCTCGGGGTCGATGGTTGCCG
This sequence comes from Auritidibacter sp. NML100628, assembly GCF_003185985.1. Classification (NCBI taxonomy): domain Bacteria; kingdom Bacillati; phylum Actinomycetota; class Actinomycetes; order Micrococcales; family Micrococcaceae; genus Auritidibacter; species Auritidibacter sp. NML100628. The sequence continues at coordinate 21,929 of NZ_QHLP01000003.1, forward strand.
ACCGTAGTGGGGTGGCCACCCCGTTCGCCATGATCAATCTACAAGAACGAGGCACCTTCTTCGTCCAGCCCGGTGCGGACGTCTACGAAGGCATGATCGTCGGAGAAAACTCCCGCAATGAAGACATGGATGTCAATATCACTAAGGAAAAGAAACAGACCAATATGCGTGCTGCCTCGGCGGAATCCTTTGAAGGGCTGACACCGCCGGCCACCTTAACCTTGGAAGAGTCCCTGGAATTCGCGCGTGAAGATGAATGCGTGGAGGTCACGCCCGAAGACATTCGTATTCGGAAGGTCGTGCTGGATGCCCATGAGCGCATCAAGCTCTTCCGCGCTCGCCAGCGGGCCAAAGACTAAACCACACCACACCCAGGACGCATTCAGTTCATGACCGTTTTTCCACCCGAAGAAAACCCACCGGCACCGCCGGTCGCAGGCGAAACCGATCGAGATCGTCCCAGTCTCCGCCAGCCCATCGTGACCGCTGTGGGTGCGGTCTGTCTCGGAGCGCTTGTAGGGTTCTTCGGCAATGTCGTGCACTTCAACGTGGTCTGGATCGGGTCCGTTGCCCTGCCGTGGGGCGTGGTGCTGGCCTTGGGATTGGTGGTGCTGGCTGCTTTCTGGCTGACGAGTCTTACTGATCGGCTTTGGGTATCGGCAGTGACTATCCTGGCCAGCTACGGGATGGCCTGCCTGATGGCCTTTTGGCCCGGGGCAGATGTGTTCTCGGTGCCGGTTTCGGCCTTAGCCTGGCAGATGATGCCGGTGGAAGTGATTGCTGAAGCCGCGTGGTTGCTTGGTATTCCGGTTGTTGGCGTGGTGACCATGGTGATCCTGCGGGTGCAATTGTTCTCCCCACGTGGCGCAAAAACACAGCAGTCAACAGCCCAGCATGAGTCCGAGCCATGCTCCAGTACCAGCCCTGACACCTCGGCTTCACACGGGGCTCATCGGCCACAACAGCATTAGACTGGGTTGTCGACACACCCCTTCGAGCGAGGACACGTTGTCGCTGATCTTCGCTCCGCTCAGGTTCCCGAAGGATGATTCATGACTTACGTCATCGCGTTGCCATGCGTCGATGTGAAGGACCGTGCCTGCATCGATGAGTGCCCCGTCGACTGCATTTACGAAGGTGAACGGAGCCTCTACATTCACCCAGACGAGTGTGTGGACTGTGGGGCGTGTGAGCCAGTATGCCCGGTCGAGGCCATCTACTACGAAGATGATGTTCCCGAAGAATGGGAAGACTATTACGATGCCAACGTAGAATTCTTTGACGATCTCGGCTCCCCCGGAGGTGCTGCCAAAATGGGAGTCATCCCGAAAGATCACCCCCTTATCGCGGCACTTCCGCCCCAAGCCTAAAGAAGCCACAGATGGTCAAACTTCCGGTTTATCCTTGGGAAGAACTCACGCCCTATCGGCAGCGGGCAGAACAACATCCTGACGGTGTCTGCGATCTGTCGATCGGCTCCCCAGTCGATCCAGTCCCGGACTTTATCCAGCAGGCGCTGGTGCAGGCCAGTAACTGGCCTGGATACCCCGTTGCTGGCGGAGACGACCACCTGCGTCGAGCTATTGCTGAGTGGTACGCCCGACGCCGCAACGTTCCAGAGCTTGGTCCCGAACACACCGCGGCGACCGTTGGGTCCAAGGAACTAGTGGCCTGGCTACCCTTGATGTTAGGACTAGGGCCCGGTGATGTCGTGGTCCGCCCTCGGATCTCCTATCCGACTTATGACATCGGTGCACGACTGGCTGGAGCAGTCTCCATCCCCACCGACGACCTCGCAACGGTGGACGCTGAGACCGCAGCGCGGGTGAAACTGGTCTGGCTAAATTCTCCAGCCAACCCCACCGGGGACGTTCTGGACCGCGACCAGCTGTCCCGCACCGTAGACCACGCCCGCCAGCTCGGCGCAGTGATCGCCAACGATGAGTGCTACGCCGAACTGGGCTGGGACCACTGGGAAGATCATCGCGTTCCCTCCATTCTCGACCCCGTTGTGACACAAGGTGATCTCCGTGGGGTTTTGAGCGTGTATTCCTTATCAAAGCAGTCCAACATGGCCGGCTACCGAGCAGCCTTCATTGCCGGGGACCCCACGCTGATCGCTGAGCTGATCAGTATTCGCAAGCATGCCGGAATGGTCGTGCCCGGCCCACTGCAAGCCGCCATGGTGGCGGCCTTGAACGACGACGAACACGTGGCGGTGCAAAAGGCCCGCTATCGAACCCGTCGCGGTCAGCTGATGTCGGCTCTGCGCCAGGCTGGGTTGGAGGTTCACGGCTCCGAAGCCGGGCTGTACCTCTGGGTGTGCCAACCGGGACGAACCGCGGATTCGGCGACCTCGCAAGATTCTTGGGACTTAGTGCGACGCTTCGCTGATGCCGGTATCGTCACCGGGCCAGGAGTCTTTTATTCTGAGGCTGGCAATGGGTACGTGCGGTTGTCGATCACCGCCCCGGACGACGTGGTGGCGGTCGCAGCTCACCGTATCAGCGTGGGCCTTTAGGACTCCGGCTGTCGAACTCGGTCAAGATGACCTAGATGACGGAGTAAGAATCGTTATTTTCTACCCATTGTTGGTAAGTTATACATGTTGAATGTGTCGTGCCCAACAATGTCTGTGGCACATCGTGATCCTCAAACACACCTGATGAGGGAGAAGCACCAATGAGTGGGAATGATCAAGCCACGCTGAATCTCGGCGCTGACAACCTCGAGCTCAACCTCGAGAAGGCGACCGTCGGAAACAACGGCATCAACATCGCACCGTTGCTCAAAGAAACCGGGACCGTCACCTACGATCCTGGATTCATGAACACCGCAAATACCCGCTCAGAGATCACCTATATCGATGGTGACAACGGAATTTTGCGCTACCGGGGCTATCCGATCGAGGAACTAGCCAAGCACTCCTCGTTTTTGGAAGTCTCGTACCTGTTGATCTACGGCGAACTGCCCTCAGCCAGCCAATTGCAGGCCTGGGACGACAATATTCGCCGTCATACGATGTTGCACGAAGACATCAAGGATTTCTTCTCCGGCTTCCCGCGGGACGCTCATCCGATGGCCGTGCTGTCCTCGGCTGTTTCAGCACTGTCCACCTTCTATGCTGATTCACTGGATCCCTTCGACGAGGAACAGGTCCACATCTCCACCATCCGCTTGATGTCGAAAGTTCCGGTGATTGCCTCTTACGCCTATAAAAAGGCGATTGGCCAGCCGATGCTCTACCCGGATAACTCGCTAAACTACGTGGAGAACTTCCTCCGACTATGCTTTGGCGTTCCGGCTGAGCCCTACGAGCTGGACCAGGATATGACCGACGCTCTGGACATGCTCTTGATCCTGCACGCTGATCACGAGCAAAACTGTTCGACCTCCACCGTACGTTTGGTCGGCTCGGCCAATGCCAATATCTTCGCTTCGGTCTCGGCAGGTATTAACGCCCTGTTCGGCCCGTTGCACGGGGGTGCTAACGAAGCAGTGCTGAACATGCTGCGTGAGATCCAAGCATCTGGGGCTACCCCTGAGCAGTTCATGGAAAAGGTCAAGAACAAAGAAGACGGCGTCCGTTTGATGGGCTTCGGTCACCGTGTCTACAAGAACTACGACCCGCGTGCCCGTATCGTAAAGTCCACCGCCGAGAAGATCTTGTCTAAGCTGGGCGGTAATGACGAGTTGCTCGACATTGCCATGCGCCTGGAAGAAAAGGCCCTGGCTGATGACTACTTCATCGAGCGCAAGCTGTATCCCAACGTGGACTTCTACACCGGTCTGATCTACAAAGCTATGGGCTTCCCAGAGCGGATGTTTACTGTTCTGTTTGCGCTAGGTCGCTTGCCCGGCTGGATCGCCCAGTGGCGTGAAATGATGCAGGATCCGGTCAAGCGCATCGGTCGCCCACGTCAGATCTACGTGGGCGAAGACGAGCGCCATTACCCGGGCGCCTAGGGACATCTTCCGCGATACTTTGTCAGGCCCCGACTGTCCCGTGCCTCGACCGCACCGGACAGTCGGGGCTTACTCGTTAATCCGGGCTGTATGTTATCGGTCACATCTCACCGTGGGCTAGGACATCCCGAAACTGAGTAGACCATCAAAATATGCTGAGCATCCGGGTATATTTTTCTGTGATTTGACCCCCTTTTTCTCAGGGAATGTGTAACAAACTGGTCACATTCGGCTCGATTTTGGCTATCTGAGTCGCTGAGTATCCGCTGAAGACAGCCGATCACAAGGCATTATGTGAATTACCTGAACTTGGCAGGTGGGGGTGGATTGTCACATTTTGATAACGACTAGATCGCATGTAGTGTGGCCATTCGAGTTCAGCACAACAGGGCAAGCCGGTGGAACCGCCGTGTTCACGTCTTGTCCGCCGCGAGGACACCGCGTCTCGAGGCACGTGCTCGAACAGACCTAGACCCAACGCCAAATGGCGCAGGAAGGAAACAAAGACCGTGAACACCACTACTGAGAATCGTGTCGCTACCCAGCCGAAGAAGCGTCGCGGTAAGTTCGCTGCGACCTCCGTTCTGGCCGCAGCAGCTCTAGCCGCTCCGTTGCTGGGTACGATCGATACGGCCTCCGCAGCCCCGGATTCAACCTGGGATGCCCTGGCCGAGTGCGAGTCCGGTGGTAACTGGTCCACCAACACCGGCAACGGCTACTACGGTGGTCTGCAGTTCAACCCGAACACCTGGCAAGCCTACGGCGGTTCTGGTAACCCGGCTGATGCTAGCCGTTCCGAGCAGATCCGCGTCGCAGAAAACGTCCTGGAGGGCCAGGGCTGGGGTGCATGGCCAGCTTGCTCCGCCAAGATTGGCGCCTCCGGCCAGGCCGAGCCGCGTCAGGCTACCAGCGAGACCGAGTCCAACCAGAGCTCTTCGCAACAGCAGACTCAGCAGCAGTCCCAGCAGGCCGAGCAGCAGGCTCAGCAGTCGCAGCAGGCTCAGCAACAGCCTCAGCAGGCTCAGCAGCAGCCCCAGCAGGCTTCGACTGGCAAGCACGCTAACCAGTCCACCGGCTACGATGCTCCGTCCAGCTCCGCAAAGGCTGGTTCCGGTCCTCAGCACGCAGCCGGTTCGGCAAACTACACCGTGCAGGCCGGTGACACTCTGGGCAAGATCGCACAGCGACACCAGGTGTCTGGCGGTTGGGAAGCCATCTACCAGGCTAACTCCGGAACTATCGCTGATCCGGAGCTGATCTACCCGGGCCAGACCCTGGTTATTCCGTAAGGAGCGACCGTCCCGCAGGGGTAGACGCGTTGTTTCAGGCCGTGTTCCTTGGTAGCCCACTTCGATGGCGGGTCAAGGGCACGGCCTGAAGTGTATCTAGAACAATAGCCGCGTTGGACCGTGGCTACTTCTGCTCATCCTCATCGGGTGTTTCTGAGCAGTATTCGGTGGTGATATCAGTGGCCTGAGGTAGTTGGAGAGTGTAACCACCAGGGAACCTGGAGTGGTCGAGGAGTGATTCGAGCTCTCCGTCGGTCAGATCCTGACTGATTGCCTGGGTGGTTGCGATACAGCCGGTGGTCTCCGGTGCGAATCCGACCCAATAGAACGACGACTCAGTCAACTCGTCGGGAAGTGCATCCACAGGATCCTCGTTTCCAGCGCTCTGCGAGGCCTCGAGCAGTTCGTCCCAGGAATAAAAATAGGCTTCGGCAGGAAGTGCATCCTCAGAAAACAGGCCAGCCAAGGCCAGGTCGTCCCCGGCCACGGCGTCGTATCGACCCGATTCCAACCCGGCGGCGCACTCACCGTAGGTATTCTGGACCGTGATTTCGCGACCGGGGTGATCATCAATGTCAGCGCTTGATCCTGCCACAATACACACACTGGCGTCATTGAGATCGGACAGATCTGAAATCGTGACCGGACCAATCAGTTGCTCCGATTCCTTGGAAGAGCTCGTGGCAGTTGGTGTCGCGTTATCGTTGGGCACTGGCTGAGACGCGGTGATTAATGCTGGTGAGATCGTGGCGTAAGGGCCAGCCCACTGGACGCCATCGCTGGTGTCAGGAACTCGTTGGCGCGCGATGACCAGATCCGCCTCGCCGGTGGTGAGCATGGAGGTAGCCTGCTGGCTGGTGGCGTGGGCTAAGCGAGCCCACGACAGTTCTGATTCGTCGTCCACGACCTGTTTCTCAGTGACCAACCGGGAGGCTAAATCCGCTTCGGAACCGGTGACATTAGATGGCTCTGTCCCCGAGCTCAAGCCGGGCGCGTCGACTCCCACAGCCACTACCACGCTGTCCTCTGGGGCTGGGCCTGGAGTCAGCGGTTCTTCGGGATCGCCACAACCAGTTAGCACGAGCGCCAGAAGCGACCCAAGCGCAGCCAGCGCCTGTGCTGAGGACATAGCAGGGTGGGGTGAGCGTAACATCGGCTGAGAGGTTGGCAGGCTCAATGAGGACGGATCAAAAGGCACGGTTAAAGTATGTCAGATCTCGCTAAAGTGGCAGTCATGACTACTTGCTCTTCCCGAGGATCTGCCGACGATGAACTGTCCCAGCAACGGGTTCGCCGTGGCCCCCAGGTGTTAGGGCACCAACGACGAGACGAACCGACGTTTGACGAGTTGTTATTCGAATCCGAGGGAGCCAAATCGTCCCACAGGCATAGCATCGATCCGCCGTCCTCAGACGCCTGGCGCGTCTTGCGTATGCAGGGAGAGCTGGTTGAAGGTTTCGGGGCGTTGGCGGGAACCGGCCCTGCTATTTCGGTCTTTGGCTCCGCTCGCCTCTCCGAAGGTAGCCTCGGGTATGAGTTGGGAATGGAGATCGGCCAGATGCTGGTGCAAGAAGGCTACGCCGTGATCACCGGTGGGGGACCTGGCGTGATGGAAGCAGCCAACCGGGGCGCTTGGCAGGCCGAGGGGGATTCCATCGGGCTCGGCATTGAATTGCCCCGGGAACAGGGGCTCAACCAGTACTTGAGCCTTGGGATCAACTTCCGATATTTCTTCGTCCGCAAGTTGATGTTTTTGAAGTATTCCCGGGGATTCGTGGTGCTACCGGGTGGAATGGGGACCCTTGACGAGCTCTTTGAAGCGCTCACGTTGGTTCAAACCGGAAAGGTCAGGGCGTTTCCCGTCGTGTTAGTGGGACGCGAATTCTGGGGATCATTGGTGGAGTGGATGGAGCATCAACTTGTGGGATCGGGAACGATCGACCCCACTGATCTGGACCTCTTCTGCGTAGTGGACACCGTCGATGAAGTTCGAGAACAGCTCCGTGCCCACAATCAGGTAGCGATATCCAAGGGGAGTTCATGAGATACTAGGACCATGGGCGTAAATCTGTTCTTGATTGAAATCCTTGCACTGGGGGTCGTGGCCGTTGCTGCGATTGCGTTGGCGCTGGCCAAGCCGCAGGTTCGCCATCTGGTTCGCCCGTTGGCCGAACCCGAGCGGGCCCTTCCACCGGTGTTAGTCCCGCCGGCTGATCGGCTCCGTCCCGACGACATTGACCAGATACGTTTTTCGACGGCGTTGCGAGGATATCGGGCAGATCAAGTGGACCAGGTGCTGGATCGACTAACTGAGGCTCTGGCCGAACGCGACCGTAAGATCATTGAGCTGGGTGGAACTGTACCGGTTACCGACGAACGCTCGGCAACTCCCCAGTCGGATCAGTAGTCGCCAGCGCTGTGAGTAGTAAACTAGAAGGGAACTGAGACTGTATGGCAGCGATGAAACCACGAACCGGAGACGGTGTATTGGAAGTAACCCGGGAGCCCCGCAAACTCGTGATGCGGATCCCTGCTGACGGGGGAGGCCGTCTCGTCGTGGAGCTCAACGACGAAGAAGCTCAAGCGCTCAAAGACGCCCTGGAGCAGGTCCTGGCGAAGTAGCAGCATCTCATCCCTGCGTAGCTACAGCGCGGATTGCGATCAACACACCAGAACCTGTGGGAATCACCGTGGAATGCGACCAGACATCGGTCTGTTCAGCCAGTGTTTTACCCGCCTGACGTAAGGCCACGGTGGTCTGGTCACGGACCGCAGGACGTGGCACGCGATCACCATCAAAGGCGTCGTTGATCACCAATAGTCCGCCCGGACGCAAAAGTCGGGCGGACTGTTCTACATGGAAACCCAAGACCAGCGGGTCGGTATCAATAAAGACCAGGTCATAAGCACCCGTTGATAGCCGGGGTAAAACGGTGCGACCGCGACCGGTAATCAACCGGGTTTGCGAAGGAACGTACCCACCGGCGACGAAGCTCTCCCGAGCACTGCGTTGAGCCTCAGCGTCGGGATCCAATGTGGTCAGAACTGCACCTCGTGGTGCTCCACGCATCAACGACAACCCGGACACCCCAGCGCCGGTACCTAGCTCTACTATCGTCCGGGGGGCCTTGGTGGCCGCGAGGACAGTCAACAACGAGGCGGTGCCTTCGGTCACGGCCCGGATTCCGAGTTCTTCGGAACGTTCACGCGCTGTGAGCATCACCTCGTCCTCGACAGGGCGGGCTTCTGCAAAAGCCCAGCTGGCGTGTTTATCGGTCTGATGCGGGCTCAGCGCCTTCATGAGGGGAGACTCCTTTGGCTTCGCTCGTGAGTGTTGTCAATGAATCGGACGAGAGGTACGTGACGATTCCCAAGACACTGCCCCCTTATTGTACGGGCTTTGTCCTCCGAGCCACCGAGATCCGAAATGAGGCCGGCTCAGTTCAGAGTTTTCTCAGATTTCAGCACGAGAATAGCCCCATGGCCAACTCCGCGATTTCTCATCAGAGAAAGAAGAGGCGTGCCTAAATGTCGAAAACGCTCACCCACTTCACGGTTCACCCGACGATGCGCATCGATGCGTATCTGGAGGGGGCGCTGTCACGACACGCCGAGGCGAAAGTGCAACATCATCTGGCGCATTGTCCCCAATGTCGCGAGCTGTGCCGGGAGCGGGCTTTAGCCCTCGACGTGGTTGAACGTGCAGCGAAGACCCAAGAACGCGTCAATCCCTCACGAACTGTCTTCGAGGTTGAGTCGGCTGAACCCGAGGATTCCAGCCCGGAGACATCCACGCAGGACTATGTCGCTCGCCTGAAGACACAGGACGGCGTTCCCGGGTGGAAAGTCGTGATCGGGCTGGGAGTGATCTGTTTAGTGGCTTCCGGAATATTACTGACGGCGTGGTTTATGGGCGGACAGAATACTCAGGCTTCGACGGAAGTAGCAGATGATGAGCTGTTGCCCCACAATCTGCGGGTGTCTCCGCTATCGTACGGCACGGCCACAACCGGTGGTCGTTCTGCGCTGGACACCTGGTCCTTAACCGAAAGCGAACATGATGCTGCCTCGGCCATGACTGGCTCGAGTGCGCCTTTAGACATGATCGGCCGGCGAGTGGCAACCAGCTCTGTTCCAGAGCTACGAACGACAGGATGGTCAGTACCCCGCCTTGGCCAGTTGAATATGACCCAGGGACCAACCGTGGTCAACCGTGGCGAACGTTGGGCAACCATTTCGACAACCTATACTTCCCCCGGAGCCCTCAGCGATCAGCCCGGCGACAACAGTATCGATGCGCAGAACCAAACGGTGGTTCGACAGTGCAAGATGCTCGATGAACGCGACGGGGTGTCTGGCTGTGCCGTCGATGAGAGCTTATTAGATTCGGATCAACTCAGCCCGCTGGAACCCAGCGCCGAAGATGCAGTGATCCACGTGTACCCCGACGAGTCCTGGACAGCGCTGTTTGCTACAGATCAGACTCTGTACCGGGTCGATTCCAACACCCCCAAATCTGAGGCATCTGGCATGATTCGAACTATTGCGGTGTTCCAGCGTTCTCTGGTTTCTGAGGCCCAAGGAGCCGATGACTCTGTTCTGGACCGTGTCGATGACGGGCTGACGCAGATGTTTTCGTCGTCAGAATGACACCGCAAACTCTGCTGATGCTTGGCTACTGAGCTAGGCTAGGAGAATGAATTTTTTCGGTATCAACGGTAGCGAGCTCCTCGTTCTGGTGGTGCTCGTGCTTCTGCTGTTGGGGCCGGAAAAAATCCCAGAATATACACGGTCGTTACGAGATTGGATTCGGAAGCTGCGCCAGATGGCAGAGGGGGCTAAAAACTCCTTTAAAGAAGAGACCGGAACCGATTTCAATGATATCGACTGGGCGAAATATGATCCTCGGCAGTACGATCCCCGGCGCATCATCCGTGAAGCGCTAGCAGAACCCCTCGATGATTTCGGAGCCTCCACCACCCATCTGGAGACGCCGGCCAGCAAGAAATCGTCGTCTCAGAATCAACCAGCCTCGATCCAGCATGCACAGGTGTCTGGAACCGCGACCGGTCTGACGGCTGGCTCTGACGAAGACGTCGCCTCTACACAGAACCCCGAAGATACCGACGAAAATCCGTCCACCCCTTTTGATAACGAAGCCACCTAAAGGTTTCGACGTCACGTCCTGCCACCCCGAATGACGGCTTCTGTGTCGTCCCATGAAGGAGACAAGACATCATGGTCAAACGTCAGCTACCTAAGATCAACGAGCTTGCTGAACTGATGCAATTCAAGAAGCCGCAGCTTAACCGCAGGAAAGCCCGTTTGGACAAGGCCCTGACCATCTGGGATCTGCGCGAGTTGGCCAAGAAAAATACGCCGGTAGGACCATTTGACTATACCGACGGTGCCGCAGAATCAGAAGTGTCCATTCAACGAGCTCGTCAGGCTTTCCAAGACATTGAATTTCACCCCGGAATTCTGCGTGATGTCTCCCAGGTCGATACCTCCACAACCATCACCGGTGGGAAATCTGCGTATCCGTTCGGGATTGCCCCGACAGGGTTCTCACGCATGATGCAGACTGAGGGAGAAGTTGCCGGTGCCCGTGCGGCAGCCCGCTGTGGAGTGCCCTTCTCGCTGTCCACGATGGGCACCACCTCGATAGAAGATGTGGCAGCAGCGGCTCCCAACGGGCGGAACTGGTTCCAGCTGTATGTGATGAAAGATCGTGATGCCACCTACGACCTGGTCCATCGTGCTTACTCGAGTGGTTTTGACACGCTGTTCTTCACCGTTGATACTCCGGTGGCCGGTCAGCGGCTACGCGACACCTATAACGGTTTTTCGATTCCACCTCAGCTGACTCCGATGACGGTCATTGGCGCGATTCCGAAATACCACTGGTGGTTCGATTTCCTGACCACTCCGACTTTGGAATTTGCCTCCCTCACCAAGACCGGTGGTACCGTTTCCGAACTGATTGATACGATCTTCGATCCCTCGATCAACGACGAGGATTTGCGCATAATTCGCGACCTATGGCCAGGAAAATTGGTGGTCAAGGGCGTACAGACCCTCGAAGCAGCCACAAAGCTTGCCGACTTCGGGGTGGACGGGATCGTGTTGTCGAACCACGGCGGACGGCAACTAGACCGTGCCCCCGTGCCCTTTGAGCTACTTCCCACAGTCGCTCGTGAGGTCGGAGCCCAGACCGAGATCATGATCGACACCGGCATTATGCACGGTGCCGATATCGTGGCCTCCATCGCGTTAGGCGCCGACTTCACACTGGTAGGTCGCGCTTGGTTGTACGGATTGATGGCCGGTGGTGAGGCCGGGGTGGACCGGATGCTTGAAATCCTCACTAAACAGCTGACCCGGACTATGCAATTGTTACAGGTTACCAGCGTGGACGAGCTGGGACCCCAGCACGTGACCCAGCTAGAGCGACTCAACGTGCGGCAACGGATTTCTCGCGAGGAAGAAGTCAGTCGCCCCTGATGAGTGCGAGATCTCGTGCAACCGTGTGACGGCCCTTAGACGTATGCTATGACTCAGCGTGTAGATTCCGAGGCATCAAAGACCCACCGGGGGTACCGTGCTATTGGGATCATTTTGGTGGGGGCTGGCCTTGGGCGCCACTTGTACGGTACCCTACACCCAGAAATCCAGCTGATCAGCTCATCATGGGTGAGCCTATTTGGGCGGTTTCGACCAAGCGCTCGCTGATAATCTGTAACGACCTTCCGCTGGGAGAGTCTGGATGAGAAATGATCGTGGGCTGACCTTGGTCAGCATCGGTGCGGAGAATTGGGTCCAGGGGGATTGTCCCTAAGAGTTCGACCGGGTCGTGCAGATGCTCCGCCAGATGCTGGGCAACCTGTTTGCCACCGCCGGCTCCAAAAACGTCCATCACGGTGCCATCCGGGAGGGTCATTGGCCCCATATTCTCAATGACTCCGGCTACCGCCTGATGGGTTTTGGTGGCTAGTTCTCCGGCTCGAGCAGCAATATGGGCAGCAGCATACTGCGGTGTGGTCACCACCAGAAGCTGGGCCTGTGGGAGTAGCTGTGCAACTGAAATAGCAATGTCTCCCGTCCCCGGTGGTAAGTCCACCAGCAGGACATCGAGCTGGCCCCAATGGACATCGCCAATGAACTGTTCCAGGGCACGGTGGAGCATCGGTCCCCGCCAAGCCACCGGTTGGTCGGTGTCGAGAAACATCCCAATCGAAATCGTTTTGACTCCATAAGCCACCGGTGGCAAGATCATCTCTTCCAAGCGAGTGGGGCGGGTCGTGATCGAGAGCAAACGCGGGATGGAAAAACCGTGAATATCGGCATCAATTAAGCCCACCCGGTAGCCACACTTGCTCAACGCGGTGGCCAGATTTGCGGTTACCGTTGACTTACCGACTCCACCTTTGCCCGAAGCTACGGTGAGCACCAGTGGCTGGTGGGGATCCCCAGCGCTCGCGGCGGTTAAACTCGAGGAATGGCGTGAACGCAGGGAATCAACGAGTTTTCGACGTTGGGTGCTGTCCATGGGACGTAGAGCTACCTCGACGCTACTCACCCCGGGCAAGGAGACCAGGGCGTTGAAGACCTGGTCTCGTAGCGTGTCTTGCATCGGACACCCGGGCGTGGTCAGCAGGATCTCGGCGCGAAGGTGATGCGCAGGAACTTCTTCAGATGCGGGTGCCTGACCGGAAGTGTCGTCCACAGCTGCCGTCACCGCAGACACCATCCCCAAATCAGTAATGGGGACGCGAATCTCCGGATCCTCGATGTGACGTAAACGAGCCAGGGCAATCTGTTCAAGTTCGCTGATGTTCCTGGACATAGTTCTACTGTAGGTCAAGGCTAGACTCGACGCTATCAGCCAAACAATGTGCGTTGACTTGGATTCACTTCTGAAAAATGGGGAGAATAGAACTATGTCTATGAATGCCGGTTTTACCGACCCCCTCGGCCAAGGTCTGCCCCAGGGACAATTATTGGGAAATTATCGTCACTTTGACGATGCGCAGAAGGTTGTCGACCGGTTGGTCGAAGCCGGTATTAATGTGGATCATTTTCATATTGTTGGACGCGACGTGCGCCTGGTGACGTCCTTGCGCAATCGTTCAGGATATCCTGCCGTGGTCGGCAGGGCCGCGTTGCAGGGGGCATTTTTTGGCCTGCTTATCGGGCTGTTGATCTCGACCTTGATGCCAGCCCAAGCCCCATTCCAAATTCTAGCCTCGGTTGCTTTGGGCGTAGGTGTGTGGGTGATCTTTGGTGTCATCGGGCATGCACTGCGTCGACGTGCTGGTAAGTACGACTACATACCCCGATTCGCTGCCGTGAGTTTCGACTTGCTGTGCGACTTTGCCGTTGCTCACCAAGCCAAACAAATCATCGGGCCCCAACCGATGCCAACCAGTCCGACACCGGCCCATCAGCCTGGCTCGACCGGTACCACCGCCCCCGAAACACCACCGCCAAGTGGCCAGACCGGTTCTTCTCCCACCACCGCGCAGACCCCGGTCCAGGAGCCCTCGGAGGCCTCCACCACCCGGTCCGGGTTCCCAGACCTTCCCGACGGCCGGCCACAGTTCGGTGCCCGGATTGATGACGCCTCTCAACCCCGACGCGAAACAGAACCCCATGGTGATGCCAGCGCTGATCCATCCGCACCATCGGAGCCATCCGAGTCATCCGAGGCATCAGAGAAAAAGGCCAGCGACGGAACCCAGAGCTCCCTATCTGAGCAACCTGAGCCCCGTCGCAAGACTTCGCAGGAGGATCACTAGCTTATCCCCTGCACCGAACTATTGCCGGTTGTTTTCTCCCAGCAGTGATGCCATCCAAGCTTCCACCTCGTCGACGGTGCGCGGAATGGTGGCACTGAGGTTCTCGGCGCCCTGGTCGGTTACGAGAATATCGTCCTCGATCCGAATGCCAAGACCCCGGTATTCTGCGGGAACGGCCAGATCTTCGTTTTTGAAATACAGGCCCGGTTCGATGGTGAACACCATGCCCGGTTCCAGTACGCCGTCCATATAAAGCTCGCGACGCGCCTGCGCACAATCGTGAACATCCAAGCCCAGGTGGTGGCTGGTCCCGTGTGGCATCCAACGGCGATGCTGTTGTCCGGACAAGGAGACAGCCTCGTCAACACTGACCGGAAGAATTCCCCAGGCATCCAGGTGCTGTGCCAGAACTTCGGTGGCACGATCGTGAACATCACGGAATCGGATCCCCGGCCGCACGATCTCGAAAGCCGCATCGGCAGCTGCCAGCACAGCGTTGTAGACCTGGGCCTGAAGCTCGGAGAACCGTCCATTAATCGGTAGTGTGCGGGTGATGTCAGCGGTGTACAGGGACTCGGCTTCCACACCGGCATCTACCAGCAACAACTGCCCGTCGACAATCGGACCGGTGTTCCGAATCCAGTGCAGGATGGTGGCGTTGTTGCCGGCAGCGGCAATGGTGTCATAACCCAGGTCATTCCCCTCGAGCCGAGCTCGAGAAAAGAATGCGGTCTCGATAACCCGCTCGCCCCGTTGAACCTGCTTTGCGGCCGGTAGCGCCCGAATAATGTCGTCAAAACCTCGGGCCGTGGCGTCCACGGAGCCACGAAGTTCCCCGATTTCCCATTCGTCTTTGACCAGGCGGAGTTCGGACAGATATTCGGAGAGCTCGGCGTCGAGTCGGTCGGAGGCTTCTAGATCAACGCCGGTGTTGATCCGGGAGGTGTCAACCAGAGCCTCCATATTCAGGTCAGCGCCACGCACCACGCGCAACCGGGTGCCACCAATCTCCACGGCTCCGGCATCGACGGTGACCGCATATTCCAGTTCGTCGAGACTCTTGGTCTTCAGTCCGGTGCGAGCTTCTAATTCACGCAAGGTTGGTCGAGGTCCCACCCAAAACTCGCCGATTTTGGCGTTGGCATAGAATTCTTCGGAGTCCCGGGTAGCCAGGGGACGGAAATACAGGGTCGAAACGTGCCCGGACCCTTGGTCCCCGGTACCCGGCTCAACCGGTTGCATCACCAACGCCGCATCGGGCTCGTGGTCAATACCGAGTCCGGTCAGGTGCGTAAATGCCGAATGAGGCCGGAACCGGTAGTCGGTGTCATTGGATCGGACTTTCGGGGCGCCGGCCGGAATGATCAGGCGTTCACCCGGGAACCGCTCCGAGACCGCTTTTCGGCGTGTAGCAGCGTAAGAGGCCACCGCATCGGCTGAGAATTCTGGGTGCTCGACCGGAGCCCATTGGGAACCCATGAAGTCTTTAAATGCCTGGGACTCCGGGCGACGGGAACGGTTCTCACCCCGCTGAGAGAGAGCCTGCTCTGGTTGCTCGTCGAGCTGGTCCCGGGAGGTCGAAGAACGATGTTGTGCAGAAGAAGCGGATGATTCAGTCATGGTTCCATGCTCTCATGAATCCCCAGCACCCCGCCGGGGAGGTTACCTGTCTGTTGTATGACGTTTACACTTATGAGCATGGCCTTTGATCTGCACACGCATTCAACCTGTTCGGATGGTACCCAGCCACCGGCAGAGGTCGTGCGTTTAGCAGCAGAGGCAGGATTGGAAGGACTTGCGCTGACCGATCACGACACCACGGCAGGATGGGATGAGGCGATCTCAGCCGCGCAGCGTCACAGCATCAGCTTGGTGGTTGGCATGGAATTATCGTGCGTGACCGATGAAGGGATCAGCGTTCATGTGCTCAGCTATTTGCATGACCCACAGCACGCGGGTTTGTCAGCTGAAATTGCTCGAGCCCGAGAGGCTCGCATCATTCGAGCCCAAGAAATGACCGCTCGGATCGCCCGAGACTATCCGGACTTGAGCTGGGAGTTAGTGCTCAAACATACCCACGACGATGCCACCGTGGGGCGGCCGCATCTCGCCGATGCACTCGTGGACATCGGCGTGGTCCCGGACCGCTCGGCAGCGTTTACCAGCCTGCTATCGAGTGACTCGTCCTACTATGTGCCTCACTATGCTCCTGATCCAGCACTCGGAGTAGAGCTGATTAAAGAAGCAGGTGGGGTAGCAGTCTTCGCACACCCGATGGCTGCGAAGCGAGGACGTACCGTATCAGACCGTACCTTCACCGAGATGATCGAGGCTGGCCTAGACGGCGTTGAAGTTGACCACCGCGATAATTCGGCTAAGGGGCGGGATAAGCTTCGTCAGCTGGCCAGGAAATATGGTTTGTTGACGACCGGTTCTTCGGACTTTCACGGCAACGGTAAACCCAACCGGTTGGGTGAATATACCACGGCGGTAGAAACGGTTAAAGCGCTGGAGCCTCGAGCGAGCTCAGGACTCCAGGTGCTGTGGCACACCGACTAATTGCGGTTGTTCTGCTGGTTTGTGCTCTGTTTCCTTCTCGAGGAAACCACTTTACCGTTCTTCCGGCGAGTGCGCTGACGCCTCCGCGAAGAACCCGAGGCCTTCTCCTTCTTGGCCTGGGCCTTGTGCTTCGACGAGGAAGACCGTTCTTGGCTCTGGTCTTGCTGGTGTCCAGCCGAACGACGCCGGGAGCGTCCGCGACGATGCTGTCGACCATTGCGGGACCGCGATCGAGAATCCTTACCACCAAGATCTTCACGATCTTCGGCGTCGAGACCAGCGTGAGTGCGTTGTGACTTTGGGAGTTTTCCTTTGGTTCCCTCTGGGATATCCAAGTCTTCGAACAGGTGGGGGGAGGCGGAGTAGGTCTCAATGGGCTCGGTTTGGTCTAGGCCTAGCGAAGCGGCAATCAGCTTCCACTGCGGGATGTCTTCCCAGTCCACCAGTGTCACCGCGGTGCCCTTATGCCCGGCCCGACCGGTCCGACCGATCCGGTGTAGATAGGTCTTTTCATCTTCGGGACACTGGAAGTTGATCACGTGGGTGACATCATCGACGTCAATACCGCGGGCAGCGACATCGGTGGCGACCAGCACATCGATTTTCTCATTGCGGAAGGCCCGTAAAGCTTGCTCGCGCGCGCCCTGTCCCAAGTCGCCGTGGATCGCACCAGCTGCAAAGCCGCGCCGGGTGAGCTCATCGGTCAACCGTGCTGCTGCGCGCTTGGTACGAGTAAAGATAATCGTGCGACCTCGCTCCCTGGCCTGTAGTACCCGCGCGATCAGCTCATCTTTGTCCAGATGGTGAGCACGGTAGATCAGCTGACGGATGTCCTTTTTGGTGGCCTGAGTGTCGTCAGGATCTTCGGCACGAATATGAGTGGGGTGCGTCATGAACCGGCGGGCCATCGCCACCACCGGACCGGGCATGGTAGCAGAGAATAGCATGGTCTGACGCTTATCTGGAACGGCCTGCAACAAGGTTTCAACATCCGGCAAGAAACCCAAGTCAAGCATTTCGTCGGCTTCATCCAGAACGACGGTCTGCACATGGTCGAAGCTCAGATGACGCTGACGCATCAAGTCGATGAGTCGTCCCGGGGTTCCAACAACGACTTCGGTACCACGATTGAGTTCGTCAACTTGTGGTTCATAAGCCCGACCACCGTAAATGGTCGTCACCCGCACGCTACGACGTGAGGCCGCCAATCCGAGGTCCTCACCGACCTGGGTCGCCAGTTCGCGAGTCGGCACGATCACCAGAGCCTGGGGAGCACCGGGGGAGGGCAGAGAGTCGCTACCAGGCTCATCGGGGCCAATGACACGCTCCAGGACCGGAAGACCAAATCCCAACGTTTTACCGGTACCGGTCTTAGCTTGACCGATGATATCCTGGCCTGCCAAAGCAATCGGCAGAGTCATGGCCTGAATAGGGAATGGGGAAACGATCCCCTTGGCAACGAGGGCCTGGACCATATCGTCGCGCAGGCCGAAATCTGCGAACGTCTTGTCTGAGGTAGACCCATGCGGCGAGGTGTCGGACACGAGTTGGTCGTCCGGATCGGCCTGGTTTACAGCGGGCTGTTGGTGAAGAGAATCTGACATCTGAGATGAACTTTCTCGTGGCACCCCACAACCCAAGGTATGTGTCAGTCGGATTGTAGGGTGCCACTGAATCGAGGACTATACGAGCGGGTCAACACAATGGACAAAAAAGTGGAGCCGATCGCGGTTTAGTCTTCTGAGCTGTAGTAAGCGGTAGCGTTCTATCGCAGACGACCGGTCATCCAGGGGCGTCAATGACACCGGGGACGTGGTGTCGTAGTGAGGAATGGTCGAGTCTAGCTGGCGACAAAACCGACCGGGCCAGACGTGGTGTCTCCTACCTCGACATAGCCTACAACATTGCCGGGGACCAGGATCGTACGACCCTTAATATCGTCGATCTGAACCATACCTCCATCCTTGATGGCGGTTTGGACTTGCTCGACCACTTTCTCAGCCGGCAAATCTGTCTTGAACACAATTTCACGGGTGACGTGTTGAACACCGATACGAATTTCCATGTCTCTCCTTCACAAGCCGTGAACGCGGTTAGTGTTGTTTCGGGAACCCAGCTTAGCGGAGACGCCCTCGGCTCCGTGCGCTCTCAGCCCTGTCTGCCGCGGGCTTCGGCCAGTGGCGTAATTGTCAGTTCCGAAACACAGAAATGCCCTCACGCAACATGTCGGTCACGATCTCGGCGGTCTGGTTCGGGCCCAGTTCCTCGGTCTGTTGCTGATCCTTGGACATATAGGTCCAACCGTGGGCTGCGCTAATCACGGTAATCGTGACCATGGAAGAGACAAGTCTGGTCTGCTGGTCGGTGAGATGGGAGTCGTCAACCAGTAAGGTGTGGATTTTGTCGGTGATCTTTCCGAGAAACTCCCGACGGACTCGGTCGAGCTCACCCTCCAGAGGAGTCGAACGGTCCAGAATGACTCGGAATGGACGATCAGGGCGCGAGGCGAATTCAAAGGCCGCGGCAACGCACTTGTAAACGCACTGTCGCTCTGAGTCGCTTTCTTCGTCGAAAGCTTGGGTGAGTTTCTCGCCGAGCATTTTGAGATGGTCATTGAAGATGGCGCGGTAGATGTCTTCTTTGCCCTCGAAGTGCTGATAGAGAACTGGCTTGGAAATTGCGGCTTCCTTGGCAATGGCGTCCATAGAGGATCTGACGTAGCCGTTGATTCCAAAATGTTGAGCAGCGATGGTGAGAAGTTGTTCTCGACGCTGGCTTCTAGGTAGACGTGTCACGAGTTGCTAACCGTCCTTGACGTATCGGTGTGGTCTGCACCATGGAGAGTTCGCCATCCTTCCACGGTGATGAATGTCTGTCGTATTTCTACTGAAATTACGAGTGATTGTCATCCCTCGAAAAAAACGTAGTTAACGATTCTCATACTTTACTGATGGAATCGCAATATTGCCAGTGACTTGGGAGTTTATCGGAAGTCTTTTGCCGTGAGAGGCAACTCTCTTAACACACTCGACGCTATGCTGGGAAAATAGATGAAAGGTAAAATATAAGTGATGAATGCGCGTCCAAGAGAGCACAAAGCCAGTGAAAACTGTGCACCGAGCTCTTGGATGAGAAGTGTCGCAGGTGAGCGAAAGAGGTGGCCGGTGGTGAGTGCTTAAGCGCTCTCGGCACGATGATCGGAGTGGGGGCACGTGGGATCGGCTACCGGTGTCTGCTCGGGTGTCTGTGCACGCTTGCGTGCTGCTTGACGCTCAGCTTTCTTGCGCTGTCTTTCAGCGGTTTCGGCGGCCACGTCGAGACCGAAAATGGTTTCCAGCGCGAGCTCGTAGTCCGCTAGGCGCCCTTCTTCGGCCAGGTGACGTGCCCGCACTGTTGGTTCGTGCAAGAGCTGACGCACCATGCGACGCATGGCTAATTCCACTTCCTCGGCGGCTGCGGTACATCCGTGGCGTTGCCGCACGCGAGCAATTTCGTCCTCGAGTACGGATTGAGTGTGCTCGCGCAAGGTCACAATGGCATCGGAGGCAGAGCGCTGTTTGGACTCACTGAGAAAATCTTCGACGGCTTGGTCCACGAGGCCTTTGGCCCGAGTGATGGATTCTTGTTGCTCGTCTGGCGCCGCCATCTTGACCGACTCGAGCGTAACCACGTCAACTCCGTCAAGATCGGCGATATCGGGATCGAAGTCATGGCTGAGCGCTAGGTCGATAATGGTCAAGCGATGCGGGAGGCCGGAACGCAGTCGTTGCAACTCAGGTTTGGAGATGGTCCGCTCTTGCCCAGAAACGCCAATCACGACGTCTGCTTCGGCAAAAGCCTCATGCACCATGTCACTATCTACTGCCATGGCCCAGTCACCACGATCGGCGACAAACTGCTCGGCTCGGCCCGAGGAGGAATACACTGCAACGTTGCGAGCGCCGAGTTGCTCCAGCTGGGCGATGGTAGTTCCGGCGTATGCACCGGTACCCACCAGCAACACATTGGCATCTTCCCAGAACCGCTTGGTCGCCACGACGGTTGACCCGGCTCGGATTTGGGTTGCTAGCTCCAGCGCCACAGACACGACCGACCGTCCAGTCGATCCCAACGCGGTTTCGGTACCGACTTGTTTGGCGGTCCGGGACGCAGTTTCGAAAAGTTTGGTGAGATTACCCGTGGTGGTGTTGGCTTGCTTGGCCTCGGTGAGGGCCCGGCGCACCTGTCCGGCGATCTCGCGTTCACCAACGACAGCAGACTTGAGTCCGGCGCCGACTTCGAAGAGGTGTCGTACCGTCTCGTCGTGCGGAAGGATATGGAACGCATCCCGAACCTGGTCTAGGCGCAGACCGGTCTGGTCGGCGATGCTCTGGAGGATGTCAACCTGGGCTTGTGCCGCGTCGGCTCCGGTAGCGATTTCTGCATACACTTCGACACGGTTACAGGTCGAAAGAGACACTGCCCCCTGTAAATGGGGAGAGTTTTCTACCGTGGAGGCGACCCCTGGAACTCCGTTGCTTAATTCCGCCACCGTCTCGAGGTCAAGCCAGGTGTGCGCAGCAACCAACGAAAATAATGCCACAATGACTTCCATGCTAGGCCAGTGCACTCACCGATTAAAGTGAGCGCACCCTAAGTATGATGCCTCACGGTTTGTCATCTTTGCCTGAACAGTCCGGGGTGCCATCGCGATGGTTTTTCCTCTGACGGCTGATCACCACGTCTTACATTCAGGGGCATGAGGTTCAACGTGGGAGAATGGGGTCATGACTCAAGAATCCCGTGGTGGCTCCAGCGTGTGGGCAAATCACCCGTTGCTCACCGACGATGCGCGACGATCGACCGCACAGTCCGATCTGATTCGAGCCTACCGAGGGCAGATGCCTAGTCGCCGTCCGGTGTGGTTTATGCGTCAGGCCGGCCGGTCGCTTCCCGAATACCGACGCTTAAGGGAAGGCACCACCATGCTGGATGCCTGCGTGAACCCCGAACTGGCCAGTGAAATCACTCTGCAACCGGTGCGACGCCATGACGTGGACGCTGCGATCTTTTTCTCCGATATTGTGATCCCGCTCCGTTTGGCCGGAATTGGCGTAGAGATCCAGCCCGGTGTGGGGCCAGTGCTCGAAAAACCGGTCCGGACTGCACAGGATGTGGCAGCGCTACCAGATCTGGATCAACTCGGCCCCGAAATTTTTGCTCCAATTGCCGAAGCAGTACAGCGTACCGTTGCTGAGCTCGGGCCTCGCCCCCTCATTGGTTTCGCTGGAGCGCCGTTCACCGTGGCCGCTTATATGGTGGAGGGCAAACCGAGCCGGGATCACCTGGGGCCACGGGCCATGATGCACCGGGAACCGGAGACTTGGGAGGCGCTGATGCGCTGGGCCGCCCACGCCTCCGGTCTGTTCCTCGCCGCCCAGGTGCGCGCGGGGGCTTCGGCGGTCCAACTCTTCGATTCCTGGGCTGGGTCGTTATCGCGGACTGACTATCAGCATTCGGTGATGCCGTACTCAGCGCTAGCCTTGGCGGAGCTCGACAGCCTGCGAGCCGAACTCGACCTGCCGGTGGTGCACTTTGGTACCGGCACCGCTGAGATTTTGGACCTGATGCGTGAGGCAGGAGCGTCGGTGATCGGCGTGGACTACCGCATCGGGCTGGACGAGGCCTATCGACGCCTGCAAGCCCGCCGTGGTGAGCAGGCCCAGCCACTACGCGCCCTGCAAGGCAATATCGATCCGGCCTTCCTCGATGCCGGATGGCCCGCCCTTGAAGCCCACACCCGCGCGGTGCTGGCCGCCGGCGAGTGCGCCCCCGGGCACGTGGTCAACCTGGGGCACGGGGTCCCACCCAGCACCGACCCGGAGGTATTGACCGAGCTCGTCTCGTTCATCCACTCCATCTCGGTGGGAGTGCGGTCCGCTGAGGATTCCCAGGGCGTGGTGTTACCCCATGAGTGAGCTACCCGGGTTGCAGGGGAACCACTACGACGTCGTGGTTATCGGCGGTGGCATCGCCGGACTCACCGCGGCCCGGGAGCTGAGCATGGCCGGGGCTCGCGTCGCGGTGCTGGAGGCCGCAATGCATCCTGGTGGTGCGTTGGCCGGTCTGGAGCTCGGTGAGGCGATCAATCCGACGGATGAGCAGGTGAGACACGACCCGAACGTGTCGTTGCGGGTGGACGCTGGCGCGGAAGCTTTTGCCACCCGTGGTCCCGCCGTGGCGGAGCTGATCACAGAACTGGGGCTAGGCGAGGAGATCGTGGCACCACAGGCCAGTGGCTCGTGGCTGTACACCCGCGACCGGGGGGCGATTCCTTCCCCGACAGTGGGCGTGCTCGGCATTCCCGGAGATCTGCACAGCCCCGATGTAGCCACAGCTCTCGGTCCTGAAGGGATCGCTCGGGCCCAACAAGACCTCTCGGCCCCCGTGGATGACTACCGACAGGTGTTAACCGACCAGACACCGATCACCCTCGCCGAGGTAGTCGCAGACCGTATGGGCCCGGCTGTGGTCGATAACCTTGTGGCCCCGGTGGTCGCCGGCGTGCTCTCCACTGACCCGGCGAGCGCGGACGTGCGTCAGCTGATCCCCGGTCTCTTGGACGCGATGGTGGAACAGGGGTCGCTGGCGGCGGCCATTACAGCGCTGAAACGGTCCGGTCGGCCCGGGGCCGCGGTGAACTCTTTACGTGGTGGTATGCACCGGATCATCGACGCCCTGACCGCGGAGCTAGCTGAGAGGGGAGTGGATCTGGTGACCTCAGCCCCGGTGACCTCGCTCGCGGACGCTGAGACCCCCGGCGGCTCTGGTTACCGAGTACTCATCACCGCCGCTGAGGCATCCGAGGTCGAGCTGAGCGGCGACCGCCTCGTGCTGGCCTGTGACGCCGTGACGAGCTACCGGCTGATCACCACGTTGCGCGCGAGGCGCCAGGCACCCGAACTTCCGACCGAGGCGCAACCGGCCACCGGAACCGGTGTGGGCCTGGTGACACTGCTAGTCGACCACCCCGAACTGGACGCTGCCCCGCGCGGGACCGGGTTGCTGGTGGCTCCTGACGTCACGGATGTGGCCGCCAAGGCGATGACCCACGTCTCGGCCAAGTGGGCCTGGCTGCATGAACGACTTAACCCCACCGGTGCTACCCACCGACATGTGCTCCGGCTCAGTTACGGCCGCATCTCCGATCCCGTTGCCGGGCACGCGTTGGGGTATCACAGCACCGATGACCAGCTCATCACCGCCGCCCTGGCCGACGTGCCCCGATTGCTCGGTGTTGACACGGAAAACTTTGCCGCCCGGGTGCGTGCCTCAGCGGTGGTGCGCTGGCGCGAGGCCTTGCCTTCGCCGACTCCAGCCCATACCCGCGCGGTGAATGCGTTGCTGGAGGCGATGGAGCCCGAGTCCATGATGGCCGCCGGCCCGTGGGTGTCGGGCACGGGACTGCTGGCGATCATCTCTGATGTGCGTCAGCGGGCCCGCCAGCTGATCAAATCACCACCGCCTGTGAGCACCCCGACAGATCAATCCTGACGTAGTGATCATCCGACACGAGAGGAAGTGAGACCGTCATGACAGAACAGACGGAGAACAGCACCCCAGCCCCCGGTACGGTGCAACAACAGGCCAGCTCGGTCCCCGAATTGGACACGAGTTGGTTCACCACGTACACGGTCTTTGCCCGCAACCGTCACGAGAACTCCGTGGGCTCGGCCCGGTCGGCCTCGGAAAAACAGCGTGATGCCGAGGCCTTCCGCGCCTTAGTTGCTGATCTGTCCGAACAGGGCATTACCGTACGGGGTCTCTATGACGTCTCCGGTATGCGAGCCGAAGCCGATGTGATGGTGTGGATGTGGAGTAAGGACCCGGTTGCCCTGCAACAGGCCATCCGCCAAGTGCGTCGTGCCGATCTGTTTGCCGGAACCCACGTAGCCTTTACCGCCATGGGGGCCGACCGGATGGCGGAGTTCAATAGGGACCACGTGCCGGCCTTCGCGATGGGCCGCAAACCCCGCAGATGGCTGTGCTTCTACCCGTTTGTGCGCTCCTACGACTGGTACACCATGGATCCGGCCAAACGGCGTGACTTGTTGCGCTCCCACGGCCAGCTCGGCCAAGACTTCCCGGATGTCTGGGCCAACACCGTTTCGGCCTTCGGCCTGAACGACTGGGAATGGTTGTTGGGCCTGGAAGCGCCCCGACTGGATATGCTGGTTGACATGATGCGGCATCTGCGCAATAACGAGACCCGGCACTATGTGCGCGAAGAAGTGCCCTTCTACACCGGTCACTACATCGAGATCGATGACGTCGCCGAGGTGTTGGCCTAAATGACCGTCACCGACTCCGTGCCCGGCCGGATGCTGTTGATGGGCACTCGCGGTTCCACGCTGGCCCGCACGCAGACCCAGCAGGTTGCCGATCAGCTCAGCGACTGGCTACCCGAGGTGGAGATCACCTCCCAGATCATCCGCACCGAAGGTGATGTGACCACCGGCTCGCTGGCCTCACTGGGTGGCACCGGAGTGTTCGCTGCAGCGTTGCGGACCGCTGTGGTGCAGGGTCGGGTGGATCTGGCCGTGCACTCGCTGAAGGACCTGCCAGCGATCCAGCCCGAGTCCTTGCGCATCGCGGCCGTACCCGTCCGAGCTGATCCCCGCGATGCGCTGTGCGCCCGAGACGGCATGAGCCTGGATGAGCTCCCGGCAGGGGCCCGTATTGGGACCGGCTCACCCCGGCGCGTGGCGCAATTGCTCCACTACCGGCCCGATCTGCAACCGGTCGATATCCGTGGCAATGTCGCCACCCGCTTGGCGCGGGTGGTCGGCCACGAACACCACCACGACAACGCACCGGCCGCTGCCGGATCGGACCGTGGCGATCTGGACGCGGTTATCCTAGCCTGTGCCGGGCTCGACCGAGTGGACATGGACTGGGCCATTACCGAACGGCTCGACCCCTCGGTCATGCTACCGGCTCCCGGTCAAGCAGCGCTGGCGGTCGAGGTCAGTACCACTCGCCTGCTCGGATCGGCGGTCGAAGACGCCTTGGCACAACTCAATGACCCCGCCACCCTGCTCCAAGTCACTGCCGAACGCGCGGTGTTGGCCCGGTTGGAAGCCGGCTGTGCGGCCCCGATCGGGGCCCTGGCCACCGTGGACGCCCACTCCGGCACGCTCGCATTACAGGCCATGGTCGCCGGGATGGACGGGGTTAACCTGATCCGCGCCAATCGGTCGGTACCGGTCTGTGTCGACGGTGACCAGCTGATCGATGACGACCACTCCCGGGCCGATGCGTGGCAACTGGGTACGGCCGTTGCCGAAGAACTCCTGGATTCCGGGGCTGAGCTGTTGCCCGAAGCACCGCCGCGCGGAAACGGTGGGAGTAGCCTGTCGTGATGACCGAGGTGGTCACCGACACGGTGGTGATCACCCGGCACCCGGCCCAAGCGTCGCAATTAGAGGCCGGACTGGGTGAGCACGGTATCAGCGTGCAGTTCTGCCCCCTGACCGATTTCGTGCTGGCCGAGGACCGCGTGCCGGGCCAGCGTCTCGTAGCGGGGCTCCACGCTGGCGTGTTCGCCGGCGTGGTGGTGACCAGCCCCAATACCGTCCGCGCGCTGAGCTTGCTGGGGCTTGATTGGGCCCGGCTGGCCGGCGGCGACACTGTCGTGGTCGCTACCGGGGCCGGCACCGCCCGGAAGGTGGGCGAGCATGGTTACCCGGGCACGGTCTGGACCCCCACCACCGAAGCGTCCGCGCACGGCATTCTCACCGACCTGCCTGGGTCCCGGAAACTGCCGGTCGAGCCGGCGCGGCCGGTGGCACTACCCCAATCAGCTGCAGCCACTGAGACGTTGGTGACGGGACTGCGTGGGCTCGGCTATCGGGTCGATCACGTGCCGATCTATCACACGGTGGTCTATCCCGGACCGGCAGGGCGACGGTTATTGGCCGCCCCACACCCCGAGAGCGCTCAGCGTCTGGTGGACCTGCACGCGTTGAACCCGCGTACCCCGGTGGTGCTCACCGCCTCCTCAGCGGTCCGCCAGCTGGCCGAGCGGGCAGGTGAGCTTCCGGCGCCGCTAGCACACTACCGACTCATTGCCCTGGGGCGCCCAACGGCCAGTACCGCCACCGAACTGGACATCACCTTGGCCGGCACCGCGACCGCCCCGAACGCTGCGGGCATCCTGCAGATCTTACGCAACCTTTAAAGTCCTGTGTAAGTGCTTTCCAGCTGCCCTAAAATGTGACCTATGGCATACTTTGCGGATGGATTCGAAGCCCTCGTCGTCGGTCACGGTCTGGCCGGTCTGGTAGCCGCCTGCGAGCTGGCCGAGGCTGGACACCGCGTGGCGGTGATCGACCAAGAGAACGCAGGCAATATTGGAGGCCAGGCATACTGGAGCTTTGGTGGATTATTCATGGTCGACAGCGCCGAACAGCGTCGCATGCGGATCAAAGACTCCCTCGAGCTCGCTCTGCTCGATTGGCGCGCCAGCGCCGGCTGGGACCGGCTGGAAGGGCACCATCCCGAAGATCAGTGGGCCCAAGCCTGGGGTGAGGCTTTCGTGCACTTCGCCGCCGAGGAACTGCGCGAGTGGATCACCGGCCACGGCGTGAGCTTCTTTCCAGTGGTGGGCTGGGCTGAACGTGGTGGCAGTACCGCCACCGGCCATGGGAATTCTGTCCCCCGATTCCACATCCCCTGGGGCACCGGAACCGGGCTCGTCGCGCCCTTCGCCCGCAAGCTGCAACGCTACGTCGATCGTGGCCTGGTGCGGTATTACCATCGCCACCGGGTCGACGAGCTGATCGTCGAGAACTCTCGGGTTGTTGGTGTCCGCGGCGCTGTCTTAGCTACTGACGATGCCGAACGTGGCGTGGCAACCAATCGTGAGGTGATCGATGATTTTGAGTTCCGGGCTGCAACGACCCTGCTCGCCACCGGCGGGATCGGCGCCAACCCCGAGCTGGTGCGTTCTTTCTGGCCCGAACGGTTGGGCACCCCACCGCAGCAAATGATCAGCGGGGTCCCAGCCCACGTGGATGGGCGCATGCTGGCTATTGCCGGTGATGCTGGAGCCCGACTAGTCAACCAAGACCGCATGTGGCACTACGTGGAAGGCATAAAAAACTGGAACCCGATCTGGGAGCGCCACGGTATCCGAATCCTGCCTGGCCCCTCGTCGCTGTGGCTGGATGCGACCGGACACCGGCTCAACCCGCCGGCTCTGCCCGGTTTTGACACGCTGGCCACCCTGGCTGAGCTACGGGCCACCGGATACGACCACTCCTGGTTTATTCTGAACCAGAAGATTATTGAAAAAGAATTCGCGCTCTCCGGCAGTGAACAAAACCCCGACCTGACCGGCAAGGATCTGAAGCTGTTACTGAAACGGCTGGGCCCCGGTGCCCCAGGGCCGGTGGAAGCGTTCAAAAACCACGGCGAAGACTTCGTGGTGGCCGACACGTTGGATGAGTTGCTGACCCTGATGCAAGAACTCGAACCAGAGGTGCCGCTGGATACCGAACAGGTCCAGGCCGAAGTCCGCGCCCGCGATCTGCAACTGGACAACCCGTTCTCCAAAGACGCGCAAATCACCTTTATCCGCTCCCACCGGGCCTCGTGGGGAGATAAGCTCATCCGAGTCGCTCCCCCCGGCAAACTTACCGACCCGGCCAACGGGCCACTGATTGCTGTCCGACTGAACATCCTGACCCGCAAAACCCTGGGCGGGATCCAAACCGACTTAAACTCCCAAGCCCTGGATGCCACCGCCACCCCGATCCCCGGACTCTATGCTGCCGGCGAAGCCGCCGGATTTGGCGGAGGCGGATCCCACGGCTATCGGGCGCTAGAAGGCACCTTTGTCGGCGGGTGTCTATTCACCGGACGCACCGCCGGCCGGGCCATGGCCGCTGAACTATAACGACGAGATGACGACTAGAGTGGACCGTAGGAGCGCGGTGACCAGCTGTCATCAGCCTGTCACCAGCGCCGAACCCACACTGCCGACCCCCCATAGCAGGGGAGAAGGAAGGACCATGTCTTTTCCGCTCCAACGTCCCCGGCGCCTGCGTCAAAACTCTGCCGTGCGTCGGATGGTCGCACAGACTCGGCTTCATCCCTCCCAACTCATTCTTCCCGTCTTCATCAAAGAGGGCCTGACCGAGCCGAACCCGCTGGTCTCGATGCCCGGTGTCGTCCAGCACACCGAAGACTCTCTCAAACAGGTTGCCACCCAGGCCGCCACAGCTGGACTGGGTGGCATCATGATCTTCGGGATCCCGCAAAAACTCGACGCCACCGGATCCGAAGCACTCAACCCCGACGGCATCCTCAACCGTGGCATCCGCGCGGTTGTCTCGGCAGTCGGTGACGATCTGGTGGTGATGTCCGATCTCTGCCTGGACGAATTCACCGAGCACGGCCACTGCGGCGTCCTCGACGAGACCGGACGGGTCGATAATGACGCCACCCTGGAGCTCTACGGCAAAATGGCCCAAACCCATGCCGAAGCCGGGGTGCACATGGTCGGCCCGTCTGGCATGATGGATGGCCAAGTCCGGGTCATCCGTGAATCCCTCGACGAGGTCTCCGCCCAACACGTCGGGATCCTGGCCTACTCGGCCAAATACGCCTCCGCTTTCTACGGACCCTTCCGCGAAGCGGTAGACTCCAGCCTGACAGGCGACCGTAAAACCTACCAGATGGACCCGGCGAACCGGCGCGAAGCTCTGCTGGAGACCGAGCTCGACCTAGCAGAAGGCGCTGATATGGTGATGGTCAAACCTGCGATGAGCTATCTGGATATCCTGCGCGAGGTGGCCGACTTCTCGGACGTACCGGTTGCGGCCTACCAGATCTCCGGAGAGTACGCGATGATCGAAGCAGCTGCCGCTAACGGGTGGATCAACCGCGACGCCGCCGTGGCCGAGTCGGTGCTGTCCATCCGTCGGGCTGGAGCTGACCAGGTGCTGACCTACTACGCCCTAGAACTCGCCGATTGGATCCACCGTGGCCTGATCTAAGGCCCAGTGAGTTCCAACCAGACCCGCCCGACCCCGTCCAGCTCAGAACAGGACTGTGAGAATCCCATGACCGACCAGCCTACGTCTTTCACCAGCAACCAGCAGGCCTTCCGCGCTGCCGAAGCCGCCATGCCCGGCGGGGTGAATTCTCCGGTGCGCGCGTTCGGATCCGTCGGACTCACCCCGCCGAGCATCGTCAGTGCGCGGGGTGCTTACCTCACCGACGTCGAAGGCAACGAGTACGTTGATCTGGTTGGCTCATGGGGGCCCATGCTCCTGGGGCACCAACACCCGGCGGTGGTGGAGGCCGTGCATGCAGCGGTCGACCGCGGCCTGTCCTTCGGTGCGTCCACCCCGGACGAGACACACTTAGCCGAACTGGTGAAATCCATTCTGCCGATCGATCGCATCCGGTTTGTCTCGACCGGGACGGAGGCGACCATGACCGCGCTACGCATCGCGCGCGGTGCCACCGGACGGGATCTGATCGTGAAATTCGCCGGGGGATACCATGGCCACTCCGATGGGCTACTGGCCTCGGCGGGATCGGGTGTGGCGACCCAGTCACTTCCGGGCTCGGCCGGTGTGACTGCTGCGGTGGCCGCCCAAACGCTGGTGGTGCCCTTCAATGACCGGCAAGCCCTGGAAGAAGTCTTCGCTGACTACCCCGAGCAGATTGCTGCGGTGATCACCGAAGCCGTGCCGGCCAATATGGGCATTGTGGCGCCTGAGCCAGGGTTCATGGGCTTCTTACGTGAAATCACCCAGCGCCACGGGGCCAAACTCATTTGGGATGAAGTCCTCACCGGATTCCGCGCTACCCCCACCGGAGGCTGGGGGTTAACCGGTCAACCCGAGGGCTGGACTCCGGATTTGTGGACCTTTGGCAAAGTGATCGGCGGGGGTATGCCGGTGGCAGCGGTGGCCGGCAACGCCGAGATCATGAGCCTGTTGTCCCCGTTGGGGCCGGTCTATCAAGCAGGAACCCTGTCGGGAAACCCCGTGGCTATGGCTGCCGGTATCGCGACTCTCAGCAATGCTGATGAGCAGGTCTACCAGCAGGTGGCTCATGCCTCCCGGCAGATTCAGCAACTGGTCTCTGAGGCCTTGGATGCTGAAGGCGTGGACCATTCCCTGCAAGTGGCGGGAACGATTTTCTCCGTGGCCTTTGGCACCAGCGACCACGGGGTGCGCAACTACCACGACGCGCAGAACCAGGAGGTCTTCCGATTCGCGCCGTTCTTCCGCTCGTTACTCGAACAAGGTATCTACATCGCGCCCAGCGTGTTTGAGGATTGGTTTGTCTCCGCGGCTCATGACCAGCAGGCCATCGACAGGATTGCCGAGGCGCTCCCGGCAGCAGCCAAGGCTGCCGCGGCCGCTACCGAGTAGAACCGTCGAGGTCTTCGACTGGCCAGTGGCGCGACACTGTCGCCTCAGGATCCTTGCTCCGGCGCAGGTAGGCTTCGAAACTTTCTGCCTGGGCGGATTTCCACCGTTTCTGCAATTCGAAGAGCTCGGACAAAGGTACGGATAGCTTAGGGTACTTCTCGGCGATGGCGTAGGCGATCTCCACACCAGCCAACGCATCGGCGGCTGAGGCGTGCGCATTATCGAGCCGGACCTGGTAGATCTCAGCGACTTTGCCCAACGTGCGTCCACCCTTGCGGTAGGTGTCGACCTGTTTATCCAAGACGTAGGGATCAACGACCCCGGAGATCGTCAAGGTCTCTAGCCCGTGGCGGGCAATTTCTGCGGTTAATACCGTGAAATCATAAACCCCGTTATAGGCCACCACGGGGAAACCTGCTGCCATGAAGTCAGCCAGCGTGCCGGCGATCTGGTCAATTCCCTCCCGCGCAGCGGTCCCGTGCATGTGGGCATATTCAGTGGATATCCCATGCACTGCAGTTGCCTCAGCAGGAATCTCCACACCGGGATTGAGTAACCACTCAGCATTGGCCCGTTGGACCCGCTGCGGATCCACGACGACTAATGAGGCCGTGACAATCCGGGCTTGGCGCGGGTTTCGACCGGTCGTTTCCAGATCAAACCCCACCATCGCACCGCAGTGCCACGGCTGATCGGGACGTGGGGCAATCGATTGTAGAGCTTCGTTCACCTGTCTTACGCTACGTGGTCGACGCCTCCGGGGGAACCCACCGCCTTGCGGTGGTGGAAACAACACCGCGACAATTCTGCCAAGGCTTAACTTGTCCTTGGTGGTGCGGTTAGATGGACACTATGTCTGAGCCACAGCCTGGGTTTGAACTCCTCCAGCCTCTCCAGCCCGTCGCTTCCGCTGTTGAACTTGATGCTGACCAACGCCGTGTTGTCACGCTGCCAGCCGGTCACGGGCCCGTCCTGGTGATCGGCGCGCCCGGGTCCGGGAGGACAACCACCGCGATTGAATACGCGGTCCAGCGAATGATCACCGACTGTCAGCCAGACGAGGTAGTCATGCTGGCGGGTTCGCGCCAAGCAGCCAGCCAGGTTCGAAACGCTTTGACCGCGCGGTTGCAGGCCGAAGGGTTGGGTACACGGGCAGAGACACCGGTGCGCAGCGTGGCATCATTTGCCTTTGATGTGATTCGGCGGATGCGTGCCGAAGGCTATCTGGAACATGTGGAGGAACCACCTCGGCTGTTAGCTGGTGCTGAACAGGACCGAAAGATCGCGGAGATTCTGGAGACCTACCGGGAAGAAAACACCGGGCCACAATGGCCCGAGTCATTGCAACAGGCCGTGGGGCTGGCTGGATTTCGGCGTGAGGTTCGCGAACTGATCGATCGTTGCAGCGAATACGGTATTGAACCGGGCCAACTCCAACGGTGGGGAGAAGAGTATCATTACCCCGAATGGGTAGCTGTTGCTGAGCTGTTGCAGGACTACCGCGATGACCTTGATCTGCGTTCAGCATCGGCCTTCGACCCAGCGGGACTGATTACCCGGGCGGCCGATTATCTCGCTGACCCAGCCCACCGCTCTTTTCTCGACGCAGAGCGTCAACGGCGTCCGGTGGTGATCATCGACGACATCCAGGACGCCAACCCAGCGGTCTACCGCCTTCTAGAGATCTGGGCAAGTGACCTGGATGTGGTGATGACGGCCAGCCCGACCACGACGGTGCAGGGCTTCCGAGGAGCGACACCGCAGTTGCTCTCCGAGCTACCGCAACGGATGATCAGGGGCGATCTCTCCGGCGAGCAACGTCGCCAGCGGATCATCGAACTGACACATCAGCACCGCATGGCGGCACCGGTTTTTCAAGCCTGGCGTCGGGCCGCTCAACGTATTCCCGTCACCATGGGGTTGCCCTCAACGGTGCCTGCCACTCCCACCTCGGAAGAGGCCGAGACCATAACAAACCACAACGATGAGCGTGCCGAAGTACGCTGGGTGGCCAGTGCTGGTCAAGAAAAACTGTTGGTGCACCAACAACTGTTGCAACTGCACTTAGAACACAAGATTCCTTATTCGAACATGGCCGTCATTGCCCGCACGGCGAGCCGGGTCGATGCCATCGCCCGTTCGTTGAGCTTAGAGGGGATCCCAGTGCACCGACGCATGGCCGACGTCATGCTCAACCAGCAGGCAGCGGTCTCACCGTTGCTCACCCTGGTGGCCGTTGCCAGCAGTCCGGCACCACCGCGGGGGACCGGTCTTGCACCGGAGCGGTTGAGCTGGTTACTCACCGGTCGCTACGGCGGTGCCACCGCGGTACACGTGCGCCAGTTACGACGCCGTTTACTGCAAACCGAGCAAGCCCAGGGCGGAAGCCGAGGCTCACATGAGCTACTGGATATACTGGTCGACTCTCCGGAGCTGGTATACCAGATGCTGAGTCTGGACCCTGGGCGTGCCCTTCCGGATTATGCTCGTTCCGTGGTGCGCATTGGCAAGATGCTCAACGCGATGCGTGGTGCCGTGGAGTCAGACTCACCTGAACCGAGCCAGGTTTTGTGGGCCGGATGGCAGGCAGCTCGGGTCGCGACATCGTGGGAAACTACCGCGTTGGAAGGTGAGGCGCAACAGGCGGCTCAGGCCCACCGCGACCTTGACGCCGTGATCGCCGTTTTTGACGCCGCCGAACGATACGAAGATCAATTCCCCGGCGAAACGTCCGCCGGATTCGTCGAATACTTGGAAAACCAAGACCTCCCCATGGACTCGCTATCGGAGACTCACCACCTTGATGAGGCGGTCTCGGTGCTGACCCCGTCGTCTGCGGTCATCGGTGAGTGGGACGCAGTCCTCATTGTGGGAGTCCAAGAAGGCATCTGGCCCAACACCCGAGTGCGTGGACAATTGTTGAAAACCGGGGACCTCGTCGACCTCGTGCGTGGTCGAACGACCCATGACAGACTGGTAGACCGGATCGCGGAAGTTCGAACCGACGAAATGCGCACCTTCGCCGCGGCCATCTCCCGGGCACGCAAGATCGTGATCGGTTCAGCGGTCGCCACCGAAGAATCTCAACCCAGTGCTTTCCTTGATCGAATCCAGCCCTGGCACGTCACTGAGGACCAGCCAGTACGGCCGATAACCTCGGTGCCCACACCGTTGACGCGGAGGATGCTGGTCGCCACCCTGCGTCGAGAACTGGAGAACTCAGCCCGTCAGAAACCAGAACATCGCGATGAAAGCCGGCAACGTGATGCAGCAACTGCTTTGGCCGTGCTAAGCGACCACGGCGTCTCCAGCGCCAACCCCAACTTCTGGTGGGGGCTGGCACCGTTGTCCAGTACCCACCCGGCAGCCGTTGCCGAAGATCTCGAATCTGGTCGGCCCATGATCTCCTTGTCGCCTTCAAGCCTCGGTACCGCTCTGGAGAACCCAGCCGAGTGGTACTTCGATAAGATCGGAGCCTCAACCTCCTCGTCAGAGCCTTTGAAGCGCGGCACCTTCGTGCACGCATTGGCTGAAAAATACCACCAGGGACGAGCCGAAGACCTGCAAGCCGGACTGGAAGAATTGTTCCCGGTTTTACTCCGCGCCCTGGAGCTTGACCCCGAAAGCTGGCAGGCCGAGGGAGAACGCCAGCGGATCAAAGATATGCTGAGCTTTTTCAGCGAGTATGTCATCGCCATGCGTCACGACGGCCGGAGTCTGGTTGCTACCGAATTGGGCGTCAACGCCACCTTCACGGTTGAGGATCTCGACGTGAAAGTTAACGGAAAAATTGACAGGCTGGAAAAAGACCCACAGGGACGTCCAACCGTGGTAGACCTCAAGACCGGCAAGTCGATGCCTCGAGGCGAAGAGGTTGACCGCCTGCCACAATTGGCCACCTATCAGGCCCTGATCATCTCCGGCGTCTTGAAGGCAACGAAGCTCGAGTCGGCCGAGTTTTCTCAGCCCACCACCCCTGGTGGAGCCATGCTAGTCCAGCTGGGCACCACCAACCAGAACCTAAAAGTCCAACACCAACAGCCGGTTGTTCCCGAGGATCCCAAGCACCCGGAAGAAAACTGGGCTAGCCAACAGATCCGGGACGCGGCGCGACGCGTCTCTGGAGCGAGCTATCTGACCTGGTGGGACCCTGGGGAGTTCCAGAAATCGTCCTACCAGATCCTCTCACCCATCACACGGCAAGGAAGGCAGATCACAGAGTGGAACCTTTAGCAGCTCAACCGCAACGAAACACCTGGGGAGACGTTCGGTTTAGCGCTGAAGAACTGGCCGATATCCTTCAGTCCGCGAAGCCACCCCAACAGCGGATGTATCCCACGAAACAACAGCGCGCCGTCATCGAATACGGTCCAGACCCCCTCCTGGTGGTCGCTGGTGCTGGCTCGGGCAAAACGCGCACCATGACAGACCGAGTCATCTGGCTGATTGCCAACGGTTTTGTGCGTCCCGAAGAAATTCTTGGCGTCACTTTTACTCGCAAAGCCGCTGGTGAATTAGCAGCACGCGTGAACGCCGCCATTGAAAACCTCGCGAGCCACGAGTCACTAGGCTTGACTCTCGACCGCCACGACCCGGGACAAGCCAGCGTTTCCACCTACCACTCCTATGCGAATGCGCTGGTAGCAGACTACGGGCTACGCATTGGTGTCGAACCCGATTCAGAAATGATCGGAGAGGCCCGATCATTCCAGATCATCGCCGAGATCGTGGCAAACTGGGAAGCTGATGTGTCCGAACTGGACTTTACCGAGAGTTCGTTGATCTCGGCGGTCAAAAAACTCGCCGCGGAAGCCAACGAACATCTTGTGAAACCACACGAGATCAAAGAGCACGTGATCGAAATTTTGGAGTCCGGCCAGCGTCTAGACACCGGGGCAAAACGGCCCAAATACGCCACGGAGATCTTTAACAGCCTCCGCGTGAAAATGACCATGGCCGATATCGTTGCACGTTACGCCCAGGTGAAAAAGGACCATAACCTCATGGATTATGGGGACCTGGTTTATTATGCCCAACTGATCGCCTCCACGATTCCCGAAGCTGCCGCCAGCGAACGCGAGAAGTATAAGGTCGTCCTCCTCGACGAATTCCAAGACACCTCGCACGCCCAAATGATGCTGTTCTCTTCGCTGTTCGGCCCCCAATCCTCCCAGGGAGCAGGTCACTGTGTCACAGCTGTGGGGGACCCCAACCAGTCGATCTATGGATTCCGAGGTGCCTCCGCCGGTCAGCTGGGTCTTTTTCCCGAATATTTCCCAGCCGTTAGGCGTGCCGATGACGACCGTGTTGACACACGGGCTCCAGCCGATATCTTGCCCCTGAGCGTGGCATGGCGAAATAGAGAGCGCATTTTGCGCGGTGCCAATGCCATTATCGGGCAACTGGATGGAGAACCGACCACCGGCAGGCCCGTCCCGGTCCAAGAACTCTCGGCAGGAGTGACCGGTGAACCCGGACGCGTGGTTATCAATTGGTTCAAAGACTCCGAAGACGAAGCACGCACGCTGGCCGACACCGTCGCAGACTGCCTGGGGATTACCGATCCCGGCTCGAACCAGCCACATCACACCGAGAAGTCGGCTGCCATTCTTTGTCGTCGCAAGGCAGACTTCCTGCCTCTGGTTGAAGCACTCGAAGCGCGAGGAGTCCCCTATGAAATCCTGGGGATGACGGGGCTTGTCGAGGTTCCCGCCGTCGTCGAGGTGCTGTCGTTAGCTCGTGTGGTTGCCGCTCCGCAGGAAAACGAAGCTCTAGTACGTATCTTGAGTAATGCGCGCTGGAGAATCGGAACAGCCGACTTGTGGGCACTTAACCGTTATGCCCGAGGACTCGTGCGTCATGGACGTGACGCTCAACCTCCGTCGGAACTCCGGTCTGATGACCCAGAACAGATCTGGAATGCTGAGAAGCTCGCCGAGGCACTCGTCTCCGAAGACGCTGAAGAAGTGTCACTGATCGAAGCACTGTATAAGTTACCGCCGATTGAGGAGGCAGCCCATTACGGATTCACCGAGGAAGGGCTCCAACGACTGCACCGTGTTGCGGACCTATTAGTCTCGCTCCAAGAGTTGCGTTCACTGGATCTTCCGGAATTCTTCCGGATGATTGCCCGCCGTAGTGGGATTGAGGCAGAAGTTCTGGCACATCCAGGAACCGAACTCTCCGAGGCACTGCAACACCTGGAAGCCCTTTACGATGTCGTCGACGAGTTCTCACAAGGGTTGAACGGCTCCCTGACGTCTGATTTGTCGGGCTTTCTGGCATGGATAGAAACTGCTGAGGCAGAAGAAAAAGGGCTGGCACTACCCGCCGTTCAACCACGCCCCGGAGCCGTCCAGTTGCTCACCGTCCATTCTTCCAAAGGATTGGAGTGG
Source organism: Auritidibacter sp. NML100628 (assembly GCF_003185985.1). Lineage (NCBI taxonomy): Bacteria > Bacillati > Actinomycetota > Actinomycetes > Micrococcales > Micrococcaceae > Auritidibacter > Auritidibacter sp. NML100628. The sequence goes on from NZ_QHLP01000003.1 coordinate 59,368, forward strand.
GACGCCGTGTTCGTTCCCGGACTGAGCGCAGGAAAATTCCCGTCGGAGAAACCCGAGAGATGGACTTCCACCTCCAGCGGGGCATTACCCTGGGGGCTTCGCCACGATATTCCAGACGAGTATCAGTGGCCTTTCGACCAGGCCGAAACCCTAAAAGAGTGGAGTGCAGGAGCAGGCAACACCACGTTCTCCACGAAAGATCAGGATCGGGTGACCTATCATCGGTTGTCTGAGAACGTGAAGATCCGCAATGGATTCGAAGAAAAACGACTAGCTTATGTTGCCTTCACCCGCCCCAAGCACTTGTTGTGGCTCTCAGGAAGCCACTGGGTGGGAACAAAGAAGAAAGCCGTTGAACAGTCCGAGTTCTTGACCATTTTTCAGGGACTAGACGGGGTCGAAACTGGACACTGGGTTGATTCAACAGACCCCGAAGTCGTCGGAGATAAGAACCCGCGGGCTGAGAAGATCCTGGTCTCCACCTGGCCTGTCGATCCTCTCGATGGCGCATCGATTTACCAAATCAATGCAACGGACTTCTATGACGGCGTTTACTGGATCGATGACCGGGCCGGAAAACCTCTGGTTCGCCACTACCCACGTCGCCAAGCGGTGACACAAGCGGCACAATGGGTGACCGATGCGCGTGAAACATCTGTCACGGATATTGAAGACCACGAGCTGGCTCAACGCGTGCAGTGGGCCCAACCCGACGAAGATATGACGCAGAGCAGTGAGGTTCACTTGCCAAGTCACCTCTCGGCCTCAGCATTTATAAGTTTGGTAGACGACCCGCACACCGTAGCGAAGTCACTGAAACGTCCGATGCCACGTCGACCGATCAAAGCAGCCCGAACAGGTACGCTCGTCCACCAATGGATTGAGGAACATTTCGCCAGTCAGCGTTCTGGCATCACGGGCATGCTCGACTTCGAGGACCCGGTCGAGGATGCCGACCAGGTCTGGGACGAACAAACCGGTGTGACGACCCTGCGAGAGAACTTCCTGAACACCAGATGGGCGCAACGCTCACCAGCGTTCATCGAAGCCGGGGTGGAAACGACAGTCGGGTCGGTGACCATTCGTGGCCGTATTGACGCTGTTTTTCGGAACGGGGGAGACCACCCGGATCAGGAATTCGACCCCACCGCGCAGTGGGAGCTCGTTGACTGGAAAACGGGTATGGTGCCGTCGACCCCAGACGACTTGGAACATAAAGGACTTCAGCTGGCGCTGTACCGTTTGGCCTGGTCACGGCTACATGATATTCCCCTGGCGAATATCTCGGGACGTTTTGTGTACCTTGCACATGGCGAAGAACGAACTCCGGTCAACCTTGCTGACGCCGAGCAACTGGAAGCGTTGCTGGCTCAAGTGCTGGAAGCCACCGAACCCCACGGAGCAGATTGAGTGGCTATCGTCGCGGTGATAGGGAACACTGCCAATGCGACGGAGGAGGACTAGTTGCGAGATGATGAATCCTCGGCCTGCGACGCGGAGTCTGACTCGCGGTCCTCTGTCATCTGACGAATGGCGTCTAACGACACCGGTTCGGTGACAACGCCGGCATCGTCATCGACCTGATCACCGTCGTCTGCGTTGTCTGCTTCCGGTGGCGAGGCCTCAGATGCTTTGGGATCATCTCGGACTGGATTCTCGTCTTCGGTCGCGTCATCGTCGTCAGCATCGACATCGGCGTCGGTCACCACGGCACCATCCTCAGCGTTGAGGTTAGCGTTGATGGTGCTGATAGGGGCAGTGACCTCTTCTGGCTCGTTGACCTGCTGGACCTGTTCAGCAGAGGTGCCGTCGTCCGCTTTGGCCGTGGAATGTGCCGGATTAGTTTCATCGGGCGCCGCGACCGAGGAGTGATGAGGCTTTGACAGCTCCGAGCCCACGTCCTGGCCACCGGTTTCTGCAACGTCGGCGGCCAAATCGTCCAGCATCGACACCGCATCATCGATCATACGCTGATCATGACTGTTGATGCCACGCATCAGCCATTGGGCCAGAGCAAATTCAGCGCTCAATGATGCCCGTCGCATCAGGTGGAAATCCCGCTCATCGGCGGCAGCGCCCAGATATCGGTAATAGGCATCGATGATCTGTTCACCGAAGACTGGATCCTCGACTGAAGCTAACCAGGAAAAATCGACCGCAGGATCCCCAATATGAAGGTCAGTCCAGCCGATCAAACCCACTGCTCGACCACGGTCGAACAACAAGTGTTCTTCGTGCAGATCTCCGTGAACAACCGTGGGAGTGAACCCCCACATTTGGGTTTCTTCCAGAGCATTTTCCCACCGTCGCAAGAGTATCGAGGGGATTTTTCCGGTCAGCGCGACTTGGTCCAATTCGTTGAGACGACGGGTTCTATGTTCCTCAGCGGTATACACCGGCAGATCGGCAATTTCCACAACCGAACGTGGTAATTCGTGGATTGCTGCGGTGATCCGTCCGAGGTCATCCCGAACGATATCGGGCAGGCAGACAATGGTGTCGAGGTCCAGTTCCTCGCCGGGGATCTGGTGATAGACAAAAGTTCGACGACGATCCAGTTGCACAGCTCCGGCAACAGAAGGCACGCGGAAAGGTAACTTCGCCCGAATCGTGGGAGTAAAACCAGACAGCACCTCCAATTCGGTTTCCAACCTCATGCCGGCTTGGTCAGTGCGCGGCGAGCGGACCCGCCAGATGGTGTTATCTCGGTCGGTCACCAGGGCATTGTCGAACTCTGGGGATTGTTCGCCGGTGGAAGCTACACCCACAATATCTAGTCCCGGCATAGCTGCGGAGGCGAGGGCGGCGAGTTCCATGGGTGTGCGTTTCACAGCATCCAGCCTACTGAATATCCACCTTTACCGGCCCGCTTGTGATTTGGCGAGTCCACAATTTGGCTGGAATACTCAGCCAGCGTTCAGCGACGCACCGTTATGCCCTGAGGAATGACTCCCCAGAAGCGAGCGCGTTTCCAGTACCGTAGAAACCATGAGCAATCAGCAGACTTTCCCTCCTCTTGGTGCTTTGCCACTAGCTCGTGAAGACCTGGACCGAGGGTGCCTGCAACGGGAGGACCCTGCCTGGTTGCCAACCCTCTGGTCAGCTCCTGAAACCAAAGTCCTCAGACTTCACGCCCGTCAGGTTCCGGTCTATCGGGGCGCACTCGTGTTCGACCACCCCCAAGGCCCGCTTCCAGAAGAAGCGGTCTATCTGGGACGCGGTGAACGAGTAGTAGACCTGTCCCCCGAGGACCTAGACGGGATCAGCCCCAACGACATTGTCCTGGTGCCTTCCGGGTCAAAAGATACTGCACCACAGTTACTCAACCCGCACCGCTGGGATGGGGCGGAGGTTAATCCGGCGCGAGTGCAATGGCTCTCGGTTCGAGAAGTCGCAGCGGGGCTTTCTGGCAAAGAAGCCGGCCTTTTCGTGGAGGCGGTGGCGATTGCCAACTGGCACTCCCGGACCCGGTTCTGCTCGCATTGTGGACACCGGCTGGTCACTGAGCAATCCGGCTGGGTTAAAACCTGCCCCGCTGAAGGAATTGAGCACTTCCCCCGCACCGATCCGGCCATCATCGTGGCCATCACCGATGACGATGACAGAATACTGCTGGGAAATAATACGGCATGGGCCCCGAACCGGTACTCCACACTGGCGGGGTTCGTTGAGCCCGGAGAATCCCTCGAGGCAGCGGTGATCCGAGAAGTCTACGAAGAAGCCGGGGCGCACGTGGCTGACCCACAGTATCTCGGTTCGCAACCGTGGCCGTTCCCGCAATCGTTAATGCTAGGTTTTCGGGCGCGTGCCACCAACGTGGAGACAATTCGAGCGGATAACAAGGAGATGCGGTCGGTGACGTGGTTTACCAAAGCCGAGATGTGGTCTCAGGCTGAGCGTGGCGAGATCTACCTACCCGGGTCCGCATCGATCGCACGAATGCTGATCGAGCACTGGTATGGCGGGCCTCTTCCGGACCCACACGTACTGCAAAACTGAGCGCCTTAGCGTGCTACGTTTCTGAGGTGACCGCTGAAGCCACGTAGCGACGTTGGGCCGGACGTTGCACAATCTATCGAGTCAAGGAGGTGCCACGGTGAGTTTACCCGAGGAGATACTTGAAGGCCTCGACGTGGAGCAACGCCGGGCAGCCACCGCCTTGCACGGACCCGTGTGCATTCTGGCCGGGGCCGGGACCGGGAAAACTCGAGCCATTACCCACCGGATTGCTTACGGAGTGGCCACCGGAGCCTATAGTCCGTTTCACACGTTGGCGCTGACCTTCACCAGCAAAGCCGCTGCGGAAATGCGAGCTCGTCTCCGGGTGCTAGGCGCTGGGGGAGTACAAGCACGCACATTTCACGCCGCGGCGTTGAAGCAGCTGAGTTATTTCTGGCCCCAAGCAATTGGTGGACCAATGTTTGGGCTATTAGAGCATAAGATCCGACTGATTATTGATGCGGCTAACCGGCTGCGGATGAGTACCGATCGAGCCACGGTCCGAGATCTTGCCGGAGAAATCGAATGGGCCAAGATCTCGATGCTCACCCCGGAGACTTACCAACATCAGGCAGGTCACCGCCCGTTGCCTAGCGGGTGGGACCCGTTGTTGTTCTCTCGGCTCTTTCAAGCCTATGAAGATCTCAAAGCCGACCAGCGATTGATGGACTTCCACGATGTGTTGCTGTTGATGGTTGGGATCCTCGAATCTGAGCCAGCTATTGCAGCCGAAGTACGTCGTCAGTACCGGGTCTTTATCGTCGATGAGTATCAGGACGTCTCCCCGCTCCAACAGCGGTTGCTAGAGGCCTGGCTGGGCGACAGCCATGAATTATGCGTGGTGGGTGATGCCTCGCAGACCATCTACTCTTTTACCGGGGCCACGTCACGGTTCTTGTTGGAGTTCACAACGACCTATCCGCAGGCTCAACGTATCGAGCTGATCCGGGATTATCGGTCCACCCCGCACATTGTGGCCTTGGCCAATCGACTCTTGGAACAACGGACCCAACAGGGCCAACAAGCCGGAGGAAGAATGCCTCCCTGGCCTCGTCCGCTCGAGTTGGTCTCTCAGCGAGATAATGGTCCGGCGCCGGTGTTTTGGGAATGTGAGGATGAACAGACCGAAGCAGACCAGATCGCCAGCCATATCCATCAGCAAATCACCGACGGAAAACTCCCGGAAAATATTGCGGTACTGTTCCGTACCAACGCCCAATCGGTGCATTTCGAACAGGCTCTGACCCGACACAGCGTTCCCTACCAGCTCCGAGGCGCCGAAGGGTTCTTCCAACGCACTGAAGTTCGGGAAGCTGTCTTGCAACTACGCTCCGCCGCTCAGGCCTCACCTGCGGTGCGGGCCGAACAGGTGGTGGAGCTGATGGAAGCGATCCTGACCTCATTGGGATACAGCACTGATCCGCCCCAAGCCACCGGTGCAGTGCGACAGAAGTGGGAGTCCCTTGACGCACTAATTACCTTGGGTCGCCGAATGCTGGATGATCACGGTGCACAGCTCAGTCTCGACCAGGTGGTCCAGGAACTACAGCACCGAGACACCGATGAGCATCCGCCCACCGTTTCGGGGGTGACCTTGGCGTCGTTGCACTCAGCTAAAGGATTGGAATGGGACGCGGTTTACTTGGCCGGACTCACCGAGGGAATGGTCCCGATTGGTTTTGCTCAAACCCAGAGCGAGATTGATGAAGAACGACGACTGTTCTATGTGGGTATTACGCGTGCACGGAATGAAATTTTTTTCAGCTGGCCGCGTCACCGCAACGGAAGAACTGGCAACAAGTCCAAGCCCTCACGGTTCCTCTCGGCCCTGATCCCGCAAGCGTCATCGACGCAGACGATTCCTTCACCGCACACGGGTGTGTCGGCATCGAACCAGGCCCAGCGGTCCTCTCCGGGTGACTTCCACGGTAAGCGTCGCGGGCGCTCACAGGTGGCACAGTGTCGGGTCTGTGGCCAGCCACTGGAAACACCGGTGGCCCGGAAACTGGGCCGCTGTCAAAACTGTCCAGCCACCTATGACCAGCACCTTCTGGACACACTCAAAGAGTGGCGCTCCACCACCGCCAAGTCAGAAAAGTTGCCGGCGATGATGGTGTTTACAGACGCGACCTTGGTGGCCATCGCTGAAAAGGTGCCACAGACAGCGAGCGCATTACGCCAGGTCCCCGGAATCGGGGATGCCAAATTGTCGAAATACGGGGATGCGGTGCTCCACCTCGTCAGTTCCGCCCCCAGGGAGGAAGACCAGAATGGCTAGCTGCGTGTCAGGAGTAGGCGACCGCGCCACAACAGCGGGGATGCTCACTGATCGTGAAGCTTGATACGGCACCGGTTCGGGCCGAGACGCTGAGTACTTGACCGGGTACAGCGCCGGGGACTTCGCCGGCATCGGTCAGCGTCAGGACATCTCGAAGCGGTGTGGCATCGATCCAATTCAGCACTTGAATGCCCACTAATCCAGCGACAGCGTAGGCCAAACCTAGAGGTTCACGACCTGCTGCTTGCGCTCGCAACGCATGCTGTCGATCCGCGTAAGAGGGATCGAGCTCCGCTTCGCGTGCCATCCAGCAGTGAGGGCACGGCGAGGTTTGGGGCAAAAGCCAGGGGCCGATGACGACGCGATCGTCGTGAAGGGTGACTGGTAGCACTGGTTGAGCTCGACGTTGGGCCTGGGCGAGAAACTCCGTGGCCAGTCCGCCTCGTGTGATGCAGACAGACAGGTCACCGCACGGTTGGGGCGCGACGGGGTGTGACTGGGGCAAAATCTCGATGTCAGGAAACTGGTGACGTAACTGTTCGGCGGTGGCGACACCCCGGCACCGTGAAAGATCTTCGGGCAGGAACCCGGTGCCGAGATCACTGACTGTGACAGGTTGGGGATCCCACACCCACATCCTTGCGACGCCGGCGTTGGCAAGCAGGAGTGCCAAGGCGCGCCCACTGCGACCAGTCCCCAGTATCTGCACGGAGGACTGAGCGCGTCGAGTGTGCAAAGTGGGTGCATCAACTGGACAAACCTGCACCGAAGTCTTCTCGTCAGCGTCATGCTGCGAGCTGGGCTCCACGGTTACCGCCTGCAGGGTGGCCGTGGCCGTGGCAACGTCACAGTCGGTGCTTGGTTCTGGGGACGGCTCGGCCGGGGAGTTCAACAAGACTGGGTCGAGGGTTGAGATCAGTCGCCAGGTTTCCTGAGTGCTGAGCCCGGCCTGTTTGCCGTGACGTGGTTCGCTACCATCCGGAATTCCGCGACGCAGTTTCTCCAGTAGCGCGGTGATTTGCGGTGTGGCGCCAGAGATCTGCAGAGATCGTTCACCTGAACCGATTTGGACCAGGCCAGCTGAAATTTTCACGAAAGACAGGCCGGGGTTGATTTGCATGAAGTAGCTCCTGGGACGACGATGATTCGGGCCAGTACCGGCTGACCGGAAGGGTCCGGACTGCCATCATCGCAAAGACCGTGAGCTCGTGCAGACGGTTGTCCACAACTGGTTTGCTCAGGTGTTGTTGTCCACAGTCCAACACGCCTTGTTGGGGTAGGGTTGCCGTGACCGAAGAATGGACACCATGACATCACTACCACAGCACAGCACCCAGCATTCGCCCTCAACATTACACGGCTTTCGGCACCTAGACGGTCCCTTCCGGTTGGGTCGTGGCCGCGTCGCCGAAGTCTATGAGTATCACGGTCGAACCGTACGAATTATTCGTTCGCTCCGGCGCACGAGAAGCTTCCAAGCCTCTTACGAAGACGGAATGCTGCACATCGGTGCACCGGGCCGGCTGAGTCAGGAAGCAATCTTTCATGCCAGCGCTGACCTGATCCAGCGTCTGGAGAAAAAACGCGACAACCGCATGAAAACCAGCGACCAGGACCTCTACGACCGGGCGGTGTTTTTAGCCAAAACATGGTTGAATTCCGAGGTTGTGCCGGCGAGTGTCAGGTGGTCGAGCCGGCAGACCAAAGTCTGGGGGTCGTGCACCTCGGCTACCGGAGAGATTCGGTTGTCCACCCAGCTGAAAGGTATGCCTCAGTGGGTCATTGACGGTGTGCTGGTCCACGAATTGGTTCATTTAGCCCACGGCGGTCATGACGCAGATTTTCACCGGATGGCTGCTCGCTATTCTCGGATGGATGAAGCGATGGCCTATCTGGAGGGTTTCAGCCATGCACGACGTTTCGCAAGTGCGTGCTCACCGCAACTGGGTTGGACGACTGGGGACGACGGTGACGAGGATTAACGATCCTTTCCCGGTGTTTGGCCGTCGTCGTTGAAGCCACCATCGAGTAGCTTGCGGAGCTCCTCATCCATCTGTTCGGTCTGCTCGGCCTGAGCCTGGCGACGTGCTTCGTATCCGTCGGGATCGTCAAGATCTTCAGCGGTCGGAATCCACAGCTGTTCTTCCCAGATCGAATCGCGGTATTCCGTGCCCTTCTCGTCGGTAATCTTCTGCCAGAATGCAGCAGCCTCCCGCAATCGACGAGGACGAAGGTCCAGGCCGACCAACGAGCCAAAAGCATGTTCTGCTGGCCCACCGGTGGCACGGCGACGATTAATCATCTCGCGCAGTGCAGCTTCTGATTCCAGTGCCTGAGCTGCCTGAGTGGTGACGACATCGACCCAACCCTCGATGACGGCCAAGGTGGTTTCCAGCTGTTCCAGGGCAGCCTTCTGGGTCCCGGTGGGTTCAGGGACCAACATTCGGCCGGAGAAGACCTCTTGCATAGACTCGGGGTTCATGGGGTCAACCGACTGGGCAGCATCTTCAATGGAGCTCAAATCAATGGTTAAACCGGCCGCGTACTGTTGCACGGCGGCCATCAAATCACGCTCCAGCCACGGTGAATGGACAAACAGACGCATTCGGGCCGCTTCCCGCAAGGCGAGATAAATTCGGATTTGATCTTCTGGAACCTGCAGGCCATCACCGAATTCTTCGACGTTGACCGGAAGCATGACCAGCCGGTGGCCGGCCACCGGGAAACCGGAATCGGTTCCCGAAAGAACTTCGCGGGAGAGCTCGCCCAAGGCTTGGCCGAGTTGCAGACCGAAGATGGTGCCACCCATGTTCTTCATCATCGGACCGATGTCGCCCATGGCAGCTCGCATCTCTTCGGGAAGCTGGCCGGGAAGCTGTTCGGACAAAGCCCGAGACAGGGCCTGTGAGACCGAGGTGGCAACCGGCTCAGTCATCTCTTTCCACTGGTCAAGAGTCTTCTCGACCCATTCGGCTCGGGACCACGCCACGCCGGAATATCCGGTGGATTCCATAGTGGTGGCCTGATCCAACCATAGCTCCGCCAGGCGCAAGGCATCTTCGATTTCCCGTCGTGCGAAGGTGCCCACCGATGGGTCGTCGCCGGCGGCAGCCTGCCGGGCGGTTTGGCGTACCAGCGCCCAGTTCACCGGTTCATCAGAATTACCCGAGGACATCATGGCCTGGAATTGCGACATCATCTGTTGCATCATGGCGGGGTTAAACATGGCCGGATCCAACGGCATCGCGGACTGGTCGGACATCTGTTGCATGGCTCGACGAATTTCTTCGGGGTTAGGAGCCTGCTCGCCAAACATGCGACGCAACATCTCGGAAAACGGATCGTTATTGTCCGATCCGTCGTCGCCGTGGTCATTCCGTGGTCCATCCGGGGGAGTAGTCATGAGTTATAGACTACCGATTCCGGTCGCACCATGACAGCTTCGCGCGGTAGTTGCCGTTGAGGTTCGCTGAAGGCACACCGGTGTCTCGTGCCGATGTCACGACGCTCAACGCTGTCGTACAGATGTTATTTCTTCTTCTAGAATAGAAGGGATTGGGAGACCTCTCTTCTCCGCCAGCGCGCACTGTCAGGAAGGCTCGGACAACATGTCTTTATCACCGGATGATCTCACCCCCTTGCGGGTGAATGACTCAGCCGACGTGCGCCCTGAATCGCCACGCGAGGTGAAGCGACGCCGCATGGTGTGGATTTCAGGTCTTCTGCTGGCTGCAGCACTGTTGGCTGGGGTCGTATTTCCGGTGTCCTACGTTGCCGAACACCCCGGCCCGACCGTCAACACCATCGGGGACGTTGATCTTGGTGAGGGGGAAGAACCGGTTTTGTCGATTGAGGGTACCGAGACTTATCCCGTCGACGGTGCGCTGGATATGACAACCGTGTCGGTTCAAGGTCCGCCCACCGGAGCGACTTTTGCTATCGACGTGTTGTTTGGCTGGATGTTCCCCCACGTTTCTCTGACTCCTTCGGCCACAGTTTATCCCTCGAACGTGTCATCCTCTGAGGTTCAAGAGACCAACACGGTGGCGATGAATACTTCTCAGTCGTGGGCGATGGCTGCGGCGTTGGAGTATCTGGAGATCGATTACACCCAGCATCTGTTCGTCCACGACTTTGCAGAAGGCGCTGAGGCCACTGACCTGTTGCGTCGAGGAGATCAGGTGATTGCTGCCAACGGTCACCCCATTACCGGTCTGCAAGGACTCAAGGATGCTGTTGACGACTCCGCGCCGGAGCCGGTGACGCTCACCATTGAGCGGGACGGCGAGCAACACAAGATCGACGTACCCGTCACTGAGGCTGAGGACGGTAGCTACCAGATCGGGATCTACTTAGATTCCGAGTTCGACTTCCCCTACGACTTTGAAGTGTCCCTCGGTGATGTTGGCGGTGCCAGCGCGGGGATGATGTTTGCGCTGGGCATTATTGAAAAACTCACCGAGGAGAACCTGGTCGACGGTGACCATATTGCCGGCACCGGTACCATCGACCCCGATGGTACTGTCGGCCCCATTGGCGGAATTCTCCAAAAAGTCTATGGTGCTCAACGCTCTGGAGCCACCGTGTTTCTGGCCCCAGAGGCTAACTGTCCAGAACTTGACGATAAGGTCCCCGACGGGATCACCGTGTATTCGGTGTCGAGCCTGGAACAGGCTGTGGAGATCGTGAAATCTCACGACACACCAGAGGCAGAAAACGTCACCACCTGCGGATAGCAGGACTACTCAACACATCACCCAACATTCGACACAAGTCGGGCGTCCAACGCCTGCAGATAAGGAACAAACGTGAGTTTCGGGCAAAGTTTTGGCGACCTGTTCTCAGGCCGTTCCTCGGGCTCGGGTTCATCCGGTGGCTCGTCGGGGAATAACAATTCCTCCTCGGGTTCTTCGGGTGGACCGGGTGGCTCGTCGAACCGACAGCAACAGAACAATTCACGTCGTCCCGGTGCGCTGATCATTACGATCATTATTCTCGCTGCCCTGGTGGCGCTGTTCGTACTGTTTGCGATGATCTACACCGAAGTGCTGTGGTTCAGCCAGCTCGATTTCACCTCGGTGTTTTGGATCGAACACCTGACGCGCGGTGTACTATTTGTCATCGCCGGGGGTGTGATGGCATTCGTCACCTGGCTGGCAATGTGGCTTGCCTGGCGGAAGCGCCCCGATGCGGACGCAACCTCGATGCGCGATGGCGTCTACCAGTTTCGAAAGCAGATTGAATCGGTCCGCCGGCTCGTGCTCATCGGTGTTCCGCTCTTGATTGGTTTCTTCGCCGGAGCGGCGGCGATGAACTCCTGGCAACAAGTCCTATTGTTCCTCAACCAAGAGCCGTATGGTGAAACTGATCCAGAGTTCGGCCTGGATCTGACCTTCTATATGGCCACTCTGCCGATGCTCGGCACGATTGTCAGCTTTGCGACGTCGGTGGTCTTGGTGGCTGGCATTGTCGGACTGGTGGTGCACTACCTCTTCGGTGCGATCACCATCCAAGAACGCGGTGGTATTCAGATCTCGCGCACCGCACGCTGGCACATCGTGATCTTCGCGTCGCTGTTTATGCTCTTGCAGGGTGTCAACTACTGGCTGGATCGGTACCGCACTTTGCAGAACCAAGAAGGCAACTGGGCCGGTGCGATGTACACCGATGTCAACGCGGTGATTCCGACCTCTACCATTTTGGCTGTGGCTGCCGTTTTGGTGATCGCGCTGTTCATTCTTACCGGGCTACGCGGTCGGTGGCGGTTCGGCATCATTGGTGCAGCCGCGTTCATTGTGGCGGCTCTGGTGGCCGGGGTGGCCTACCCCTACCTGATCCAGCAGTATCGGGTGCAACCGACCGAGCGGGCCTTGGAAAGCGAGTTCATTGAGCGCAACATCAACTACACCCGTGAGGCCTATGGGCTCTCCGATATGGAATACACCAACTATGCCGGTGAGACCGAAGCGAGCGCGGGAGCGCTGGCTGGCGAATCGGCCACCACGGCCAATATTCGTTTGATGGACCCAAACCTGCTGTCCCGGACCTTCGGACAGTTGCAACAGTTCCGTCCGTACTATTCGTTCCCCAATACGTTGCACGTGGACCGTTATGAGGTTGACGGCGAAGTGCGCGACACCATCATTGCACCCCGTGAGGTCAACGTGAACCCGGACTCCTCCTGGGTGAACCAGCACATTACCTATACCCACGGGTATGGCCTCACCGCCGCGGACAGTTCGGAGGTAGGAGGCGGTGGACGCCCGGCTTTCTTGCTCTCGGGTATTCCCACCGACGGTGAGCTGGCATCTGACCAGGATTACGAGCCACGCATTTACTTCGGGATGAACTCACCGCAGTACTCCATCGTGGGTAAGGAAGATGGCGATCCGGACCAGGAACTGGACCGTCCCCAGGATGCCGAATCGGAAGAAGACACTACCTACACCTTCTCCGGTGATGGTGGCCCCTCGGTGGGTAATATCTTCAATCGGTTATCGTATGCGATCCGCTTCGGTTCCACCGAAATCATGTTCTCGCAGAACGTGACCTCGAATTCCCAGATCCTCTACGACCGCCACCCAGTCGATCGTGTGGAGAAGGTTGCCCCGTACCTGGAGGTTGACTCCAACGCGTTCCCGGCCATTGTGAACGGGAGGGTCAAGTGGATTGTCGATGCCTACACCACCTCGGATGCCTTCCCGTACTCAGATTCTCAGGACTTCGACTCGGTGACCGTCGACTCGCTGAACACCAACCCGAATACCAACCCATCGGGACAGGTGAACTACATTCGCAACTCAGTCAAGGCCACCGTGGACGCCTATGACGGTTCGGTCGACCTCTATGCATGGGAGCCCGAGGACCCGTTGCTTCAGGCCTGGCAGAAGGTCTACGGCGGTCACATCAAGCCATACTCTGACATGAGTGCGGAATTGATGGATCACGTGCGTTACCCCTCGGATATGTTCAAGGTTCAGCGTGAGCTGTTGGGTCGCTACCATGTGACCGACCCGGATGACTTCTACGAAAACAACGACGCCTGGTCGGTGCCGGTCGACCCCACGATCTCGACTAACGCTGAGAATAACGATCAGCAGACGGGTGCTCAGGATGTTTCCATCCCGCCGTATTACATGTCGATGCAGCTGCCGGGCAAGGAAGAACCCGCCTTCCAACTGACTACACCGTTCATCCCGCAGGTCACCGAAGGTGCCGCACAGCGCAACGTGCTGTATGGCTTCTTGGCAGCCAACGGTGATGCCGGTACTGGCGAGGATGGCCAGAAGGCCGAGGACTACGGTCACCTCCAGTTGCTGGAGTTGCCACGTCAAACCACGACACCGGGTCCCGGTCAAGCCCAGGCTAACTTCGACTCCAATGACACCGTGTCGCAGGAGCTGAACCTGCTCCGTCAGGGTGCTTCGGATGTGATCAACGGCAATATGATCACCCTGCCTGCTGCGGACGGTATCCTGTACGTCCAGCCGGTCTACGTTCAGTCCACCGGTGAAACCTCCTACCCGGTCTTGCGGAAGGTCCTGGTGGCCTTCGGTGACGAGGTTGGCTTCGCCGATACCTTGGCTGAAGCGCTCGACCAGATCTTCGGTGGAGATTCCGGCGCTGAAACCTCTGCGGAAGGTCAGGCCGGTGCCGGAGATACTCCGCCACCTGAAGCCGGTGATGAAGAAGGAACCGAACCTTCCGACCAGCCACAGCCACCTGAAGCAACCAGCCCGCAACAGCAGTTAGAAAAGGCCCTGCAAGACGCACGGGATGCGATGCAGGCTTCAGAAGAGGCTATGGCGGATGGTGACTGGGCTGCCTACGGCGAAGCACAGGACCAGCTCAACGACGCATTGAGCCGGGCTCTAGAGGCTGAAGGCGTGGATTCGGATTCCAACGCCGACGATGCTGAGGACTCGGATGAGAACACCGCAGAGGAGGACAACTCCGAGGCAGAGTAAGCATCACACCACCGTGTGGTGAACGGTACACCACGCTAATTTGAACTGCTCCACCCTCCGGCGTATAGTAGATACCTGTCGCCGCGGGGTGGAGCAGTTCGGTAGCTCGCCGGGCTCATAACCCGGAGGTCACAGGTTCAAATCCTGTCCCCGCAACGAGAAAACGGCACCTGACTAGGCACTATCCTAGGCAGGTGCCGTTTGTGTATCCACGCAAAGACGGCCATGCGGTGAGTGGCCGGCCGGTACGGTGAGCTTTTGCGAGCCTCCCGTCGCAATGGGCGTTATTCTTCGTGTTGTTTTTTCGGTAGAAGGCGAACACCGCCTGTGTCTGTTGGTCTGGCGGTATTGGCCAGAATGGGGCGACGCCGGTCAACTGATCTCTACCAGGCAGTTTCCTGGCTACAGGGAGTCCAACCCTCAGGACAGGTAGTACGGTCCGATTCAAACGGGGATGAAATCCACGACATACCTGCGCACAACGTACCTGCATGTGGCGCCCTGTGAGCCCTTCCACTGTATTCAGTTCGTGCTCCAAGTGACGTGATTTGTGCGGCTGGGGACCACACCTTGGGGCGTGAGGATGTCATGTATCAGTCATAATGAATGGTAATGATTCGCATTAGCTATACTGACAGAGTACTCATGATCACCGAGGCGTTTAACGCTAGAAAAGAATGAGACTATGCAAAATCACTCATTACAGGCTCGGCCCCAGGCCGGGCGCTCGCACCGAGCACTCACGACAACCGCCGTTGTGAGCGTGCTAGGTCTGTTGATGGCGCTGCTGGGACTCACCAGTCTCCCGGTTTCGGCAGCGACCGCTGCTCCCTCACAGCCTGAGGAAACATCTCGTCCAGTCGTGCTCGATAAAGGGCACGTGGACGCGTTCTATCTCCACGCCAAAGATGGCAAACCCACACTCTCGTTGAAAGAAGACGTGACCGGTCATGGCGTGATGCATGACCCGGAGACAGTCCAGTTGGACGTTGTGGAACAGGCGAAGATGACTCTCCCCGCCGTTCCAGCTGTGCCGGAGGCCCTCCATGAAGCCGAGGTGTACTACCTGCCGTTGAACCAGAACCCCCAGATTGTATGGCCGGGCTGGGACAACCAAGGGCTGCGCGGAACGGGCTACGACCAGTCTGATATCGAAATTCTCGACGTGTCGGGACCCGGCGAGGTTTACCTGTGGACCCAAAAAGGCCTGGGCGAACTGGATTCGTTACTGACCGACGATGGGTATAAACTTCCCGGTACCATTCACCAGGACTATCACGCCCACGTGCATGCGAACTGGGCGTTCACCGAGGCTGGCTACTATGACTTGACGGTCCGCGGCGTTGCGATCAACTCCGAGACTGGCGAGCGGGCCCCCACCGAGGAAAAAACCTACCGTTTCCGCGTCGGGGACTTCCAGGAGTCTACCCCTGAACCAACCCCTGAACCGGAAAACACCGCCACGGTGGAACCGACGACCCAGGCGCCTACTCAGCCGGAAACACCGTCGCAACCTACAGACTCGCAGACTCCGGGCGATGACGGTACCCCCGGCCAGGACACCTCCCCATCGCAACAGCCGAGCGAGTCACAGCAGCCCTCACCGTCTGCATCGGACAAACCCAAGCCCTCACCGAGTCAGGGTAAGCCCGCTGACGACGATATCTGCTGGGATGGACTCAAACTGGACCACGGCCACGTCGATATGTTCAATTTGGAAATGATCGACAAGAAGCCGACCTTGACGCTGAAAGAAGATGTCACTGGGTCGGGTGTGATCCATGACCCAGCAGATGTCGAACTCAACGTCAAGGACAAGGCTCAGACCACCTTGCCCAAGTCTGATGGCATCCCCGCTGAACTTGCCGGCAAATCCGGATACTACCTGCCTCTTCTTCAGGACGATTCGTTGATCTGGCCCGGCTGGGATAGCCAAGGGCTCAATGGTACCGACTACAGCTCAGTGGACTTCAAGATTGAACAGGTCACCGGTCCTGGCGAGGTTTACTTGTGGAGCTCGGGGGGCCTGGGAGGAGTCCAGTCGCTTCTGACCGGGGATTCCTACAAGCTGCCGGGTACGATCCACCAGGATTACCTTGCGCACGTTCACGCCAATTGGTTCTTTACCAAGCCCGGGGCCTACTTCCTCCGCGTCTCAGCTGAGGCCCACAACGAAAAAACTGGTCAGTCCGAAAAGACCAATGCCGCTACCTATCTGGTGACCGTTGGCGCGGACCTTCCGGAGGGTTATAACAAGTGCCCGAAGCACCGTGACGACAAGGTGGGTACCACTCCTGACAACAAGCCGGCAGACCAGGGCAACGACAGCTCGAAGAAGCCCGGAAACGGTTCCGGCGGCGGCTCCGGAGAGGATTCCGGCCCAGCCGGAGGTAGCGACGGTGACCATGGTGGCTCCAACGGGGCTGGCTCTGGCGATGCCGGCGAGCAGGACTCTTCCGGAACCGGTGCTGACGGCGCCGGAACCGGTACTGGCGGTGGAGCTAGTGCCGGTAACGGTGGAGGATCGGGCGGTGCTGGGGCAGGTTCGGCCCAGCAACAGGCTCCTCAGTGCTTGCCGGTTGACGAATGGAACCGCCAATACGGTCAGGGCCGCGAGGTCGTGCCTCCGGGTAGTGCCAGTGGCAGTCAGGATGGCACTGCGAAGGACGGTGCTACCAGGGCCGAACAGGGTGAGCAGGCTACTGGTCTGAGCGCCGGCGAAGGACACTTCGATCTGGGCCCGGTTGTCGAAGATGGCAAGTTTGTTGCCAAGATGAAGGACGATCGGACGGCTCCGCCGGTATGGCGCAATGCTGAGGACCTCACGTTTGTTCTCGGTGATGCTGCGTTGCGTTCAGCTGATAGTCTTCCGGGCGATCTGGAATATGTGGCAGAGTCTGGCAAGGACGTCTACATGATTCAGCAGGTTCAAGAACCCGGCGTGCCGTGGGTGGGATGGAATACTCAGCACGAATCTGTGGTCAATGGTCCTGGCTCTCAGGGTGTGACCATGAGTTTGGAGAATGTGGAGGGCCCTGGTGAGCTGGCGGTGTTCCTAAACGGGAACTTCGGGCAGCTGGTTGGTGAGAAGGTGTTCGACACTGTTGGTGGCCCCAAGAGCTACCAGATTCCGGCCAACACCCACCAACATGGCAACTGGGTGTTCACCGAACCGGGTACCTATAAGGTCTCGCTGAAATTCGAGGCCAATGGCCAGTCTGCTACCGGCACCTACACCTTCCAGGTGGGAGCTGAGACCGCTCGCAGTGCGTCGGTAGCTACCCCGAAGGACGAGAATACCGACCAGGATCTCGCCCAGGGTGACCAACAGGACGCCGAGCAGAAGAGCGACGAGAGCTCCGCGCCGGCTACCTCTGTGGCTCCTAACGGTCAGGAATTGACCGCCGGTCAGGGGCTGACTCCGGAGGGAACTCCGTGCACCTTGGCGAAGACTGGTGCTGACGAACAGGTATTGAGCATGGTCGGGATCGGTGCGGGTGTTGTGGCACTCGGAACCGCCGCGTTGCTCTACGCGCGTCGACGCGCAACACTGAACGCTGTCGGTACCGTGGACGAGCATGCCCAGAGCTAAAGCCTGGGTTGCCACGGCGATCACCGCCGCACTCGCACTGACCGGGTGCGGCGGTGTATCGACCGGCAGTTTGTCCACGCCCGAAAAGCCTTCGGTTGTGACCACGACCGGTATCCTGGCTGATCTGACCCGCAATGTGGTCGGTGACCGGATGGATGTGGAACAAATCGTGCCTGAAGGTGCCGATCCGCATAGCTACGAGCCCACGCTACGAGACGTGCGTCAGATTGCCTACGCTGATGTGGCGTTTTCGAACTACATGTTGCTTGAGGACCAATCGGTGATCCGCACCTTGGACGCCACGATCCGAGAGGATGTCCCGAACGTGGCCCTGGCAGAATCGGCGATCAAATATTCCGCAGAGGTTATTCCGCTGGTGGAAAATGTCTCCTTGGACACCATCTGGCTGGGCATGCGCGCTCAAGGCGACGGCTTACAGAACTCCGAGCTGTCCGGGGTGACGCGCAGTTCCACTGTCGAACTAACGGCCACCGATTTCTCAGGACCAGGAGATCTCGTTGCCTATCTGACAGAGTCTTTCGGCAACCCGCGGTTTTACATCGACACCTCCGATGGAATTGACCACCAGGATCACGCCCAGCTTCCTCTCGATGCCCACACGCATATGTCGTGGGCGTTCAACGAGCCTGGCGTGTACCAGCTCACCGTCAACGCTACGGTGAACATCGACGACTCATCTGAGGCACAGCCCCTGGCGGAGGACAAGACCGTCACTTTTGCTGTCGGCGTCAATCCGCACGAGGTCGATGACAGCGCGCAGGTGTTGGACGAGGGACACGCTGATATATCCGCCAATGTCGACACCGGCGAGATTGAGGTGCTCTACGACCCCAGTGGGGGAGGCGAGCACGTACAACAAGCCTATGACCCCGAAGACGTGGTCATCAGTGTTCCCACTCAAGCGCTGGAAGAAATTCCACCGGACCCCTCCTTCCGATTCCTGGGGCGGACCGGAGAACAGATCTACCAGTTGCCCCAAGCCGTCCTGGGTGCTCACGTCCACGGTGAGATTGATCCGCACCTGTGGCATGACGTGTCCAACGCCATCGCCTACGTCAAGGTCATTCGCGATACCGTGGTCGAGATCGATCCGGACAACGCTGAGTACTATCGCGCTCACGCCGCAGAGTACATTGCCGAGCTCGAAGAGCTTGACGAACAGGTAGCAACCACGATCGAGGAGATCCCGGAAGCTCAACGTCATCTGGTGACCACACACGACGCGTTCGGATACCTCGGACATGCCTATGACGTAGACATCGCGGGATTTGTCACCCCTCAGCCCTCGACCGAGCCTTCTATTCAGCAACGTCGCCGGCTGGTGGAAACCATCCAGAACCTTCAAATTCCGGCGGTATTCCTCGAGCCCGGCCTCATTTCACGGTCCAACGTGCTGGTCCAAACAGCGCATGAGTTGGATGTGGAGATCTGCACGATCTACGGTGACGCCTTCGACGAGGAAGTGAACACCTACGTGGACATGATGCGCTTCAACGCCCACTCACTGAAAGACTGCCTGGGCTAAACCGGGCTCCACCGCACGAGACGAAAGAACACGACCAGTGATAACCCTTCCGACCCCTGCTAGCCCGCACGACGGGAACCTCACTTTTTCTCATGCCCTCCACGCGGTCCGTGGCATCAGCCGATCCCTGGCGACAGTGGTGCTGGGATTGTGCACCCTGGTGTCTTTCGGTGCAGTACCGGCTGTCCCGGCGCATGGGGCCACCGAAGATGCGGCGTTGGAACAGCATGTGGACGCCGATGAAAATATTGGCGAGGACCAAACCGTCATCACCTCCGGCCACGTGGACGTCGGCCCCCGGGTGATCGATGGGCAGTGGCAGTTGATGGCCCGTGACGATACCGCCCAACCGGCCACCTGGCGGTACTTCGACGATATCGTCTATCACCTCCCAGACGACGCAAGGCAACCGGCGCCCGAGGACGAGAACTATAGCTTCGTCCCCGCAGAGCCCGGCCAAGATGTATACCTGATTCCTCAAACCGAGAACCACCAGGTGCCCTGGCTGGGCTGGAACACCCAAGATCCGGCGGCCGTGGCACAGATGGCCCGTGGCATGACCTTGCGACTGACCGGTGTGGAGGGTCCCGGGGATTTCGTCTTGTTCCTGCAGAACGGTAATTTCGATCCACCGCAGAAGCTATGGGACTCCACCACGATTGGCGAGGAAGAACAAGAGATCTGGGCCGATACCAATACCCACGTGCATGCCAACTGGGTCTTCACTGAGCCCGGCGTCTACCTGTTGCACGCTGAGATTGACGTCCCCTTAACCGACGGAGAGACCGTGACCACCGCAGGAACGTTGCGCTTCGCTGTCGGCAGTCAGACCAATCCCCAAGAGGCCTTTGATGCCCAGCCAGCGACCACATCTGACGGTGAGGGTCAGCAGGCAGCAGAACAGTCCGAAGCCGATGGGGAGACTGCCGCCGGCGCTCATGCCTCCGAGGAGGGTAAGGGTGATCAGACCACACTTATTGCCATCGTGGTTGGCGTGGTGGTGTTGGTGCTGATCGTAACCATCATCCTCACCGTCGTTCGCACCTCCCGGGCACGGCGCCAGGCTGAGCGACAGGACGCTGAGGCATGACCGAGGCAAAACAGAAGGCTGACGCAACGCGACTCACCGTCGAGAATCTTTGGGTGGATCTCGGTTCACGTTCGGTGTTGAACAACATCTCGATGCGTGTCGAGGGCGGGGAGCAGGTCGGTCTCATTGGCCCCAACGGGGCCGGTAAGACCACCCTGATGCGCTCGATCCTCGGCCTGGTTCCCACACGCCAAGGGCAGGTGAACTACACCGACTCACACGGCAACACGACACTGCGCAACCGGGTGGGGTATGTGCCACAACGTCATGAATTTTCCTGGGACTTCCCGCTGAGCATTCAGGACGTGGTGCTGTCCGGACGAGTCGGGACCATCGGGTGGTTCAAACGCCCCACAGTCAACGATTTTCGGGCGGTCAACCGGGCTATCGCCCGGGTTGATCTTAGCGATCTGGCCCACCGCCCCGTCGGAGCGCTCTCGGGCGGTCAACGACAGCGCGTGCTAGTGGCCAGAGCTCTCGCGCTGGAACCCGAGCTGTTGTTATTGGATGAGCCCTTCACCGGCCTGGACATCCCCACTCAGGAACTCCTCCTGGACTTGTTTAGCGAGCTCGCCCAAGAAGGCAGAGCGTTGTTGATGACCACCCACGACCTCGCGAGCGCATTGCATACGTTTGATCGTCTCTACCTGATTAACCGCACGGTGACCGCCTCGGGTACTCCGGCACAGCTCAGGGATGAGAACATCTGGCGCTGCACGTTCGGGTTCAGCGAGAATTCGCAATTGCTGCAAGCCCTCGGCCTCAACTCCGAGGCCTCTGCCCGTTTTGCCGTGTAGCACACCGTCTTGAAGGACCCTTCATCATATGGACTTTCTCAGCTTTCCGGAGTTTCTACAGGACCTCACCAACCCCCTGTTGTCATTTCTTCCCAAAGCCCTACTCGTCGCGGTTCTCTCCGCGCTGGTCTGTGGGATTGTCGGGAACTACGTGGTGTTACGTGGCATGGTCTTTATCGGGCACGCCGTGGCTCACTCGGTGTTCCCCGGACTGGCCATCGCCTTTATCCTGCAGGGATCACTGGTCTTGGGAGGCATGATCGCTGCGGTGATCACCGCGATCCTGGTGGCCGTGTTCTCACAGAACCGGCGGTTGAAAGAAGATTCGGTGATCGGTATCTTTTTCGTGGCCGCTTTCGCCCTGGGGATTGTGATCATCTCGTTCTCACCGGCGTACTCGGGCTCCCTGGAATCATTCCTCTTTGGCTCGATTACCGGTATCCCGACTTCTGATATCTACGTGGTCGCCGGAGCCGCCGTGCTGATTCTGGGTACCCTATTCCTCTTGCATAAAGAATTGGTCGCGGTATCCCTAGACCGGGAAATGGCTGCGGCAGCAGGCTTGCCTGTGCTGGTACTCGACGTGATTCTCTATGTGCTGGTCTCGGTTGCTGTGGTGGTCTCAGTCCAGGTGATCGGCAATATTCTCGTGGTCGCTCTGCTCGTGATCCCGGCCGCCAGCTCACGACTGGTGACCGACCGTCTCGTGGTGATGATGGTGCTTTCCCCGGTGATCGGGGCAGTCTGTGCCTTTCTGGGACTCTATCTGTCCTGGGCCGCCGATTTGCCTACCGGGGGAACGATCGTCTTGGTGGCCACCGCCGTCTTCCTCTTGCTGTGGCTCGTGGCTCCACACCATGGACTACTGGGCCGATTGCTGGCCTCTCGTAAGCCCACAGCACGCAGTGTCGAATCCAGCACTGCTGCCACGGTTTAAGAGCACGACCCAGGCGTGCTTCGGAGTCGGGCTCAGTTCCTGAGCTCGCCACGCCACGGCCCCGAGAACAGTACCAGCGCTGTTCTCGGGGCCGAAGCGTGAGAAAAGGATGAGATCAGATAAGAGAACCTTAGGCGTTCTTCGTCTCTGAGTCCGGGGTGTATTCCAACTGAGCGAAGAGTTCCTCTTCGGATTCCCCACCCTGCAACGCCTGAGAACCATTGGAGGACTGACCGGCCTTCAACGCTGCCAGCCGGGCTTCCACCTCGCTCTTCTCACCTAAATCCTCCAAGGCTTCAAACTGGGCGTCCAGACTGGAGGAATTCAGTTCCTCCATGCCTCGTACGCGGGCTTCTTCGCGCCGGATCTTCTCTTCGAAGCGATCCACCTCACTGGTGGCATCATAGGAGCTCAGCGAACCAATGGCTTCCTGGACCTTGGACTGGGCCTGCGCCGACTTCGCACGAGCCACCAGCTCATCACGCTTGGAGGTGATCTCGCTGAGCTTCTTATTCATCTGCTGCAGACCGGACTTGAGCCGATCAACGACTTCACGCTGAGACTCAATAGCCGGCTCCGAGCGTTTGGCCGCTTTCTCAGCGTGCATCTGACGTTCCAGAGCGATCTTGGCGAGGTCATCGAATTTATCCGCTGAGGAGCCATCGCTGTCTTGACGGAACTGATCAGCTCGTTGCGAGGCAGCCAGTGCCTTCTGTCCCCAGGATTTTGCCTGCTCAATCTCTTCCCGGTGGTCATCTTCCAGCATCCGCAGGTTGCCGATGGTCTGGGCCACGGCGGCTTCAGCTTCTTTAATGGAGGCGGTGTAGTCACGCACCATCTGGTCCAACATCTTTTGCGGGTCCTCTGCTCGGTCGAGTAACGCATTGATGTTAGCCTTCGCTAGGGTCGCGATACGGCCGAAAATTGATTGCTGTGCCACAGGAAACCTCTCTAGGGTATCGGGGTCAGGGATACGATATTGATGATTGCTTTAACTCTACGAAGCCAGACGACAAAGGACCAGAACCAATCTCGTGGTTTAGCTGAGGGCCTCAGCCTAGCGACGACGTCGCGACGCTCGACGACTCCGTGAACCCGCCCGATGTTTCATGGGGAAGGGGATGCCACGGCTGATAGACCCGGTGGAGCTTCGGTCCCATCTCGTGCGCCCCATCCCGATCGGGTACCTAGGACCGAAGCCATCATCGGGCTCGTGGTGAGCGATCTCGGCGGCCTGATCAGCTAATTGAGAAGCGCGGCGGGCGTTGTTCAAGGCATCGATGGGATCTGTCTCGGCCCGTTGCTCGGCGGTTTGGAGTGCGGACTGGGCTTCATTGAATTTGGCACGAGCGCTATAGCCGATATATCGACCACGCCTGCCAATGTAGTCAGAGCTACCGCGCACTTTGGCTCGAGCTTGTTGCAACTCTTTACCCAGCGCGGTCCGGGCGCGGGCCAGTTTATCGTGGTAGTTCTGGATAAGCTCGAGTCGCTCAGCGAGCCGCTGGTGGGCCTGGGACAACCGGTCCAAGAGCTTCTCCGGATCGATCTTGTCCTGCTGGAGCCCAGCTTTCACTTCATCGATCGCCTGACGTAGGTCTGTCGTCGGGGGGCGCAAATTGCTGTAGTCGCCCTGCTCCATCAGCGCCTCAGCAGCCAAGATATCTTGTTCTGAGTCGACAAGTCCGGCGTTGAGATTCTCCACCGCGGTGGAAAGTTGGACCTCTTTGTGCAGGATCCCTTCGGCAAGCGAACGGAGATTCACGGCACGGTCCCAGCCCTGCCGAATAGCCAGTGTTGCTTGAGACCGATCCCCGGCGTTCAACAATTCGGCGGCCTGATCGATCGTGCCACGCAGTTCAGCGATCCCGCTGATGAGATGACGATGATTATTGGAGACCTCTTCTAAACTCGGCCCCTGATACTGCTCGGTCAGTCGCTCTAATACCAGGCGCCCTGGTTCAATCTTCAGGTCAATATCGTCGGCCTCGTAGCGGAGCTTGCGTAGCCCCTCTTCGGCAGAATCCTCTAGACCCCGCAACTTGTCGAAGAACGCCTCTTGCTGTTCCAAGACCTCATCAACTCGGTTGGCGGTGGCCAGAACTTCTTCGAGTTGCTGACGGGCTTGGTGCTCTGGCATCTCCGTGAGCTGATGTTCCACCTGTTGACTGGTCCGAAACGCTTGCAAGAGTGATTCTTTGGCCTGTTGGACCTTCAGATGGAATTCCTCGACCGCCTCTTCACCATAGGAAGCCATCGCGAAACCGACCTCTTCTTCAGCACGATGGATATTGTGATCGGCCTCGAGTAGCTCGAGATTGGCCTGCTGAAAAAGGTCGTCTAGTGGGATCCGAGCTTTACTCTCTGGGCGAGTGCGCTCATGCGACCGCTGGCCGGATCTAGCCTGGCCGAAACGTTGATCCGACCACAATTTCGGGCGGCGAAGGATTCGCACCAAGCCTCCCACCACGACGATCAGAAATACCGCCACAACGATCAGGCTAAACATCGACACGGTGAAGGAAGCCAGGGGCATTACTGGAGTCACATTACTCACTCCTTCGGACCGGACAGGTTACCTGACGTCACCTGGCCTACTGTGACATCAGGGTGGACTGGTGACCCTTTAGAGTGTACGGGGTAGCGCTGTTAAAGTGCACGCTCCACGGTATCGAGACAGCATCCAGCTAACGTCCAGTTGCTACTCTCAGAACCTCCAGAGACGTAGGGGAGAATGATCTCCAGCTCACCTGAGTCAAGGCCCTGAAATGGAAGGACATCAACAACCCATGAGCGAGTCTGGCAATCTGAATAACTCTCAGAACCCGGAAAACAGTTCCTCCCAGCCTGGTGGCAACATGCCACCGTTTCCGTCGCAACGACCTGCGGGTGCCCCGGCCACGCCATCCGAGGCCGATGAATCCACCGGCCCGGTCTTTCCACCGGCTGGTGCTGAGCAGAACGCTCAGTCCCCGGGACAGCTACCGTATGCGACTGCACCCCTCGACGGGGCTTCGGCGCTTGGCCCATCCGACCAGACTGGCTCAGCTCAACACGGTCACGACGCGCCCGAGCAACAGCACAAAAAAAGTTTCGGTTTGCCGGCAGTGCTGACCATTGCGTTACTGGCCGGCTTACTCGGCGGCGGGATCGGCGCAGGCGCACTGTACGGGTTTTCTGCGCTCAACGATGATTCCTCAGGCGTGTTTAGCGCTGAGGACCGCAGCGGGGATCGCTCCGGGAACACCGGCGGGGTCAACCGTGAAGAAAACACCACTCTGGTCACGGACGCGGCAGCGACGGCATCGCCTTCGGTGGTGACGATTTCGGCGTCGTCTTCCTCCGGGTCGGGGAGTGGCTCCGGGGTGATATTGGATGATCAAGGCCATATTCTGACCAATACCCACGTGGTCACCCTCGGGGGTGCCACCGGTGATGCCGAGCTCAGTGTGCAAACCGCAGACTCCCGTGTTTACACCGCAGAAGTCGTGGGCACCGACCCGCTCAGCGACCTGGCTGTCATCAAGATCGATGCTGAGGGACTCACGCCGATTGAGATGGGATCCTCCTCCGATCTCAACGTCGGAGATCAAACCATCGCGATCGGTGCTCCGCTGGGTCTTTCGGGGACCGTCACTGATGGTATCGTCTCCCAAATGGATCGCACCATCGCGGTCCAGTCTTCGGCGGCTCCGGAACCAGACAGTGGGCCGGGATCCGGAGGTGACGACGATGGGCTGTTCGAGTTCCATTTTCCTGGACAGCAAGAACAGTCGCAGTCCTCGGGCGTCATCCACATCAACGTGATTCAGTCCGATGCTGCCATTAACCCGGGTAACTCCGGTGGCGCGCTGGTGGATTCTCAAGGACGGTTGATCGGTATTAACGTCGCCATCGCCTCGGCCGGTGGCTCATCCGGTGGTGAACAAGGCAATATCGGTTTGGGCTTTGCTATTCCGGTCGATTACGCCCAGCGTGTGGCCGGTGAACTGATCGAAAACGGTGAAGCCACTCACGGTGCCCTCGGTGTGTCGGTCACCCCTGAGGCTGCACGCACCGACGGGTCAGAATCCGCCGGTCCGTTGGCCCCCGGATCTGGCGGTGGGGGAGCCTTCGCCGCTGGCGCTCGCGTGGTGGATGTCGCCGACGGATCGCCGGCCGATGAAGCCGGTATTCAAGAAGGTGATGTCATTACCTCCGCCGACGGTAAACCCACCGCGGATTCTCAGGCGCTGACTGCCACGGTTCGTGAGCACGCCGCCGGGTCGGAAATTACCTTGGGTGTTACCCGTGACGGCGAACAGCAAGAAGTTCAGGTGACCCTCGGTGATGAATCCCAGCTGGGCAACTAAGCTAGTCTGAGATCTGCGCTGAGACGGCGCACCGGAACACACGAGTAGAAGACAGGCCACTGTGAGCGCAGATTTGTTGACACTTGATCCCGCCACGTTCGTGCAACAGCACACGATTAGATCGGTGTTGGCCATTGGAGCTCATCCCGACGACCTGGATTTCGGGGCAGCCGGAACCCTAGCGGGTTTGGTAGCCTGCGGGGTCCAGGTTCGTTATGGGATTGTCACCGACGGCGACGCCGGGGGCTTCCACGACCAGGAACGCAGTGCCCTGGCAACTCAACGCCAACACGAACAACGAGTGGCTGCCGAGACGATCGGGGTCAGCACGGTGGACTATTTAGGGTATCGGGACGGGGCAGTGGTCCCGGGCCCGGACCTGGAAGAAGATCTGGTGCATCTGATGCGTGAGATGAGACCGGATCTGGTGCTGGCCCCGCACCCGGAGCGCGACTGGTCGTCCCTGCAGAAGTCTCATCCGGATCATCTGGCCACCGGAGAAGCGGTCACTCGTGCCATCTATCCGGCGGTCGAAAACCCCTTCGCATTTCCGCGTTTGGCTCAGCAGGGGTGGGACACGGTCAAGATCCGTTATCTCATGCTCTACGGTGCACCCGCTACACGACATACCGTGCGCATGGATGTCACCGATTTTGTGGGGCAAAAATTGGCGGCCTTGGACTGCCACGCATCACAGCATCCGGATCCGGAGTGGATGCATCAGCGGGTCGCCGACCAACTCCAGGCAAATCACCCAAGTCCGTCGCGAGCCGCTGAACTCTTTCACCTGGTGACCGTCAATGGGGAGCTGACCTTCGCTGGCTTTTAGCGACTACTAATGCAAATCGATCTGGACCAGTGGCTCGGTGGTGGGGTAGTCTGAGCCGTTCTCAGGCTCAATGGTGACCCAGAGCTGCTCGTAGCCGTTGACCCCACGGAATTGGACATGGCGGTCTTCCATTTGGGTGGCATCGTACTGGCCGAGCGAAGAGGGAGAGTCGCCGGCAGATGCAAAGAGCCAGACCTGATAGGTTTGGTCAGCTCCCAGATCTGGCACCGAGGAGAAGGACAGGTATGCCACGTCTTCATCCCGGGAGAGGTGGGCTTGCACGGTACCGCCGGCGTTGAGATCTTGAGGCGAGGTCAGCTGGGTATCGTGGGCGTCATCGACGGTGGAAACGATATCGTCGCTGGAGGCCAGAAGCGTCGAGATGGCAATGACGGCAGCCAGCAAGAGGGCAATGACCACCGCCCAGATGATTTTACGCTTAGTACCGCTGGCCGGCTCAGGTTCGGGTTCGTGCGTATCAAACTGCTCGACGAAGCCGACCCCAAGATTCTGCTCTGGCAAGGATTCCAGTAGCTGATCGAGCATCCAAGACTCCGGTTCGGTAGTCAGTCGGCGGAACCCCCACGCTAGGCTGCGTTGCAAAAGGCTGATGCGTAGTTGCCACTGTTCTTTTTTTTCCCGGCCCAGCCGGTGAACGTGGCTATCAATGGCGATGCGCTCGTCTTCATCGATTGAGTTGGTGGCCACCAGAGCAGCCAATTCGTCGACCAGGCCAGACTCCAAATCGGTGGTAATCGATTGTGAAAAGGTGGGACTCTGGCCGGTGCGTGCGGTGACCTCCGGGGTAACCGGTTTTGCCAGAATCGGATCTTGAGTGGTGTCAGAGACCCCGGTGACCGCTGCAATATAGCGTTGTGACAACCGCGAACAGGTATCGCGTAACCGTGATTTTAGGGTGGGAACTCCCACTCCTAGCTCCCGAGCTGCTTCCGGGTAGGAGCGGGCTCCTAGCCAGATGATGGTCAACGCGCGCAACTGGGCCTCAGACAGTCCGTGCAACTCCGGCAGTTCGGCGGCCAGGGGGAGCAACCCGGCTTCGTCGTTGATCTCGGTGAAATGCCCGGCATAAATGAGCTCAGCGAAGGTGCGCTGGGCGAGTGAAATAATCCAGGTGGCAGCAGTACGGTTCCGGGCGGTTTCATCGCTAGCGTCCAGAGTGAAATCGAGATTAAAGTGGGGCGCTTGCTCCCATAAGGTGGTGAACACCGAGACGGTAGCTTCGCCGGCCTGTTCTTGGGTGGTCAGCAGAGCGCGAGCAAAACCATAAACCGAGGGTGCGGAGGTATCAAAAAGTGCTGCGAAGGCCGCACGGTCGCCTTCACCGGAAAGCTGGAGGAGTCGGGCAATACCCGGTGTTTCAGTCTGCATCGTCATTCCAGCATAGAAAGATTTCGCCACCTGCGTCGCTAGGCCACGCCCTGAAACCTTAATTCATTCGTGATGTTTAGGCTCCACCGGCGAAGCCGAACTGGCGCCAGGCCTCATAGGTGACAATGGAGGCCGAATTGGCCAAATTCAGGGAGCGTCGTCCCGACTGCATCGGGATCCGGACCCGATCGGTGATGCCAGGATGTTGCAGTGTTGTTTCGGTCAGTCCAGTGGATTCTTTGCCAAAGAGTAAGACATCCCCGCGACGGTATTGAATCTCGGTGTACAGACAGGTGGCGTGGGAGGTGAAGGCAAAGACCCGCTCGGGGGCCAGTGCGTGGAAGGCGGTGTCCACATCCGGATGGATCGTGACGACCGCCAAGTCGTGGTAATCCAGGCCTGCCCGGCGGAGATGGGCATCGGCGAAGTTGAATCCCAGTGGTTCGATCAGGTGCAACTCGGCACCGGTAATGGCCGCTAACCGGATGGCATTACCGGTATTACCGGGAATTTCGGGGGCTTCGAATACGATCCGGAATCCCGGGTTGGCGGTGTCGGGATGCAGACTGGCCTGGGTGTGCGGGTTGGTGTCGTGCCGGTCGGGAGCGGACATGGCGGGTGTTTCTTCTTCCTATGGAGTCATGACTACTGTGTCATGTCGACGGAGTCTGGTGTCGCTGTCTAGCGCGCGGGATGGGAGCGGTCTTTCGGGAACGGCGACATGGCCACCAGCGATCCCAACAGGTTCCGATCGAGCACATGGTGTTGGTGGTCGACGCCGAGGAACATTTTCAGATGCCGGATGGTGTTATTCAGATTTGCCGGCACATCTTCGAGCCCGCAGGAAGTCTGGTGCGGCCCGGTACTGGTGACGTCCGGGGCAAACGGGTGCTGATCCGATGGGATGAGTGCGACAAAATGACCCACGGTCAATTCCGGGAACAAGGTGACGAGCCCAGCCAGGGCAGAAGGGGACCGGGTGGCATCACCTGGCAGAGAGACCGGTCGATTCTCGGCGAATAATCGTTCCCCGTCCCACTGATAGACTCCCGGCGATGCTTTCATCAGCCACACACAGGCCAGCCGATAACCGCACAACACTACCATGGGGATCTGCGTCGACGGGGGCGGGTTTGTTCCGAGCAAGGACCTAGCTTTATCGCGACGGTGGTTTTTCAAATGACGGGTGAGTTCCTTGGTTTTCAGTCCCAGCACGATGCGGGCCGCCGGTAGTGCTTGACGTAGCGAGGGGGCCACGGTGCTGGCGACCTGCGCGTAGGCACCGCTGCGACCAGAGGAAAATAAACCGGTAGGAACACGGCCGATCACCGAGGATTCGACCAGGGTGGCATCGACGATCACGCTGGTCTTTCCCAGCTGAACCGTCACCGGCCCCTGAGCCAAAGACGGTACGACGGTGACCGGTTTCGGGGTCTGGCGGGAGGACTGTTGCCTCGTGGTGGACGATGTCGCCGAGGTGCCTGTGGCCCGTGAGGAACCCGCTGACCGTGGCGAGCGCGTCCGGGCATCGCGGTGAAACTCTGCCCGGGCTTCGGCGGTTCCGATCAGTTCCCAGGCACGGGTGACGAGGTCGAACTGTGCCGGATCACCGCCCAGATCCGGGTGGGCCTGACGTTGCGCCTTGCGGTACCCGGCCTTAATTTCGTCCTGACTTGCGTCAGCACACACCCCGAGTACCTCATAAGGGTTGGGGGAATTCGGGAAATCAGAGGTTGACACGGTGAGAATCATACCGAAACCCGGTGCGCTATCCCGCTAGGTTGCTCTGTTGCACACCACGGCAATCGAGGGTGATGGTCCAGGAGTTTTAGACTGGAGCTGTGAATACTTCCGCAGATCGTGTCTACCTTGACCATGCCGCCACCTCGCCCACCCGGCCCGAGGCGATCGAGGCGTTTGTGGATCAATCCCAACGGATCGGCAATGCCTCGTCACTGCATACCGCTGGGCGTGGCACCAAGCTTCGGGTTGAAGACGCCCGAGACCGCCTGGCCGCCGTGTTGGGAGCTCACCCCACCGAGGTCATCTACACTTCCGGCGGCACCGAATCGGACAACCTGGGCCTGCAGGGCCTTTATCATGCTCGCCACCGCCGAGATCCCCGACGCCATCAGATTCTGTTTACCGGGATTGAGCACGCCGCCGTGATCGACACACTCGAAGCCCTGGAGGCCCACCACGGCGCCGAGCTGATTCAAGTCCCCGTCGATGCCACCGGCCGGGTAGAGGTCGAGGCATGGAAGGACGCCATTGATCAGCATGCCGATCAGCTGGCGCTGGCAACCATGATGTATGCCAATAACGAGATCGGTACCGTCCAACCGATTGCCGAATTGGCCGAGGCCACCGCAGCCGCGGAGCTACCCTTCCATGTGGATGCGGTGCAGGCGTTTGGTGCCCTGGAGTTACATTTCGACCACCCGGGGGTGACCACCATGGCTATTTCCGGACACAAAATTGGGGCGCCCATCGGTATCGGCGCGCTTCTGGTGCGTCGCGACGCCCAGGTAGCGCCAGTACTTTTTGGCGGGGGCCAAGAGCGCGATATCCGCTCCGGAACCATGGCCTCGGCACTGATCGTTTCCTTCACCGCAGCCGCCGAAGCTGCCACCGCCAACCAACAGGTCGAGCGCGAACGACTCAGCGGACTTCGGGATCGGTTGATCGCCGGAATCCAGCAGGCCATTCCAGAGGCACAGTTGCAAGGTGACCAGGACCGGGACCCGGAGACCGGGCAGCACGTGCCGGTGGGGACTCGTCGTCTGCCCGGCAACGTGCATTTTTGTTTCCCCGGTTGTGAGGGAGACTCGTTGCTGTTTGGACTGGATATGGCCGGCATTGAGTCCTCGACTGGTTCGGCCTGTACCGCTGGTGTGTCCCGTCCCTCTCATGTTGTGTCCGCCACAGGAGCCGATGAGCAGATGGCACGCTCAACCCAGCGGTTTTCGCTCGGCTACACCACCACCGAGGCTGATATTCAGGCCGTGCTCTCCGTCCTACCGGGCGTCTACGCCTCCGCTCAGCGGGCCGGAATGGCCGGGCAGGATTCTCATATTGTGACCGCCAACTCCCATCGGGGCTGACCGGGAATAGGTAGGGTGCTGGTGGTGTTACATCGAGCTGTTATGGTAGAGGCCCGGTGCCACACCAGACGTAAGATCCGCACCATTCCACCACGGGAGAGAAAGGGCAAGAATCGTGAAAGTGCTTGCAGCCATGAGTGGCGGTGTCGACTCCTCAGTCGCTGCTGCCCGGGCGGTCGATGCCGGTCACGAGGTGGTCGGCGTACACCTGGCACTGTCAAGAATGCCAGGCACCCTCAGAACGGGGTCTCGCGGTTGTTGCACGATTGAAGACTCCCGTGACGCCTGGCGTGCCTGTGAGAAGCTGGGTATTCCGTACTACACGTGGGATTTTTCCGAGCGGTTCAAAGAGGATGTGGTCGATGATTTCATCGCCGAATATGCCGCCGGACGAACCCCAAACCCGTGCATGCGGTGCAATGAACGCATCAAATTCGCTGCCCTGTTAGAAAAGGCCCTCGCCCTGGGATTTGATGCGGTGTGTACCGGACACTACGCCAAGGTGATCGAAAACGACCAAGGCCACCTGGAGCTACACCGTGCCGCTGACGATGCCAAGGACCAGTCATATGTGCTCGGTGTGCTCACCGCAGAACAGCTCGAACACTGTCTGTTCCCCCTGGGGGATACCCCCTCGAAGTCGTTGGTGCGCGCTGAAGCCGCCGACCGCGGACTGTCGGTGGCGCAGAAACCAGACTCCTATGACATCTGCTTCATTCCCGAAGGTGATACCCGCGAGTGGCTCGAAGAGCACATTGAGATGCGTCCGGGGCAGATTGTCGACACCGCTGGGACTGCGCTAGGCCAGCATCGCGGTGCGCAGGCCTTTACGGTTGGACAGCGCAAAGGCCTGGGAATTGGCACGCCGGCCCCGGACGGCAAGCCACGGTTCGTCCTTGAAGTCCGGCCGAAAGAAAATGAGGTTGTGGTTGGTCCCCGCGCGATGCTCAACATCGACCGGATTACCGGAATCCGGCCATCCTGGGCGGGACAACCGCTCGACGAAGAGGCCACCGGTGAGTGGTTCGACTGCCAGGTGCAGGTCCGTGCTCACGCTGACCCGGTGCCTGGACGCGTCCGCGTCGCCAGCGATGAGGTCGATGGCGCTGAAGCCACGGTATGGCAGATGGAACTGGATGAGACCATCTCCGGGGTAGCCCCAGGTCAGACGGCGGTGGTGTATCAAGGCACCCGCGTGGTGGGACAAACCACCATCCACCGTGCGGTCAATGCCGAGCGTATGGGTGCTTGGGTATAACCTGTCGGCGACAGATCCGCGATACGTTGACTACAGTGAGTGATATGAGCACATCCGAGCATGCCTCACCTCACGAGCTGGCCGAACCCGCAGTTCTCGAGCAACTCCTGGCCATTCGTGGCAGTATCGATAACTTCGATGCTGCTCTGGTTTATTTACTGGCCGAGCGGTTCAAATGCACCCAGCGGGTCGGCAAACTCAAAGCTGAGAATAATCTGCCACCCTCTGATCCGGAGCGGGAAAAAGCCCAGATTGCCCGGTTGCGTCGGCTGGCTGAGGACGCGGATCTGGACCCGGCATTTGCCGAGAAGTTTTTGAACTTCATCGTCTCCGAAGTGATCTGGCACCATCAGGCCATCGCCGATGACCAAAAGAGCGACACTGCCCAGGGCGCGGAGGACCATGAGACGACCAGGTGAGGCGACCGTGTCCAGTGAGGCACAGAAACCCGATCTCCCTGCTCTGCGCGTTAGTCTCAGCACCCCGGACCCTGGCCCCGGGGGTCCAACCGCGTGGGGTGAGACTCTGGGCATCCTGCTTGATGAGTTGCCCGGTCCCCACCTGCCTCAGTTGCCGTACTGGCAACCACTGTCCGAACTTGCTGTCGGATTACCCGGGTTTCTGGTGGCCAATCGTCGCAGCTACGGCTGGCAAGTACAAGCCACCGAAGCGACCCCGGGCAAAGAACAACGCCGATATGCTACAGCCCTGCGTGAGCAGTTCCAGCTGGTGGCCGATTACCAGCAAGAGCGTCCCCTGCCAGAGTTGATGCTCGAGGTTCCCGGCCCGGTGACCCTGTTCTCCGTGCTGATGGGCCCCGGCGGTCAGAAGATCATCCGAGATCACGGCGCTCGTCGCGATGTTGCCCACGTGTTGGCAGAGGCACTGGCCGAGCTCGTCCAGATCAGTGCCCGTATTCTGCCGGAGACTACCTTGCGTTTGGTGGTTCGAGACACCGATGTTGTTGCCGGCCTACGAGGAGCGATCGCCACGGCCTCGGGGTATTTGACCGAACGGAGCCTCGATATCGCCGAGCTCGAGACGTACTGGGCACTACTTGCCGACCAGCTTTGTCCCACCGGGTCCGAGCTGGTTTTCCAGGTCGATCTAGACCCCCACCACCTCGGGAAAGACGACAGGCTACTCACCTCATTGCACACCCTGGCCACCAACGACCAAGACAGTCCACCACTTGGCGTCAGCATCAGCTTTCCGGCCCTGGAAACCGATCCGGTGGGACGTTGGGCCAGCTGGCGGTGGGAATGGATTGAACGGTTCCGCCACTCCCAAATCCCCTTACACCTGGAATGCGACCTCGAGCGACTCGACGGCATTGACCCGCCCCGGGCTGGAGTAGAGCTGGTGGAAACCACTGAACGCGTCGGGTTGGACCCCCGGGACCTGGCCTCGAGCGTACTGGTAGCCCGAGCGACCAGGCCGATGACGGGAGTAGGACTGGGACGTTGCATCGAAGCATTACGCGGTGTGGCCGATGAGTTCTCCCAGCGGGTGCCCGGCCCATCATGACGCGACTACAACCGTCCGGCAGCTTTGAGATGCAGATAGGTATCGGCTAACCGGGGCGGGAGATCCTGCGGATCGGCTTCGACCACTTCGGCGCCAAACCGTCGTAGCTGGGCAATCAGACCGGCTCGACGATGTTCGTCTTGTTCTGCCGAGGCGGCCTGAAAGACCGTCTCGAGGTCTTCGCGTTCGGCCGCCATGGCCTCGAGCTCCGGATCGGTGACCGAGGCCAGCACCACCTGATGTTTGCGCGCAATCGTCGGTAACACCGGGAGCAAACCTTGCTGAATGGCTGCGGTGTCCAGGGCCGTAATGAGTACCACCAGTGCTCGTTGTTTCACGGTCTGAGAGATGAGCGAGGACACCTGGGTGAAATCGGCAGCCACCAGCCGCGGGAATACATCGGTCAGCGCCGTGACAATCTGGTGCAAGAGTTTCCCACGCCGGGTGGAAGAGGCCCGGGCCTGAACTTTCTGGTCCAGGGCGATAACTTCGACACGGTCACCGCCAGCATCAGCCAGTGCCGCTAAAAGTAGCGCGGCCTCAATGCCGGTATCCAGTCGGGTGCCGTCTTCGCTCCGCACGGCCGAGGTGCGGGAGGTATCGATGAGGATCAACACCCGACGGTCCCGTTCCGGTCGCCAGGTGCGTACCACCAGTTCTTGGGCGCGGGCAGTAGCCCGCCAATCAATATCGCGGACGTCATCGCCACGGACATATTCGCGCAAAGAATCAAATTCGTGCCCGGCCCCGCGGGTCAAGACCGCCGACCTCCCGGCCATTTCCCGCAGCGAGACTAGCTTCGAGGGCAGGTGACGCCGGGAGTTGAACGGTGGAATTACCGTGATCGCACCCTCGGCGCGATGCGTGTATTGTTTGCCCGCCAGCCCCAACCAGCCCCAGCTACGGACCGTGACGATTCGGGAGCGCAGTGTGCCGCGCCTAGTGGGGGTCAGGTGCATGGAAAGCCGGCGGGACTCCTGGCCCGGAATCGTGACCGGTTGTTCCGGGCTGTCGGCCTGAGCGGTGGGTTGCCACCCATCCCGGACCGAACCGCGCAATGTCCGGGAGCTCTGATTGGTCACCACCAGCTGAACGGTAGTCGTTTCACCCAGCCGAATACTGCCCTGCGCGGAACGGGAGAAGGACACCCGGCGAGGCGAAACGGCGGTCAGTGCGTCCGCACACAGCACCACGATCAGCCCGAGCACACACAACCCCAGCGTTGACCAGCGCGGAAACAACAGGATGGGAAACAGGCCGATAATAGCCAGAATCATCGCGCGCCAGGAGATGACCATAACTCGTAGCTACCTGCCTTTGGTGTGTCGAGGATGGTGGGAGAGGACGGAAAGAGACGGTGTTTAGCGGGGGACCGGCACACTGGAGAGTAGTCCGGTCAAGACTTGGTCGGTATCGACACCGTCCAATTCGGCCTCCGGGCGCAGCAACACCCGGTGGCGTAGGGTCGGTAGCAACAGCGACTGCACGTCGTCGGGGGTGACGAAGTTGCGGCCCGATAGCCAAGCCCAAGCCTTGGCACAGTGCATCAGAGCGGTACCACCGCGCGGGGAAGCACCCAACTGGAAAGAGGGGGATTGCCGCGTGGCGCGGACAATGTCCGTGATGTAGCTGAGCACCTCTGGACCGGTGGCGACTTGTTGCACCGAGGCGCGGGCTTTGAGCAAGGTCGTTTCCTCGGCCACCGGCTGGATGCCCACGGCGTCGAGATCTGCGGCCGAGAAACCCGCCGCATGACGGCGCAGGATCTCTCGTTCCTGATCGCGCTCGGGAAGATCCATCACCACCTTGAGCAAAAACCGATCCAGTTGGGCTTCCGGAAGGGGATAGGTTCCCTCGTGCTCGACCGGATTTTGAGTGGCTGCCACCATAAACGGGTCCGGCAACCGCCGGGTTACCCCGTCGGTAGAGACTTGGTATTCGGCCATGGCTTCCAACAAGGCAGCTTGGGTTTTCGGTGGGGTGCGGTTGATTTCGTCGGCGAGCAGCACGTGGGTAAACACCGGGCCCTTGCGGAATTCAAACTCCCCGGTTTTGGAATCATAGACCAGCGAGCCGGTGACGTCGCCGGGCATCAAATCCGGGGTGAATTGCACTCGGTGGGAGTCTAGTTGCACCGATTTGGCCACTGACCGGACCAAAAGCGTCTTGGCTACACCGGGGACCCCTTCGAGCAACACATGCCCCCGACACAAAATACCGATGAGCAATGCAGTCACGGCCTGGTCCTGGCCCACGACGGCTTTAGCCACTTCGCCACGCACCTGGTTGAGTGCCTCCCGCAGGTCGTCTGCCGACTGTGCCCGCGCAGACTGGTCCTGTGGGGGGTGACCCTGGGGTGGCTGGGATGGCGGAAAAGCCGGTGGCTGGTGCATCATGACGTGCTCCTCCCGTGATCGGGGCGTAGTACCTGGTCGATGAGATGTTCAAAATCTGTGAGTTCTTGGGCAGTGGTCACCATCTCCTCGGGGGAAATGTTGTGGCTACCGTGGGCTGGGACGAGTCCGGAGCTGATCTTGAAGAGCTGCTGGATGTCCTGGACCGGCTGGTTGGTGTGGAGTGCAGCCTGGCGCATGATGGTCTGCGGGTCGGTGTTGCGCCCTAATCGCATGCTGTGGGCGATGCGACGCAACGTCGCCTGTTCCAAGGCCTCGAGAGCTTGAAGGTGGTGTCCGGCACGTCGGTGCATGCGGGCTCGGCCCACCGTGGTTTCGGCTGGCTTGACGACCGAGGGCAATGGCTCGCGCACGATCGGGCCGTGGCGACGTCCTAACCAGAACATGGCCAGCACGGCCAGCACGACCGCCCACCAGATTCCAAAGACCACGAAACGAGGCAGTTGCGCCTCAGACAGCGGAGCATCGGAGTCCAAGAGCTCGGTGAAGTCCGGGGTATACCAGATCAGGTCCTCGCGCGAGCCGGCCAGGCGTAAGGCCAAGGCGGCATTGCCTCGCTCGTCGATCCGTTCATTGGTGAAGATCTTCGGAGAGGTCAGTACCGTGATCCCGGTTGCTGTTTCGGCCAGGAGCGCCGTGGCTTGGTCGGAGGATGCGTTCTCGGGTACGGGAAAACACGTGGAGATCTGGCCGGACTCACGCTGCGTGCGGGGGACCGATACCGCCCAGGAAGAGCTATCAATCTCACCGGCGACCCGCCCGTGCTCCAGCTGGCAGTCCTCGGTCGTGCCCGCAGTGATCCCGCCGTCGTGACTGGACACGGTGGCGTAGTCCCGCGAGAACTCGTCGGTGAAGTGTTCGAGTAGCTCCGGGGATGAGGTTGAAATCACCAGCTGGGATGGTGGAATGGCCTCCGCGGCGCGTTGCCGTGAATCATGGGGCGCCGAAGCCAGGTTGTTGTTCTCATCGATCAATACCACCGTGGCGTCCGGATGCTGGTTGAGTTGACCTTCCAACTGATCAACCGTTGCAGCGGTGTGGACCGAGACACCGCGATCTTCCAGGATGCGTGTCATGGCCTGGGAACCATAACGGCCGGGATTGTCGGTGGAATAGGGGATCCCCTGAGTGGTGCTGGGGAGCAAGGCATAAAACACCACGCCGGCGAGCACCAGAATTCCGGCGATGACCGACACCACGATGATACCGGTTTTACGGGAACCGGTCTGTGAGGTACGTGCCGAAGACTGTAGAGAGGATGCTGCGGTCATCGGGGCACCAGATCCTTGGCGTGCTGAGCGGGGACGCTGTCATCGCGGGGTGTGGCAGGGGCCGGCTTGGCTTGGTGGAGCTTTTCCGCCAACTCGATCATCTGCGTGGCATCTGTGGCGCTGGGGGATTGGTGGGCGTAGAACGTGGTATTGAAGCGAACGGCGGCTTGTTCCAATTGTTCGGTGAATGGGGGGAAGGCCTCGGCGAGTTCCGTCGTGGCAAACGTCGCGGTGAGGGAAGGACGTTCTGAGACCAGATCCCGTTGTTGCCCGTCGCGGATCATCGACCGTAACGCATCGGCCAGTGCGTGGGCATAGTCCTGCTCGGCCACATGTCGGCGGGCCCGGTCGAGATACTCCGTGGCCGTAACGTCAGCGGCGACCTCAACCTCGTCGGTTGATGTTGTCTTGACCCGACCGGTACGGCCCGGCCGTAACCACAACACTAAGGCAATCAGCAGGGCGACTAACGCCAGGGCTAGCACGATCACACCCAGTTCGCCGCTACCGGAGAATTCGACGGCGGCCAGGTCTTGAAACCACTCAACCAGGTTATCGATCAGCTCAATGATCGGGCCGGGATCTGCCTCCGCGTATTCGGGTTTGGACAGCTCCTCTTCGGCCCACTGGCGGGCTTGCTCAGCGTCTGGGGTCAGTGGCGGGGACATCATGACCATGTCGGCGGCCCCATGGGTGGGTTAGATGGATTGGGCGGATGTGGCGGATAGTAGGGAGCATTCGGTCCCGCCGGTCCGGTGAATGGTGCACCTGCCGGTGGCGGTGTGGGCTGCCAATGCACGTCGCGACCCGGCACGAGATCGGCCGACTGAGAATCGCTACGGCGTTTGGTCGGATCAATACTGAACTCATCGATGGGACCCGAGATGGATTCAGCATCGTGGGCTAGCTGGGCACCAATGCCTTCACGTCGGATCCTCAAGTCAGTGTAGAGCAACGCAATGAAGATGGTGAACAGCGCATACAGTACCCCGGAGACCACACTGCTGACCCCGACGATGACCACCTGAGCCAGCAGGAAGCCGGTCAGCGCTTCCGCTTCGTTTCCGGCCGAAGCCAGAAAGAGTGGAGCCAGCATAGCCAACGGAATAGAAATCACCCATCTGGCGATAACGATGCAGACAGTGACCAATAAGGTCATCCCCAAAGAACGCCAAAAATTATTATTGGTCAGCACCCAAGAACGACGAAGCGCGGTCAACGGGCCTACTTGTTCGACCGCGATCACCGTCGGGGCCAGCATCAGCTTGATCGTCAGCCAGACTATGGGAATCCCCCCGGTGAGGATGACAATAATCATGATCACGGCAAAGAGCTCCGCAGGGATCTCCAGGACGGCAACAGCGAAAACGATCAAGAGGAACGCGAGCACCGACAGCGCGATGACGGCAATATTGATCAGTACCGACAAAGCAATGAGCTTCCAGTAGCTACCGTGCAACAGGCGGAAGGATTGAAAGAATCCGGTCCAGGTACCGATCGTACCGCGCATGGTGACGATGGCTACCAGCCCCGGGAAAAATACCGACGCGAGGAACAGCAACACCAATGCCAGCATTGGAAGGACGATTATCGCCACACTTCCGGATGCGATCTGTTCCGAGGTGGGTAGGCCCCCATCAAGCACCGTGGTGAACGCGACGTACATGGTGACGAAAGCCGGGGCGACTGCCATCAGGTACAAAAGAAACGTGACGAGACCGTAGCCGAGCCCATGCAACAACACGGCCCCAGGTGCGGTGCGCCACGTTGCGAAAACCCCGCTAAACAAATCGCCGATGCTCAACGGAGTCAGCGGGATCGCGCCGGGACGGGACACCGTGAGCATCAATTGTGGTTGCGGTGTGGCGTATGGTCCCCACCCCGAGGGTTGCTGGTGTTGTGGGTACCCTCCATAGGGTGTGCCGGGGCCTTGGCCCGGGGGTGGATAGAAGCTCACGATCTCTCCATTTCTGGGGACTCAGCCCGCTCAGACTCGGACTAGTTCATATGTTATAGGACAACTTTGCGGTGCAAACAGGGTGAGTTGCGGGGCGCGCGCATGCAACACGCCGCGGCGAAATTGGCCGGCTCGGTTATGCTGGTGGTCTGGGATCATATAGTCCGAGCCGGGAGGGAAGCGGTGGCTACACCCAAGATTTTGGTCGTCGATGATGACGAAGCCCTAGCCGAAATGATTGGTATTGTTTTGCGCAACGACGGGTTTGAACCGTATTTCTGCGCTGATGGCAACCAAGCTAACGAGATGTTTCGTCAGATCCGCCCGGAGCTGGTGCTGTTGGACCTGATGCTTCCCGGCAAGGACGGCATTGACATTCTGCGCGAGATCCGCATGGAATCAGACGTGCCGGTGGTGATGTTGACCGCTAAATCTGAGACCGCCGACGTGGTTCGTGGGCTAGAAGCTGGAGCCGACGACTATGTGCCCAAGCCCTTTAAGCCCGCCGAGTTGGTGGCCCGTGTCCGTGCCCGGTTGCGCGAAACCGACCACCGTGCTCAGGAGAGCCTCACTATTGGCGATCTGACAATTGATATTTCTGGTCATGAGGTTTCCCGCAACGGTGAACGCATTTCGCTGACACCGCTGGAATTCGATCTTTTGGCCGCGTTAGCCCGTCGCCCCGGGCAAGTGCTGACCCGCGAAACGTTGTTGGAGGAAATCTGGGGATACCGGCATCAAGGCGATGCCCGGTTGGTCAACGTCCACGTGCAACGCTTGCGCTCCAAGGTCGAAAAGGATCCCGATAATCCCGAAGTTGTTCTCACTGTTCGTGGCGTGGGCTATAAAGCCGGCCAGATTTGAGCGCAGCCTTGTCCGTCGAGTCAGAAGAAACGACCTCCGAAGCAAACACCGCCCGACCGGCAGCGCCTGAGGCCCAGCGGGCAGAAAAACCGCGCAAGAATCGCTTCCTTTCTCGGCCGTTCAAAACTTTTTGGCGACGTTGGCAGTCCTCGTTGCAGCTACGCACGGTGATGATTACCGCTTTGCTCTCGGTGATTGCCGTGCTGATCCTGGCGCTGTTCTTGACTCATCAGGTGACCACGGGTCTGTTCCAGTCCCGGTTTAATCAAGTGCAGGCCGAGGCTAATCACGGGCTGAGCCAAGCACGAGAAGTCTTTGACTCCGCGGCAACCGCTGACGAAGAATCCACGGCCTCTTTGGTCAACGACACCCTGGCAGCGTTAAGTGGCAATACCTCGGGGGCCATTGCCCGCGATTTCGTGTTGGTTCCCCTCGATGATGACGAGAACCAATTCGTTGGCTCGATGTCCTCAGCCGGCGTGAGTGAAGACGTCATCACCGATGACTTGGCGAGCCAAGTCGAACAAGGCGATGGGATCTACTGGCAGTCGGTGGCCATTCCCTCTGACACCGGCGGGGCAACAGATCCGGGGCTGGCCTTCGGTACTCAGGTAGTGTTACCGCCAGGTAACTACTATGCGTTGTATTTCATTTACGACATCTCTGAAGTACAAGGCACGCTGGATTACGTGATGAGCGTGCTCCTCATTGCCGGTGCGATTTTGATCTTGCTCAATGTCGTGATTGCCGTGGTGACGACCCGCTCGGTGGTACGCCCCATCCAGCAGGCGGCCGAAACCGCCCAGTGGTTGTCGTCGGGTGACCTCTCGGTGCGCATGAATGTCAACCGGGAAGATGAAGTCGCGACGTTGTCTCGGTCGTTCAACTCGATGGCCGACAATATTCAGGACCAGATCACCCAGCTGGCGCATCTGTCTCAGATTCAACAGCGGTTCGTCTCCGATGTGTCTCACGAGTTACGGACACCGCTGACCACGGTGCGGATGGCAGCAGAAGTGCTCTATGACTCACGTGATGATTTCGATGCTGTTAATCGTCGCTCCACCGAGTTGCTCTATCACCAAGTGGAGCGCTTCCAAGCGTTGCTCGCTGATCTTTTGGAGATCTCGCGATTCGATGCCGGGGCAGCCCAGGTGGCCAGTGAGTCCACCGACCTGTTGCATTTGGTCGCCGACGTACTACTGACTGCCCAGCCGCTGGCCGATAATAACCAGACCGAACTATCCATTGTGCCCCAAGGGGACCAATTCACCGCAGAAGTCGATTCCCGTCGCATCGAACGCATTCTGCGCAATCTCATCAATAACGCCATTGAACACGGCGAATCGAAACCGGTCGATGTCATCGTGGCCGGAAATAAGACAGAGATTGCGATCGTGGTGCGTGACCACGGGCTGGGCTTGAGCGAAGATGAACTCGAGCGTGTTTTCGACCGGTTCTGGCGTGCTGACCCGGCCCGGACACGCACCACCGGAGGCTCCGGTCTGGGCCTGGCCATTGCCGTGGAAGATACGCGCTTGCACCACGGCGAACTCGATGTTTGGGGCGAACCCCACCGCGGCGCTGCCTTCCGTCTTGTCTTACCCCGCCAGGTTGGTGGAGAACTCGTCAAGCCCTACCCGCTACAACTGCCTCCCGAATATGAGTGCTCGGAGCGTCGTAGCGCTTTCGATATCGGCCCCGGCCCAGACGAACCTGCGAACGGCCACGAAATGCCAGACCGGGTGAATGAGCAAGCCTTGGTGCCACGATCTCGGAGGGGGCCTGATGACTAGAACACTCAGAGCACTGGTCGTGCTGGTGGCGTGTGCGCTGGTGCTGGCTGGGTGTTCCCGATTGCCGCAGTCTGGTCCGGTCGGAGAATCTGAAGACTTGGGTACGACAGGGGAATCGGTCATCCACACCTTTAACCCTGCCGGACCGGCCGAGGATGCCTCACCCGAGTCCATCATTAATGGGTTCATTGTGGCAGCGACCGGGGTTCAAGATGACTTCGCTGTGGCGCGGAGCTACCTGACAGACTCGGCGGCTGAGCAATGGGACCCGCTGGCCCGTACCCTGGTGTATCAAGGATCTCCGGCGGTGGTCTCGACTGAAGACACCGATACCTACACGGTGCAGCTTGAGGTTGATTCGGCGGTGGATGCACAGGGGGTGATGTCCCCGCTCCCATCGGAGACGACTGAAGCCCTGGAAATCAAGCTGACTGAGGTCGACGGCCAGTGGCGGATTTCTGAGCTACCCGACGGCATTGCCTTAGACAGCGCACAGTTCTCGGCACTGTTTGTCTCCCAAACT
Source organism: Auritidibacter sp. NML100628 (assembly GCF_003185985.1). Taxonomy (NCBI): domain Bacteria; kingdom Bacillati; phylum Actinomycetota; class Actinomycetes; order Micrococcales; family Micrococcaceae; genus Auritidibacter; species Auritidibacter sp. NML100628. The sequence continues at coordinate 102,858 of NZ_QHLP01000003.1, forward strand.
CTGTACTTCTACGACTTCGACTACCACAATGCCGTGCCGGATACCCGGTGGTTCCTTGACCGTCCCGGTCAAGCCACGGCCATCGTCGAGGCCTTGATTACCGGTCCAGCCAGCTATCTGGAGGGTGCTGTGGCCAACCCAATGGAGCAGGTCGAACTTGCTCGCCCATCGGTACCGATCAGTTCCGGCACAGCCTCGATCGATGTGAAGGCCGATTCGCTGGCGGGCACCAGCGCCCTACAGCGTCAACGCATTGAGCATCAATTGCAGATGACCTTGGGCACCCGGCCACGGATTTCGGATGTGAAACTTACCGTGGGGCTGGAAGATGTGGATACAGGAGAGCCTGATCCGCAGTTCCGGGAGACCCCCACGACGTATTCCGTTGGAGCTCGTCAAATTGCCATCAACCATGACACCAACCAACTGGTCTATTACCAGGGCTCCAACATCACCGAGATCCCTGGCGTTGCAGACGTCAGTAGTCTGGGGCCCCACGAGCCGACGATGAACGTGGAAGGCAACCGCTTTGTGTTCTTGAATGAGGACTCCACCCAGATGGTTGGGGCCACCAACGGGTCGGCGGTTCAGGAACTGGCGTCTGGAACCGATCTGTTGGCTCCTTCACTTGACAACAGGGGATGGGCCTGGACTGTCTCCAGCGTTGAAGATGAGCATTCCGAGGATGCTGGGGAGTCAGAGAACGCCGAAGCCGCTGTCTCAGGTGGCGAACAGACATTGCTCGCCAGCGAATTCGACGGCGAACAGGTTCAGGAAATCAGTGTCCCGTGGTTGATGGATGGGGAGATTAAAGCCGTACGGGTTTCTCCTGAAGGATCTCGGATCGCGATGATTTTAGAGCGGGACAACTCCCAGCAACTCTTTATTTCCGGTATCGTCCGCGATGATTCGGGTAAGCCGTTGGGTTTGGTGGAACCCCTCGTGGTTGAAACCGCAGCCCCGGCCAACCGGGTGCAGTGGTACTCCATGAACGAGGTCCTGATCGGCGAGGTCTCCAGTAGCGAACGCGTCGAGCTGGAAATGATTGGATTGGCTGGCACCAGCGTGACCTTTAAACCCATGCTCGGTATGCGTGGCTTTTCGACCGGGGCCGGCAACGCCACGGTGTACGCCGAAACCGACGACGAGGTGTATATCCGCGTCGGGACCAATTGGCGTGCCCAAGAGGATAACGCCGACGACTTGTCCTACCCCGGCTAACATTCTCCACAGTCTCTGAGTGTAGCTGGGGTTGCAACCAGCAAAGCGCGAGACTGGGAAGATGAGATCTTTCAGGCACGAACCACCCAGGCCACCGGCGCCGAGGCCTCGTCTGACGCGATGGGCAGGCCGTCTTGATCGACTTCGCGAACACCCTGGCGCGCGCTGGGTGAGCACTGCAGGCCGTGAATTGGCCGGAATCCTCATGCCTCGCATCTGCGTCGTCTGTCAGCGCCGCGACGCCACCGCCGAGCACCTCTGTCACCACTGTCGGCAGACCGTGATGCCACAACTCCTTCATCCGGAACGTGCTGAGTCCTGGGCACCATCCCTTCCCTTTATACCCGGCACCGACCGCCCCTTGCCGGTGGTGGCAACAGGACAATACACCCGTGAGTTAGCCCGCATGATCCTGGCGTTCAAAGACCACTCCCGGACCGGGTTGCATCGGCTTCTTGCACCCGCACTGGCTAGGTCGATGCTGGTAGCCCGGGACCTGGTGTGGGACGCTGTGGCACAACAATATGGCACCAGCGCAACGCAGCTGCCGGTCGTGGCGGTGCCGATCCCGAGCTCTGCGGCTAGTTGGCGCCGTCGGGGTTTCGACCCGCTTGACACACTGGTGACCAGAGCGCCCGTGCCCGGCATCATACGCCAGCGACAGTTTTTACGACATCGTTGGAGATTAAACGCCCGCACATCGCACGCTGGTCGCACCGCGGCCCAACGAGTCACCGCGGCAGAACGAAAATTCTGGGTCAGACGCGGAATTGCGCAACAACTCACCGGGTATCCGGTGATGATCGTTGATGATGTGCTCACCACCGGGGCGACGCTGGCCGGGGCCACACGAGTTCTGGAAGCCGCGGGATGGGAGGTGCTCGCAGCAGCGGTGATCGCTACGGTTGAGAAACATTCGCACGACGATTTGAGCTAAACCGGAGATGGCAACGTGAACAGCTGGCAATCAATGGGTAGACTCGGCATTACCAACAGAGCACGGTGGTGAAGGGAGGTTAAACTTCTCTTACCACCGTGCTTGTTTTAGCTAAGGAGGACATTATGGCCATCGACATCTCCTATGTAGCCCGCGGCGCTTCCATTAAGGAATCGTTCCGCGATTATGTTGAAGAACGCCTCGAGAAAATCGAGTCCCTACTTCAAGAAGCCCAACGGGTCGAAATCAAGCTCGGTGCTCAGCCATCTCACACCGGCGCCTCCGGGTCGATGACCGTGGAACTAACCGTACATAGCCCCAAAAACGTAGTGCGTGCTGAAGCTTCCGACGACGACCAAATGGTGGCCTTCGATAAGGTATTCCATAAGATTCAGGAACGACTGCGCCGGCTACGGGAACGGCGCAAGTCTCACCGCAAACGTGTTTCGGTCCGCGAAATCACCGCCGATTCGGTGCTCGTGGACAACTCTGTGTCGTTGGTGGAACAGGTGCTAGAAGCCCAGCGCGAGGAAGCTGAGCGTGAAGAACAGGAACGGCACCTGGCAGAAAACGGTGAGGCACCGGTGACCATCCGTCAGAAGGTTTTTCCGCCAGAAAGCATGTCGCTCGACGATGCCGTGGACAACATGGAGCTACTGGGCCACGACTTCTACTTGTTCATTGATGCAGAGTCGGGACGTCCCTCTGTGGCCTACCGGCGACGTGGCTGGTCCTACGGCGTGATCAGCCTGGGTGAAGACACTGAACCTGAAGGTTCCGACGAACAAATCCGGGCTTACCGAGATCAGCAAGCTAGCGCTTAAACGTCTTGGCCCACTGAGGGTCTGTGATAGACCTCGAAGTGGCCTTGTTGCACACGCAACAAGGCCACTTTTTCATCCCTGAACTGTAGATCTTGGTCACTCATGGACAAAGCCCATACTAAGGATTCTTCCAGGTTAAACCACGTAGACTAGTCTGGTTGAATGCTTTGTTCCTGGACCTGTGACGACTTCGTCGTTGAGGGTCTGAGACGATTTGTGAATTTGGAGTCAACACTGTGGTCTCTTTCATCGAGAAGATCCTCAAGACCGGTGAGAAGAAAGTTCTCAAACGGTTGAGGGCCTATACCGATGCTGTCAACCAGCTCGAAGATGACTATCGGGACATGTCTGATGCCGAACTTCGGGCAGAAACCGATCGCTTCCGTGCTGAAATCGAAGACGGTACATCGCTGGATGCACTTTTACCCGAAGCATTTGCCACGGTGCGTGAAGCATCGTCCCGTACCTTGGGACTTCGCCACTTTGACGTGCAACTCATGGGTGCTGCTGCCTTGCACCTGGGAAACATCGCTGAGATGAAAACCGGTGAAGGTAAAACTCTAGTCGCCACAGCTCCCAGCTACCTGAACGCGTTGAGTGGTCAAGGCGTCCACGTGGTGACGGTTAACGACTACCTGGCCGAGTACCAATCAGACTTGATGGGACGGGTTTTCCGGTTCCTTGGGATGGAAACCGGCGTCATTCTGTCCAACCAGCGTCCTGCGCAACGGGCAAAACAGTATGCAGCTGACATCACCTACGGGACTAACAACGAATTTGGGTTCGACTATCTGCGCGACAATATGGCCTGGTCGCTCGACGATTTGGTGCAACGCGGACACAACTTCGCCATCGTCGACGAAGTCGACTCAATCCTCATCGACGAGGCACGTACTCCGTTGATTATCTCCGGACCGGCTCAGGGCGACGCCTCGAAGTGGTATTTACAATTCGCCAAATTGGCTCCGCGGCTGAAGCGCAATACTGACTACGAAGTGGACGAGAAAAAGAGGACCGTTTCGATCTCCGAAGAAGGTATCGATAAGGTCGAAGACTGGCTCGGAATCGACAACCTGTACGAATCGGCCAACACCCCGCTGATTCAGTACCTGAATAACGCGCTGAAAGCCAAGGAACTCTTTACCCGCGATAAGGACTATGTGGTTCTCAAAGGCGAGGTTCAAATCGTCGATGAGCATACCGGACGCGTGTTGGCAGGACGCCGTTACTCCGAGGGAGTTCACCAGGCGATTGAGGCCAAAGAAGGTGTGAAGATCAAGGCTGAGAACCAGACTTTGGCCACGGTGACGTTGCAGAACTATTTCCGCCTCTACGACAAGCTGTCGGGGATGACCGGTACGGCTGAGACTGAAGCTGCAGAGTTTATGAGCACCTATAAACTCGGCGTTGTCCCGATTCCGACAAATAAAGATGTTCAGCGCATCGATAAAAAAGACATTGTCTACGCCAGCGAGAAGGCGAAGTTTAATGCTGTCGTGGATGATATCGAGGCCCGTCATAAATCTGGTCAGCCGGTTTTGGTCGGGACCACCTCGGTTGAAAAAACTGAATATTTGTCGAAGCTGTTGGCCAAAAAAGGCGTACGTCACGAAGTGCTTAACGCGAAAAACAATGCGCGAGAAGCTGCCATTGTTGCTCAAGCCGGTCGTAAAGGTGCGGTGACGGTGGCAACGAACATGGCCGGACGTGGTACCGACATCATGCTCGGTGGTAACGCCGAATTTAATGCGGTCGCGGAGATGCAGGCACGCGGGCTCGACCCCGAAGAAAATGCTGAAGAATACGAGCAAATCTGGGACGAAGTCTTTGCTGAGCAAAAGGTGAAGACCCAGGCGGAGCGCGAAGAAGTTGTGGAGGCCGGTGGCTTATATGTGCTGGGAACTGAACGCCACGAATCCCGACGGATTGATAACCAGCTACGAGGTCGTTCCGGACGTCAAGGGGACCCCGGCGAGTCTCGGTTCTACTTGTCCCTGACCGATGATCTGATGCGACTGTTCAACCCGGGTATGGCGCGGAAGATTCTGCAACGCACCGGTGATGACGACCAGTTTGCCCTGGAATCCGGTCTGGTGACGAAGGCGATTCAGAATGCGCAGTCCAACGTGGAATCGCGCAACACCGAACAGCGCAAGAATGTCCTTAAATACGACGACGTGATGAACCGTCAGCGTGAGGCCATCTACGCTGACCGTCGTCAGATTTTGGAAGGCCAAGATCTGGCCGAAAAGGTCGAGCACTTCATCGAGGACTCCATTAGCGATGCCGTTGATGAAGCCACGGCCGGGGAACGAAGTTCCGAATGGTCCCCAGAGACGTTGTGGGAAGATCTGCGCTTGATCTATCCGGTCGAGTTGACCCCCGAAGAACTCGAGGAACAGCTCGGTGAATTGCACCGGGCGAAGCCTGCGGATTTGAAGCGTGAGTTTGTCTCCGATGCAAAAGTGCTGTATCAGGACCGCGAAGAAGAGATCGGCTCCGATAATATGCGTGAACTAGAGCGCAAGGTGGTGCTCAATTCCATCGGGCGAAAATGGCAAGAGCACCTCTACGAGATGGACTACCTTAAAGAAGGTATTGGGTTGCGCGCCATGGCCCAACGTGATCCTCTGGTCGAATACCAGCGTGAGGGCTACACGATGTTTGAAGCCATGATGCAGGCAATTCGCCAGGAATCGGTCCACAATCTGTTCACTCTCGACGTCAAAACCCAGCCACAGAAGGCTAGCCTTCCAGGCGTCACCGATTCTCGTGAGGTGACCATGGCGCCACAGCTGAAAATTAAAGGTCTGGACACTGACACACAGCCCGGCAAGTTGCAGTACACGGCCCCGTCCTCAGAAGGAACCGGGACTGCGAAAACCGAGGTTCGTCGCACAGACGACGGTAGTGAGAGGACGCAATCTCGAGCGGAGCGCAAAGCTGCCGAACGAGAGAAAAAGAAGGCCGCGAAGAAAGCCCGCGCCCAGAAAAAATAACATGTGTCGCCTCTGACGGCTTGGCTGAGGCCCGCGATCCGGTAGGGTTGCGGGCCTCAGCATGTGAGAAGTTTCGGCACTGGCGCATTTGGGATGAGTAGCTAGGTTTGGGCAACGGTGTCTGTTACCCAGGTGAGGGTTACCCCAACTCGAAATCACACACTTTCCACCTGTCGCGGTGCTTCTCAAAACGAAGTGCCATCGCCCGCAATCGGTTGCCAACAATAATGGTGGCACTGGATTCGTAGCACTGCGAAGGGGTTCGCTGTAGTCGCATTCGGTGTACCCGAACATTCATCGGTTTTTGACCGTCCGATTCCTGGGGTCGACCCTGCTGGGCGAGTTGGGCCCGAAACCTCATCTTCTCGATCATCTCCAGCGACATCCACCCTTGAAGTTGGTGGTAGCTTCGCAACCCATATTCAATCTCCACACAAGCTTGGCCGAGCACTCGGGTCATGGTTTGCAGGTGGCGTTCGGTGGCTCGACGCTGTTCTGCCAGGGCCCGTTGGGCTATCTGCCGTTGGCGGTTGGCGACCGGATCGTCCTGGGGAGTGGCGTCGGGCAACTGAGCGGGAGTCCGGTGCGAAACAGGCTCCGTGTCTGCAGGAGTTTGGTCTGGTGTGCTAATGGCCGGGGTGGACACCGTACCGGGTTTGAAGTGAATGAGCGGAGAGCGGGTGTTGGTCCACGCCGCTAGTTTCTCGTCGTGAAATCCCGTCAGCGCTGACGGGACGGGACTGACGGAGACTGAAGCTGGTTTACTGACCGGAGAATTGGACTGTCGGGGGAGTGCGCGCTGTTGGACGGACTGAGGGCCAGCAGTCGCAGAGACGGAGGGGAGCGTCATGATGGGGTTATCTCCTCATAAGGATAGGCGGTGGGAAGAACAGATCGTGGGCGGACAAAACGGGTTTAGGAGCGAAAAGGTGGGGAGGACAAAACCGTTCCTGGACTAACAGTGTGGGGGTCGGATCCGAGCACATCTTGGTTGTGGGACCACCACTGGCGCCAACGGAGATCAATTTCATGTATGGTCGCATCTGCCCCGAGCTCTTCATGGGCGATATCCCACAAACACTCACCGGTACCGACGATGACGGTTTTGCCGGGGACATCAGGGACTGCATCGGAGCTAGCGTCGTCTCCCGACGTGTCGTAGTTGAGATTGGGAATCCAGCCAGGAACAACGTCAGTCGGAGTGTGCAGTCCGGTGTGTTCACGGTCGGGAGAGACACGGGCGCTCACGTCCCAGCCGGCAATGTGCTCTCGTTGAGAAGATTCAATTGCTCTTGTATCAGACAAGGCTAAACCGTCGTGGGTAGTCTCGCCGGCGATGGCCGGCGAGGCGATGAGGAGATTGATCCCACATAACGTCGCGATGAGTCGCCGACCAGCCACGGGCACGACCTGCAAGGTCGCGACACCTTGAATGCGGTGACCGCAACGGTAGAGGGTGACTCCAAGAAGACTCACCACAGCATAGATGACGCAGAGCGCACAGATGCCGATCCCAATCACCGAGCATGCTGTGGCGATGAGGTATTCCAGGGTGGACAATGCGGTCTGCGCCGAGGTGGGGCTGATCGCAGTACTGAACCACCACAACAGCGGGCCGGAGATCACGCTCATCAGCACCAAGCAAACATCGGAGGCGCGAAGACCCGATTGACCGGAGGACGATGAGCTTTTCACCACTGCCATGGGCTCTCCTTAGGGCTTGAAAACTGTCTAAGTACCCAAAAAATTATCAAACATCATCAAACGCGGTCAATGGTGCTGAAAGGAAAATGGTGATGATTGCCACGAAAGAGGTAAGCAGGAATAATGAGGCACCATGCGCTGGGACGAATTTTTTGCTGATCTCGAACACCAAATGAGCGTGGAACTGCGGCAGGTTCGTGATGCTGAGGCCGCTGATTTTACGCGCGGTCACTGGGCGGAAACCTCTTTTGCGGACCGGTTGAGAGGACACCGGGGAGAGACAGTGCAGATGACATTTGCCGATGGAGAACATCAGCGGCTGTTGGTCTCTTCAGTTGGTCCAGACTGGATTGGTGGTCGGACGCAGTCCGGTGCAGTCGTTATACCGCAACGCGCCATAGCGGGCCTGGAAGCAGAAACGCGAACAGCTCGACCGCCGGAATCGACCTTACGAAGCGGACCGCGACTCACGAGCGTGTTGCGTCAACTAGCGCGTCGACGTGAGCCGGTGTCTATCACGGCCGGGTGGGGAAGAATTTATGTGGAAGGAACGGTCGATCGGGTGGGACAGGACTACTGCGAGGTAGCCATACATGCCCGAGACGAATTCCGCAGGCGACCTGCAGTGCGGGGACTACGGCTGATTCCCGTGGACCAGATACAAATGATCGCCACGTCTGCTGTGGCTCTCGACGACCGATAGTGGCCGAGGACAATTACGTACTGCCTCAGACAGTTAGTTCTGGTGAGCTGACTTTTGTTCTTCGATCTTGGCGTGCTGTTCGTCGTGTAACCGCTGGATGAACGCTTCAAAACGTTCTGAATCCACCCGCCATTGTCCGCGGCCCCCAATTTGAAATGCCTCGAGTTCCCCACTCTGGACGAGGTTGCGAGCGGCACCGACAGAAATCTGCAACTCTTCAGCGACATCTGGGAGGGTCAGAAAGCGTGGCATGTCACGTCCTTTCCAGCGAAGTCGTTTTAGAGGTTTAAGACCCTAAACAGGATCGCTCTCTGTTGCTCCTATTGTGACACGTTGCGTCATAGACGAGGCGAATTGTCCACATTTTTCCCTCATTGAGTGCATTCGGTCACATAAATCCCTACGGTGGACAGGGGGCCGGCACCGGCATGATCGTTTTTCGTACTCGTAGATGCCAATGGTTCTTTGCTCCCACCAACTCATGACTCAGCACCGAAAGAGACGAGACACAGAAAGACCCCCATGACCACAGACCCTCGCCCCATCGCAGCGCGGATCCGACGTCCCGGATTCAAAGACCCCAAACTGGTGATTGGCATCCTCTTGGTGGTGTTATCAGTTGTCGCCATGGTGTTTGTGGTGCAGGCGACAGACTCTCGGCAGGGGTACTGGGCCGCCTCGGCTGACGCAGCACCCGGTGAACCGATCACCGCTGAGAATTTTACCGTGGTGCAGGCGCATTTGTCGGAAGCAGATGGATACTACTGGTCGGCCGATGAGCCGTTACCGGAGACTTTTGCAGTAACCTCCACGATTCGTCAGGGCGAGTTCTTACCCCGTGCTACGGTCTCGGAACACGACCCGGAAGATCGCCAGCAGTTCGCTATTCGGACTGCGGAAGATGTCCCCGATGCCGTGCAACCTGGCTCCCGAGTCGACTTATGGGTGTCCCAGCCAGACGACCAACGCCAAGGGTATACCAACGCCGAGCTCACCGCTGAGTCCGCCGAGGTTGTCGCTGTCGAGGACCAACGCAGTGGGTTAGGTGCCTCTTCCACGCTGACGGTCTATGTCTTGCTCACTCCTGAGCAATTACCAGCCATCATTGATGCCCAGGCAGCTTCAGCCAAGATCAGCATCGTCCCGGCTAGCCCAGGTAACGAACGGTAGGAACACGATGACTGCTGTGCGTGTTGCCACGACTTTTTCAGCCCGTTTCGATCACATCGCCGCGATTGAGTCAATGCAATCTGAGGTGATGGTCTCTCACCGGTGCCGATCGGTGGCCGAACTGATTGCCCTGGCCCGTAGTGGGATGATCGATGTGGCACTGATCGCCGAGGATTATCACGAGGTGGGTCTGGAAACCACCGACGCTTTCGCCGAGTCGGGGATGGAACATCTGCGCTGGGGAGTGGTTTGCGATATGCCCGCCGAGCGTCACCGGCTCCAAGCCTTAGACATTCAGGTCATCAGGGCCGAAACCACCGGTGAAGAACTGATCGAATGGATTCAGAACCTCCAGCCCACCTTGCCACGGGCACGCGATACCGAACCCTTGAGACCTCATGAATCCCGCGATGCCACCGACCACGCATTGCGAGCCTTATTGCAAACGGATCCCACCAGTGGTGTAACGCACCAGACGGATCCAGGCCAGCAGGAGCACCCAGAGGACCTGGTTCACGGAACGATGCGTCAGGCCGGGAACGTCATCGCCGTGTGGGGGCCACACGGTGGCGTGGGACGTAGCACGGTTGCGGTCAACCTGGCCGTAGAACTGATGACATGGGGCAAACACGTGCTGCTGATCGATGCCGACACCCACGGCGCCAGTGTGGCCACCATGCTGGGGTTATTAGACGACTCGGCCGGAATTGCTCAGGCCTCGCGAGCGGCTGAGCATCACCGGCTGAGCGTCGAGGAACTCAGATCGCATTGCCACAGGGTCGGTGTGGGCGGTCAGTATCTCGACGTGTTAACCGGCCTGACACGACCGGACCGGTGGGCAGAGTTGCGCCCCAGCTCCTTGCAGACAATCTTTGCCCAGGCCCGAAGCGACTGGGACCTGGTAGTGATCGATGCCGGATTCGGGCTGGAAGAAGATGAGGAGCTCAGCTTCGACATTCCGGCCCCACAACGTCATGCAGCCACGCTGAGTGCCATCCACGCCGCCGACACCGTCGTCGCGGTCGGGACCGCCGACCCAATTGGACTACCGCGCTTGATCGGCGGGATTGAGCAGATCGGCGAGAAGCAGATTTCCGGGGAGGTGATTCCAGTGCTCAACCAGGTCAGTTCGGCCAGTTCTGGATTCAACCCGAAACGAGGCATCACCGAGGTGTGGCAACGTTTTGGGCCGCAGCTGAAGCTGGAGGTTTTCTTGCCGGATCAACCCCAGCAGTGTCGTACCGCCTTATTGCGGGGGCAGGCACTGATCGAAGTCGCTCCGAAGTCGCCGTTGCGACGCGCGGTAAACGAACTCGCGCGTCGGCTGTCGCCACAACCGCCTGACTCGCGCTCGCGACAACACACTCACCATCAAGCTCAGCATCGGCAACAGCAGTTCTCGCCGGAAGCGGGGAGACACCATGTACTGTTTGCCTCGGACTCCCACGCTCCCGAAGCGGGGCAGTGCAGACAGCAGGAGAACCAGGACCATGTAGACCAACCCCGGACCCGTCGGCAACTCCGGCGGGCCCGTCATCGCCGTTAGCTGAGAAATCTTTCTCATCCGGGATATGCCTTCCATGGAGTCTTTCATCGGCTGAGAGAACTCTCTAGGGTGGAAGATGGTTGCAAAGGCGTGACCATCTTTCTCGACCGGTCAGAGCCGGTGAAAGACCAGACCCGTTCTATTGATAGAGGACTGAATGACTCGGACACAACCGCTGTGGACAAAGGAGTCCACCGGAACGGAAGAACTCGCACAAGCCTATTTTCATGATCTCTCAGCAGAGGACCGAGAGAAACTGGGCGATGCTGATGCCCGCTCGATTCTGGACCACCACCTCGAGCTCGCTATGGCTCGTCCCGCGCACGAGGCCAGCGTTGACATTCACAATGCGGGACACGTCACCACAGTGTACGTGGTCCAACAGGATATGCAGTTCCTGGTGGATTCGGTGACCGCGGTGCTCAGTGGCTCCGGCCACGGGATTGAGCTGATCAACCACCCAATGTTCATCGTGCACCGTGACGCTGAGACAGCTGAGTTGCAGTCCGTGTTCCCGGTTCCTAGCACCGGTCCCCGCCTCAGCGGTGAAACAGCCGAAAACATCGCATCCGACGCATTGCTGGGTCCGAAAGGAACCACGGTCAGTATCGAGTCCTGGATGAGCATCCGGCTTTACGAAAAGGTTGACGAACAGGAAGTTGCAGAGCTGGAGCAACAGTTGTCGGACAGTCTGGAAGACGTCTCGCTGGTCGCTCGGGACCAGGAAAAAATGCGGACCCAGGCGCTACAGGTTGCTGACCAACTCCGTCAGCAGGCACCGACTTCAACAAGTGGTGTCGATGAGACGGCAGCACTGCTGGAATGGATGGTCAAGGGCGGATTCATTTTCCAGGGATACCGTCGCTACGATCTGGAACACACCGCCGATGGCGACGTGGTGCTGGCCGGGGAGAGTGCCAACAGCCTCGGTGTCCTGTCGCGACGTCAAGGAACGGGAAGGCGGCCGCTGACCCAGTCCGGTCAGCAACAGATCCAGGTACCCAATCCGCTGATCGTGACGAAAACGAACGCCGTCTCGCGGGTGCAGAACCAGGTTCCGATGGACTACGTGGCCATCAAGACCTACGACGAGAACGGTAAGGTGACCGGAGAGAACCGGTTTATTGGTTTGTTCACCGCGAAAATTCGTACCACCCCGGTTCAGGAGCTACCTGTCGCTCGTGAAACAGCGCGGGCAGTGGTGCGGCTTTCAGGATTCGGTCCCCACTCCCACTCGGAACAGCAATTGCTGGACCATCTGGAGACCTACCCTCGCGAAGAGCTCTTGCAGTCCGGGTCAGAACAGGTTTGGGCAACTTTGGAATCTGTTCTGCATATCGGCCAGCGACGTCGTAGTGCCGTTTATGTCCATCAGGATCCTTTCGGACGCTACGCCCGGGCTATGGTGTATTTGCCCAAAGACCGCTACAACACCTCAGTGCGCAAGCGCATCCAGAACATCTTGATGGATGTCCTGCACGGTGAATCCCTTGAATACCAGGTGCTCCTCGGCGAGGCAGTATTGGCTCGGGTCACCTTCCGAATCAAAATTGCCAGCCAGTACCAGGACACTGGCGTCGTGGAATCGCTGGACATGAGCCAATTGCGCCACGACTTGGCTCAGGCCATCCGGTCGTGGAAAGAAGGCATTGATATAGAAGCCGTGGCCGTCTTCGGCGAAGAGAGCGGCGTTGATGCAGCTCAGATCTGGGACGAGGCCTTCCCTCCCGGATACCGAGTCCGCTACGAGGTCGAAGACGCACTGGAGGACATCTCCCGGTTCACCGCCCTGAACGATAACGAACCCACGGTCTATGCCATCCCGGATGCTTCCGATAGCTCGCAGGCGCGGGTGAAGATCTACTCCAAAGAGTCTAAAGACCTCTCGGATGTGCTCCCGGTCTTCCGCGATATGGGGCTACGCGTCATTGACGAATACCCGTTCATGATCAGCCCGAGTGATCAACGCGAGTTCTTCCTCTACGACTTGGGGGTCCAGGCCGAACACGAACTCGACCTGACCGTGGTGGCCAGCCTGCTGGAAGAAACCGCAGCGGCCACGCTGATCGGCACCAACTCTTCCGATGGGTTCAACCGACTGGGTATTGAACTCGGACTGCCACTGGGCCAAGTCGCCATCCTGCGCGCCTACGCCCACTACCTGCGTCAGCTGTCATTCCCCTCCTCGCTCGAGTTGGTGGCCACCACCCTGCTGAACAACCCGGTGGCAACCAGCGGTCTGGTGGAACTATTCGCCACCAAGTTCGACCCGCAAGCAACCGAAGCTGAAGGCGAAGAAAGCGACGGGGAGGCCAGTCAGGCCCGGGTGGAGGCCACCGAGCAGGCCCGGGACAAGGTCTTAGCATCCCTGGACGATGTCGCCAGTCTGGACGCCGACCGTATTTTGCGGGCCTTCATCACCGTGATCGACGCTACCGTTCGGACCAATGCCTACTTGGATCCCCACAACTCCTCGGCGGCTCGTGGTGGCCCTCGCTTGAGCTTTAAGATCCTGCCGCAACGGATCAACTTCGCTCCACAACCGCGCCCGGCCTTCGAGATCTGGGTCCACAGCCCCCAGGTTTCTGGTACCCACCTGCGCTACGACAAGATTGCCCGCGGTGGTCTGCGCTGGTCGGACCGCGCTGAAGATTTCCGCACCGAAGTCCTCGGCCTGGTGCAAACTCAGCAGGTCAAAAACGGCGTGATCGTCCCGGCTGGCGCCAAGGGCGGGTTCTTTGCCCACGGTCTGCCGGATCCGTCCCAAAACCGTAATGCCTGGTTCGAAGCCGGTCGTGATGCCTATCAGACCTTCATCCGCGGTCTGCTGGATCTTACCGATAACCAGCAGTTGGGCGCCGAAGAGACCACGGTGATCACCCCAGAGCGGGTGATCCGCCACGACGGCACCGACCCATACCTGGTGGTGGCTGCCGATAAGGGCACCGCATCCTTCTCCGATACCGCGAACGCCATTTCGGCGGAATACGGATTCTGGCTGGCCGATGCCTTTGCCTCCGGCGGGTCGGTCGGCTACGACCACAAGCAAATGGGTATCACCGCCCGTGGCGCCTGGGAGTCCGTACGCTCCCATGCTGCTGCTCTGGAGCTAGATGCCGATCACGACCCGATCACCGTGGTCGGAATCGGTGATATGTCCGGTGACGTGTTCGGTAACGGACTGCTACGATCGCAGCATCTGAAGCTCATCGCAGCGTTCAACCACCTGCACATCTTTATTGACCCCAACCCGGACCCCGAGGCGTCCTACACTGAGCGTCGCCGGCTGTATGACACCCCTCGTTCGACGTGGGCTGATTACGATCGCGACCTGATTTCCGCCGGTGGTGGCGTCTTCGACCGCGGGTCGAAGTCCATTGAGATTACTGAGCAGATGCGTGAAGCCCTGGGCCTGGAGGAATCGGTGACCTCGGCGTCTGGAGAGGAGTTGATTCACTATATCCTCCAGGCACCGGTTGACCTGCTCTACAACGGCGGTATCGGAACCTACATCAAGGCCGAGTCCGAAACCAGTGAGGACGTCGGGGACCGTGCCAATGACGTGATCCGTATCAACGGTTCCCAGGTTCGGGCACGCATCATCGGTGAAGGCGGAAACCTGGGTGCAACCCAGGCCGGCCGCGTGGAAGCTGCCGCCCACGGCGTGCGCGTCAACACTGACGCGGTAGACAACTCCGCGGGTGTGGATGCCTCCGATCACGAGGTGAACATCAAGATCCTGCTGGAGAACATGATCGCCTCCGGGGATTTGAAAGTTGAGGATCGCGAGGAGTTGCTGGCCTCGATGACTGATGAGGTCGGGCACCTGGTGCTAGACACCAACGCCAGCCAGAACCGGTTGCTTCGCGTGGAAGAATCGCTCAGCCTGAACTGGATGCCAGCACTGATCCGGTATGTGAGCTGGTTGGAAGAGCACGGTGGGCTCAACCGCGAGCTGGAATCAATCCCCTCCCATGCCACACTGAACCAGCGGTTGAAGGACGGCAAACCGGTCTACACTCCAGAACTGTCCATCCTGCTGGCGTACGCCAAGAACACCCTGGCACGGCAGCTACAGGAAACCGATATCGTCACCGATCCCTGGTTCAGCCGGTGGCTGGTGCGCTATTTCCCCGAACGGCTACAAGAAACCGGTGAGAATGCGATCCTGCAACACCCGCTGGGTGCCCAGATCATCGCCACCCGCCTAGCCAACCACGTCATCGATTCCGGCGGCATCACCGTCATCTTCCGGGCCGAGGAAGAAACCGCCGCGGACCTGTCGACCCTGGTACGCGCCTTCATCGTCGCCGAAGAAATCTACCAGCTACCGGCCCTGCAACAACAGATCAATGATCTTCCCGCCACGCTGGACCACCGGGTGCGGATGCAGATGTTGCAAGATGTCCGCCGGCTCACCGACCGGCTGATGCGTTGGCTGATCCACCACCAGCTCACCACCGAGCCGATGCACTCCCGTATTGAACGGTTCCAGGACACCGTGGCAGCCGTCCAACCAAAGATCGGGCAGTTGCTCACCGGCGATATGCATCAGGCGGCCACCAGCCGTGCTACGAAACTCCGCGAGGCTGGCGTCGGCGACGAATTGGCAGAGACCGTGGCAACCCTGTTCGAATCCTACAGTTTGTTGGATATCGCCGGCATTGCCGACCGGTTCGATCAGGATCCTGCCGGTATCGCACGGGTCTACTTCCACGGTCAGGATTACTTCGACGCTGAGAAGCTACTGGAGTTGATCACCGATCTGTCCCGCCGGACCCGCTGGGATGCCCTAGCCCGCGTCTCCATCCGTGAAGACCTCTACGGGTGGCTGTCAGATTTGGCCTCGGTCATCGTGGAACAGACCGCCGAGGCGTTCACCTACGACACCCACGAAGAGGTCTCAGCTGCCGTGGAAGACTGGCGGGCCCACCACAAGCGGCGTGTGCACCGTGTCAAGGGCTTCTTCGACGAAATCAGAGCGCAGTTGCAACCCGAAGAAGGCGAGCACACCGACCTGGCGATGCTCACGGTGGTTCTGCACCGTTTGCGGACCCTGATCGTCTAGGAGTACTCCCCGAGTCCGCCCCGGTTCGGTGTGACACGCCACCACTGGTCAGCCCCGCCCGTCGGTGGGGCTGACCAGTGTGCGTTTCGGTCTTGGTTCCCGGGGCGTCGTCACGTCAGGCTAGGCTGGCATCATGCACCACGAACGGTACCCCGACCGATCTGATCGTGCCCAGCCACCGGCCTCGGCTGGCCCGGATACGGCGGCTCTGCGACTGCCACCCGCGGTCAGCCGGCTACCTCGGGACTGGCAGATCCTCTCCGATCTCGCCTTCTCTGACCTGGTCCTCTGGCTCCCGAGTATTAACAGCCGGGATGCGACGGGAAAACCCGACCAAGCAGACTTTGTGGCAGCAGCCCAAGCCCGCCCCTTCACCGCCCAAACCACGCTGATCCGCGATCTGATCGGCTCCGCCCCACGCACCGGACTTCAGCCGTTGCTGATGCAGGTGCTGCGCACCGGCATCCCCGTCAACGGATCCGAACAACTGCAAGGCTCGGCAGCTCTTGGCGTCACGGTCTGGCCGGTGGTCGACGGCGACGAGGTACTGGCCGTGCTGTCGGTGCACAAGAACCTCGCGCGACAACGTCATTCTTCCCGGCTGGAACAGGCCTACCACCGGTCGGCCCAAGATTTATTAATGATGATCTCCAGGGGACTGTGGCCAGAACCCGACCAACGCCATGGGCCATCGTTGTCAGATCTCAGGGTCGGTGACGGGATGATTCGATTAGACGCCCAAGGCCTCGTTAACTTCATCTCGCCGAACGCAGTGTCCGGGCTCCGGAAACTCGGAATCCGGCAACCGCTGGAAGGCCGACAACTTTCCCGGGTCGTGACCGACTACCTGCCCCCGCGAGGCCACACCGACCACCTGCTACCTAGCGTTCTTTATGGTGTCAGCACGGAGACCACAGAGATCGAAACTCGAAAAGTGTCTCTGTCGATACGGTCGATCCCGCTACGAGATCGACACCGAGAGCGTTATGCCGCCGTATTACTCATTCGAGACGTCACCGAACTGCGCCATCGTGATCGACAGCTGATCGGTAAGGACGCGACCATTAAGGAAATCCACCACCGGGTGAAGAATAATCTGCAGACCGTCGGGTCGCTGTTACGCATGCAATCACGTCGCATGACCTCCCCGGAAGCCAAACATGAGTTGCTACTAGCCATGGGGCGGGTTGATACCATTGCCCGGGTTCACGAAACCCTGTCACAATCGGTGGATCGTCGCATCGACATGGACGAGTTGCTCTCCCAACAATTCACGATGGCGGTAGACATCGCTAACACCGGGCGGGAAATCCACACCGAAATCTCCACGGCCTTCGGGCAACTCTCGAGTGAACTGGCCACCCCGCTGGCATTGATCGTCAACGAGCTTGCCACCAATGCGGTGGAACACGGCCTCGACTCCGAACTGGGGGGAACGGTATGGTTCCGGGCCTACTACAGCACCCAAATCCCGGAAAATTTGCCCGGAACCGAGCTCACATCACGACCCGTTGAGCACCTGATCGTCGAGATTGAAGACTCGGGTCGTCCTGGCCGGCCCGGCTACCAGGGCACGCGCGGTCCAGATCGTCCGGAGCATACCTCAGCGACGAGTGCCGGAGGGCTGGGCACACAAATTATCCGCACGTTGGTGGCCTCGGACCTGCACGGAACAATCTCATGGCAACTGGCAACCCCCGGCGGTCGTGGCACCTTGGCTCGGGTTAGTATCCCGGTTGAGTAGGAGTGAGAAAGACCGAAGTGGGCCAACAGGGCTCCGGAGCCCTGTCCTACGTGGCCTTCGTGTACTGCAGACAAACACCGGTCGTTTCAGGCTCTGGCAGATTGCTCAGGGCGGTGAAACGACCGGTCAAAGATCAGTCTCGGTGGCACTGATTCAAAAGTGTGGTCTGGGCCTTTTCTCAAGGGTGCTGGCTCTTCGGCTTAGGAAGCCCGGCGGGCACGAGCCTTACGGCGCTTCAGTGCGCGACGCTCGTCCTCGCTCATACCGCCCCAGACACCGTAATCCTGACCGGTGCTGATGGCCCACTGCAAACACTGTTCCATGACAGGGCACTGGTTGCAGATTGCCTTAGCTTCTTCGATCTGCAACAACGCGGGACCGGTGTTGCCCACCGGGAAGAAGAGCTCTGGATCCTTATCCAGGCACGCTGCCTTACTACGCCAATCCATAATGAATTGCTCCTTTTCGCTGCTGGTATGGCTCGCGACCGCTGTCCGTAAGAAACAGTTCAGCTTGTCAGAGGAGACAATGAGAAGAACTCGCGAGAAAACGGAGAGGGTGCGACGCTGTGAGCCCGGCCTGTACCGGCTCGTCGACTGTTGTTAATAATGTTTTCATGTGGTTTTGCTCCGTGCAAGAGACTAAAGTCACCGAAATGTCAAATTTGAAGAGATATTTGTCACAACAGCACTCTCAATTTGCGTCCACTGTGGCATGGGGCATAACATTCCGTCTTTTTAGTGAGCGCTCTTGACAGTGCGCCTTTTAGCCTGTTAGTTCACCTGAAGTTTGCCTACGTGGGGTGGAGAGTAGGCCGGTGGGCCCGTGATGGTATGAGACAATGATCCGGAAAGGGGCACAATCAGGGGTGGTCATCATCGAAGACAATCGCGTGGATAGTCGTGCACCACTGGTGTGGTTGCTCAGCCTCATTGTGGGTTGCCAAGGGCTTGTCCTTACGGTCTCGGCTGTGCTGGCCGTACTGAACATCGGAGATGGCACCTTAGGCCTGGGGGCAGAGCTATTCCTCGCCTTTCTCTTAGCCATCGGAGCGATCTGGTTGATCGTAGCAGCCTATGGCGTCGTAAAAGGTAAAGCCTGGACCAGGGCAGCGGTCATGGTGATTGAGCTGTTCGCCATTGTCCTGTCTTTTAACTACTTCTCCACGGCTGACTGGTGGTATGGCATCGCGTTCCTTGTCCCTGCGGCCGTAGCGTTAGTCATATTGTTTAGCCCGGCAGTGAATGCCCACATCACCCGACGAGAACCTGAACGGTAGCCAAGTTGACGCTAGCTCAAGCCCACTACCGGCCTGGTATATACCGGGTAGGTAGCGGGGATGAGAATAGATTCGTAGCGTGAGTCAACCGTAGACGGGGCCGGTAAACTTCTCGCCAGGGCCTTTGCCGTGTTCATCTGGGACGGTTGAGGCCTCGCGGAAAGCGAGTTGCAGGGTGCGCAGTCCATCACGTAGGGGAGCCGCGTGTGCCCCACCGATTTCCGGGGCAGCTGCCGTGACCAGACCGGCCAAGGCCGTGATGAGCTTGCGGGCCTCATCGAGGTCAGTTTGTTCTGCGGCATCGGGCAGGTCCGCCAGTCCGCATTTCACCGCTGCTGCGGTCATCAGGTGGATTGCGGTGGTATTAATGAGTTCCACGGCAGGAACGTCCTGAATTTCGCGAACCTGATCCTCGACCCCGTGCTGGAGGTCGTCGAGTTGCTCGTCGGACAGGTGGTCGTGGGAGTGTGGTTCTGTCATAGGTCTAAGCTTGGCATAGCTCTATGGATATTGCTCAAGGTTTACCCCGCGGGTCGCCGGGACTGCGTTGGATATCGAGGCGAGACCTGCTACCATAGGTCGGTAGACAAGTGGAGGTTTGCTCCCACCCGCGCTAGCAGGAAGTATCGCGACGATACCGAGTTTCCGGGTTATGCCAAGGGTATTGCTGAGCAGTCCCTTGAAGAGACGTCACGCTTTCAACATCTCAGAGTGACGTTTTAGCCTCCACTGTCTGACAGGGAGGCATTTTTTGTGTCACGATTCCGCGAGGTAACGCGGTGGCCCTGTGCCGTTGCGACAGACTATTTGAGGAGAACAGCATTAACGAGCCTAGAATCAATGAACGCATTCGCGTGCCAGAGGTCCGCCTTGTCGGCCCGCAGGGTGAACAAGTCGGAATCGTGCGTGTTGAAGACGCCTTGCGTCTGGCGGTCGAAGCGGATCTGGATCTTGTTGAGGTTGCTCCTAAAGCCAAACCCCCTGTGGCTAAACTCATGGACTTTGGCAAATGGAAATACGAAGCTGCGGTCAAGGCCCGTCAATCGAAGAAGAAGCAAGCCTCAACAACACTCAAAGAGGTGCGGTTCCGTCTGAAGATTGATACTCACGACTATGAGACCAAGACTGGCCGGGCCAAAAAGTTCCTGAAATCTGGGGACAAGGTCAAGGCGATGATTCAGTTCCGTGGCCGTGAACAACAGCGCCCAGAGTTGGGGATCCAGCTCTTGGAGAAGTTTGCTGAAGACGTAGCTGAGTATGGCGAAGTTGAATCTGCTCCGCGACAGGACGGTCGCAACATGGTGATGGTTGTGGGTCCGTTGCGTAACCGCAGAGATAAGAAAGACGCGAAGAAGCCGTCGTCACCGCAACGCTCTGGCGGTGGCTCTCGTCGCGACCGGGCTGCTGCTGCAGCGAAGGCCGCCAGAGAGCAACAGGCCAAGGACCGCGAGGTCAAGAATTCGGTGGGAGACGCCATGCCCGAGGAACTGAAGAAGATGGGTTCCTCAGCAACGTCTTCCTCCCAGGCTCCGAAGCCGGGGCCCAAGCCGCGGGCACCTCGGAAGAGCTAGCTCAGCGGTCACGATGAACCCGTACCCGCATCGATCACGCGATGAAGGGCAACAGAGTTTGGTGGAGGGCACCGAGCTCAGTCTGACTTCCTGGGGGAGTCAGCACAACCACGAAGGAGAACGGCAACTATGCCGAAGATGAAAACTCACAAGGGTGCCGCAAAGCGCTTCCGCGTGTCCGGTACCGGAAAGCTGATGCGTCAGCGTGCCAACCGTCGCCACTACCTGGAACACAAGTCGTCGCGACTGACTCGTCGTTTGAAGGGCGATGTCGCGGTGACCAAGGGTGACACTCGTCGTATCCGGAAAATGCTGGGTATCTAAGCATTCTTTTTACACACAACTTTGTGGTGGGGCCGTGTAGCTAAGACCCCGCCGATCATCGACTACTGAAGGAGATACGCGTGGCACGTGTGAAGCGGGCGGTTAACGCCCAGAAGAAACGCCGGACCGTCTTGGAGCGGGCTTCCGGCTACCGCGGACAGCGCTCTCGCCTGTACCGCAAGGCCAAAGAACAGCTGTTGCACTCGTATGTATACAACTACCAACACCGGCACAAGCGTAAGGGTGACTTCCGCCGTCTATGGATTACCCGTATTAATGCTGCTGCTCGAGCAAACGGAATGACCTACAACCGTTTCATCCAGGGCGTACGCTTGGCGGGCCTTGAGCTGGACCGTCGTATGCTGGCTGAGATTGCTGTTTCTGATGCAGCTACTTTCGCCAAAATCGTCGAGCAGGCTAAGAACGCTCTGCCTGAGGACGTCAACGCCCCGGCTGCCAGCTAGTCCGTTGGTATTCTGCGTCTACCGTAACGACCTGCATACCGATGAGCACTGAACGCCCCGTCCCGTTCCTGGACAACGCTCGATCCGATCGAGTTAAACACGTCGCAGGTTTGGGGGGGCGTTCTGCTGTGCGTCGTCGCCAAGGGCTGTTTCTGGCTGAAGGACCGCAAACCGTCCGGGAAGCGCTCAAAGCAGAAACCGGGCAACTTCAGGCAAAGACACCGTCGGCATCACAGCGTCGTGCGAGCTGGAGACCGGGATGTGTGATTGATCAACTTTACTGGACCTCGGAGCTCGAATCCTCTGATCCGGCATTATTTGGTCTTGTCCAGGACGTCGTCCGGCGACGTAATGTCTATGCTGCAGAGATTTCTCAGGACGTCTTAGAAGCCATGTCCGATACTCAGTCACCGCAATCGATCTTGGCTGTTTGCGCAATACCTGAACAGCCAGAGCAGCTTGACTTAGCCGGGTTGCATTTGGTCGCGGTGCTGTGCCGAGTACAGGATCCTGGAAATGTCGGCACGATTATCCGTGTGGCCGATGCGGTGGGTGCTGATGGGGTGTTTCTGACTAGCGGTAGCGTGGACCCCTTCAGTCCGAAGGTCGTCCGCTCCACGGCTGGTTCTTTATTTCATCTCCCCGTCTTGTCTCGCCTTGATATCGGAGAACTGGCACCCGAACTGTCCGCGACCGGAATGAAATTATTGGCGGCTGACGGGTACGGACAGACCACACTAGACATGCTGAGCGAGGCACAATTGGCCGACCCGACGGCCTGGATGTTTGGTAATGAGGCACAAGGGCTTAGCGATGATGAGCGACACCTGGCCGTCCAGTCGATCGCGGTGCCGATGTATGGCCAGGCTGAGTCTCTAAATGTTGCTACCGCCGCCACCGTGTGCATGTATGCCTCGGCCATGCAATATCATTCAGCAAGCTGAATTTCCAGGCCTTGTACAGGCCATCCTCGTCCCACGAGGACACCACGATATGGAATATGTGGGGCTTGACGTATCCGTGGCCAGACCATACGGTGTTCCTCGGTTGAGCCGAACCCCAGATATATCCGGTCGGTAATCAGCCCCACGGTGCGCCCCGCGGCCAATTCTCGGCCACCATGTATCAGGATTTTCAGTGTGTTGGGGAAGTCGCGGATCAGCGTCATTAAACGGTCTTCAAAACTCTCGAAGCCTCGACCAGGGATTCTTGAGGCCCACGCCGAAAAATGTCGAATAATGATGGTGAGCTGTTGGCCAGCTTGAAGGATTTCTCTCAAGGTCGCTAGAGCCTCTTCGAGTTCTTCACCGGTGCACTCAGCATGGAACGACCATCTGTTCTGAGAACTCTCCGTTATGTGGATTGCTCGTTCCACTGAGGATTCTTCTCGATGGGGGCGACCATCAAAGAGGGCCACCTTGTTGGCAATCCTTGGCGAAGGGTCCCCTTGGTGGTGCTGGGTGAAGAACGTCGTGACTGCCCGATCTAGCAGTTTTTCGGCACCAGATCCGCTGGCGCCGATGACGGCTAAAGAACCGGTTAGGATCCAGGGTTTTCGTCCGCTCTGAGGCGTTGCCTCGGAAGAAGTTGTCTTGGGGTTCCACCATATCGGAGCTTGCATCCGTTCGGTTGGGTGGTCGACGAGCCCTAGGATCATGCCTGATGTCGGTGTTAACGGGTCTGTGCTCTGAGTGCTAGGATTCCAGTGCTCGGGTAGCGAAGGCAAGACAATGGGGTCAGGACATAACAGACCGGCCTGTTCATGGGCTTGGGTAATCATGGATACCACCCGTGGCCACTTCGTGGTGGCGACAGTCTTTGTCGACACCGGGCGATCGGCGGAGACTGGGGTGAGCGTGACCGGTTCAGAAGGTAGTCGCATAATAGGAGTCTGAAAGATCTCGGAATCGGCCGGTCCGCGACGCAGAATCCCATGTCCTGGCTGAGAAGCGCTGATGCGATAGGCCGAGGCATCACCGATCAGGTCCCAGGAATCTTGTTCTGTTGCTGTGCGAAGACAGAGTACCGAGCCCAGATTCGCCCGCACGTCAGAGGTCACGGTCCCCTGAGCCCGCTGTGTTGCCAACACCAAATGGAATCCCAGTGAGCGTCCCGTGGAGGCGAGGCGGATCAGAACATCTTGGGCTTGACGGTGGTCTTCGATTAGCATTTTCAGTTCATCGATGGCCACCACAAGCCGTGGCAAGACGACATGGGGCACGTTCTGTCGGAACGATGAGTAATCGGGGACCCGATACTCAGCAAAGAGCTTCTCTCTGCGGTGTAATTCGGCTTCGATAGCTCCCAAAGATCGCAAAGATAGTCCGGCGCTGAGGTTGGTTTCCACCGCCATCACATGTGGCAGGTCCTCGAGGACCGCGAAGGAGGAACCACCTTTAAAATCGAGGAGTACCATCGATAGCTGGTCCGCAGGGTAGTTCATCGCTAGTTGGGCTAGAACAGTCAGTAAGAGCTCAGATTTTCCCGATCCGGTCGTGCCGGTAATCAACACATGTGGTCCGTCTGCGACCAGATCTAAAGCGTCGGCGCTATCTCTGGCATCGATCTCCACCCGCAGATCTCCCGCGCTATGAGCGGTAAAAAATGTAGACGGAAGGCTCAACAGCGGGCTATGACTCCTGGTTGCCGGTAATTGGCTGAGTAGGCGTGAAGTAACCAAATCTAAAGTGGTGACACTTATCCCAAAGAAGTTGATCTGCGAGATATCTTGGCCCAGACCTGATACTGAGCCATCGCTAACATCAAACACCACCTCTTGGCTGGCCGGAGGTCTGGGACAGTTCTCGTCTACCTGTTCAATCCGTACCAGGGGAGTACGGGCGAATTTTTGGTCCAGGTCGTCCCGAGTGAGCGTACCGGTCGTATCAATGATTGTTGATGGTAGGACGGAATCGATCAGTTCCTTGTCCCGTTCGGAATTCGTATGGACCCAGACACGTTGTTGGGTGGCCGCTGCGTGATGGTGGCACTGTGCCAGCAGCCAGTGTGTGACCGAGGCAAGCTGTTCGGGTAGCCCGCGGACCACGGTGGTTGAGCCTGGAGCCAGATGTTGGGCGATAGCGGTATGAACTTGGGTATGCTGCGCCCATTTCTCGTCGGCGTCACTCCGCACAAGCTTGACCGCGAGGATCCCGTCTCCCCAGCGGATGGTTGGAGTTGCTAAATGCGGTCGGAGCAGCCCGAGCGGATCTGGGGCGATAGATCGCAGAGCGAAACGCAGTTGGTCTGGAGTGTATGTTTCATTCAGTCGGTGTTGTCCCTGTTCGGTAGATAGTCGGGTGATCGTTGCGATAAACTTCCGGCGTTTCGCGCGATATTGACTGATCATGACCACGGCGACGATCACCGAAATCGCGCTGAAGAGCAGGAAATACCACATTCCTGTGACAACCATCATCACCAGTCCGATGATCATCGGACTGGCTGCCATTACCAGTTGAAGCACAACATTCGGCGGCTGAGGCTCCGGGCCCGGATCAATCTCCAGTACGGCTGGGGCCCTTAACTCTGGCAGCCGGGGATAGTGCGGGGAGACGAGACGAAAACTTGTCTGCCCTCTGGACAGAGTCTCTTGTGCCGGCCACTGCGATGAAACCGATCTCTCGTGCGACGTTTCGGCAGGTTGTGTTAGCGGGCTGTAGGTTGTCAACTGGGTGGTGTGCTGCGTCAGATGCACGCTAAAATCACGATCGAGCAGATACGGATCGTTGATTTGATAGTGCGCGTGCTGTCGGCCCACGGACAATGGTTCTCGTGTGACCGGCACAAGACGCCCGGCGTCAGGTCCGGTAGTAGTCACGAGATTCAACCCAGGATGATCTATCCGTTCCTTTGGTATTGCGTGGTCAGGCCGGGCAATCAGCCGCAGGACATGACCGGCCGAGGGCACATGCTCGCAGCACTGGGTGAGCTGAGTGTGATCGAGGTCCGCCAAGCGACGTTGCTCGAACCACAACTGGTAGTCCCGTAGCTGGGCTTCTGCGTGCTGTCTGATCAGCTGTTCCAATTCAGCACCGCCACCCGCGGGAAGGTTTTCAAGCACCCATCGGGGCGGTTGCGGAGTTGCTAGTCCGAAGAGCTCAAGAAGCATCGTCAATCCGGTGTGTCATGGGTTTCTGGTCGGTTCTATCTTCGTCGCCGGGTACGAATGCGTCGAGAGTATTTGTAAGACCTGTGGATAATATAAATTATCCAGAAATTTCAGGAACCACTGTTTTCTCAGCTCAATTTATTGTTTACAGTGAGTGGGGTCACAGTTTTGTGATGTCAGACGACAGTTTTGGTTGCTGAAGGGGAGCAATGATTCGATGGACGCTTTGCGCATACTGGAAACAGAAGTTCGCGAAGAGATACGCCGATCCAATATTGACCCTTCTAAAGATCTCACTGCAGTTCGAGACCTCGTCTACCACGTCACACAGAACTATGATGCGCGTTCACTGACAGGTAGCGTGCCGGTTTTGGCCGATCGTGAGGTTGCTCAAAAAGCCGTGCTAGACGCTGTCGCTGGTTTCGGACCGCTGCAACGGCTGCTGGACGATGATTCTGTCGAAGAAATCTGGATCAACTCTCCCGACCAAGTTTTCTGCGCTCGCGGTGGCACCACAGAGTTGACCAATGTCTCGTTGAGTGCGCAACAGGTTCGAGACTTGGTCGAGAAGATGCTGAAAAGTTCGGGGCGTCGACTCGACCTGTCCTCACCGTTCGTTGACGCTGCCTTACCCGACGGATCACGGCTCCACGTGGTTATTCCGGAGATTACGGCACAACACTGGGCCGTTAACATTCGAAAATTCGTTGTTCGAGCGCACAACCTTCAGGATTTGGTCCGTACCCGCTCGCTAACCGCTCAAGCCGCCATGTTTTTAGAGGCTGCCGTGACTGCCGGGCTGAACATTCTGGTGTCCGGTGCCACTCAAGCCGGGAAAACCACTCTGTTGAATTGTCTATCCGCTGCCATCGGGGCCAGAGAGCGAGTGATTACCGTTGAGGAGATCTTTGAACTGCAGATACCGGTTCGTGACGTGGTGAGCATGCAGTGTCGGCAGGCCAATCTGGAAGGTTATGGTGAGATTTCGTTGCGTCGCCTGGTAAAAGAAGCCCTGCGGATGCGTCCGGACCGGATTATTGTCGGAGAGGTCCGTGAGGCCGAAAGCTTGGACATGCTCATTGCGATGAACGCCGGACTGTCGGGAATGTGCTCGGTGCACGCCAACAGTGCCCAGGATGCACTCACCAAAATCTGCACGCTACCTTTATTGGCAGGGGACAATATCACCTCACAATTCGTGGTCCCGACGGTGACCAGTTGTTTTGACCTGGTGGTGCACTGTGAAAAAGACCGCCGAGGACAGCGACGGATAGCTGAGATCCGTGCGGTCGGGCAACGTGTCGAAGCCGGTGTGATCGAATCGGCTCCAGTCTTTCATCGACCAGAGCACGAACTAGTTTTTAACCCCAGCGGTTTGGTGGATAGCAAAAAGTTTCGTGACCACGGTATGGACGTCCGCGCTTTGATGGGCGCGAACGCATGAGCGTGTTGCTCGGGCTCATCCTAGGGGTCGGGCTACTCCTGATTTGGCTGTCATGGTGGGCCCAGCCTGCCCAGGAGAGTCGCAAGCCCTCTCGCGTGTCAGGACTTCAGAACCTGGTTATTCGTTCTGGGATCGAACGCATTACCGTCCCCACTGTCGTGGCTAGTTCGGCCATTTTGGCTTTGGTGGTGGGGCTGGTCATGATTGCCCTGACGAGAGCGGTTCCGTTGGGGATCTGCTTTGGACTCTTCGCAGCTCTGCTTCCATTTGGCATCTTGAAATCGTCAGCCAGAAAACGGCAAGCGACGATGCGCGAGGTATGGCCCGAGGCGGTAGACCATTTACGGTCCGCGATTCGTGCCGGATTGACGTTGCCCGAGGCGTTGTCACAATTGGCGATTCACGGTCCCGAAGAACTCAGACCCGCGTTGGAAGATTTCACCGCAGATTATCGGGCCGGAATGCGGTTCTCTGATGCCCTAACACGCCTTAAGGAGCGTCTGGCCGATCCAGTAGCCGATCGGCTGGCGGCATCGTTGATGATGACCCGGGATGTCGGTAGCGCAGATATTGGTGCAGTACTGGAGACCTTGGCGGACTTTTTGCGTGAAGAGGCACAAACTCGAGCTGAACTGGAAGCGCGACAGTCTTGGACTATCAACGGGGCGCGTCTGGCTGTGGTCGCGCCGTGGGTCGTGCTACTACTTTTGGCAACACAACCGCAGGCGTTGGCTGCTTATCAAACGATGGCAGGCATGCTCGTGTTGCTGTTCGGCGTGGTGGTTAGTGCCTTGTGCTATTGGCTAATGCGCAGGATTGGGGCTCTTCCGGCTGAGAGGAGAGTTTTATGAGCGTGCCAAGTTGGTTGGCCTTAGGGTGCGGGGCACTTTTAGGTACCGGTCTTGTATTGATCATGTTGGTCGTGTGGACAGGTGGGTCGCCCTCGCTAGTCCAGCGCGTCCAACCTCAGCTCCGGGGATTTGCTCCTGCGACGGCACCGGTGACGGCTCGGCCCAGTGGGGTCCTCGGTACGATCTACAAGTTGGCCGCCCCGTTGCTGGGTCGAGTGGCCAGACTGCTGGATATGATGAACCTCGGTTCTGACCAATTACAGAGAAAACTGTGGAGTGCTGGCCTCGAGATGACCGTGGCACAGTATCGCACAGAGCAACTCATGTATGCCCTACTTGGAGCATCCGCCGGAATGGTGGTCAGTATCGGGCTTGCCGTGAACTACTCACTCACGCCCCTGCTAGGCGTCATCGTGGTTCTTGGTCTTGGCGTCCTGGGTTTCTTCTTGCGGGATAATGTTCTCAGCTCCCAGGTATCTCGTCGCAAAGCCCGTATCTTGGCGGAGTTTCCCACCGTGACCGAACTAGTTGCTTTGTCAGTATCGGCCGGAGACACTGCACAGGGTGCCATCGAACGGGTGGCCAACTCCGCTGAGGGAGAGCTGGCTACCGAATTTGATCGCGTGATGCGAGATCTCCATGCCGGTTGCAGCTTCGCTACTGCCCTGCGGTCCTGTGACCACCGGGTCCAGATACCGGCCGTCGAACGATTCATCTCTGGGCTCTTGGTGGCCTTGGAACGCGGTACTCCGCTGTCGCAGGTCTTAAGGGCACAAGCCCATGATGTCCGTGAGATGTCGAAACGAAACTTGATGGAAGTCGCGGGCAAGAAAGAGATCGGCATGATGGCCCCATTGATCTTCGGCATCCTGCCTCTGACAGTCCTCTTTGCCGTCTATCCGGGCCTCTCGCTATTGAACCTCGGTGTTTGAGAGTTTCGAGCAATACAGACTAGATCACCCCCCAAAAAAGGAATGACCAGAAATCCACGACGAGTAAGTCACGACAAGAAGGAGACACACTATGAAGAGCCTGATTACGTTGATGATCTGGATGTCCAATTCACTCCAGCGCCTGGGACGAGATGAACGAGGAGATGTTCCAGGCTGGGTGATGATTACCCTGATGTCGGCTGTGCTGGTGGCTGGCCTGCTGGCACTTGCCGGCCCGGCTCTGGCAGACCTCTTCAACCAGGCGATCGATCAAGTTTCAACAAACTAAGATGTGGGAATCCACCGGTTCGTTGCGAGGTGAGCGTGGCTCCGCCGTGGCGGAATCAACCATGATCATCGCCGTCATTGCGGTGCTGATGGTTTCGATCATGCAACTAGCGGTCATTATTCACACGCGCAATACGATGATTGACGCGGCCTCAGCAGGCGCCCGTTATGCGGGGCTAGCTGATAAGTCCGTCAGCGACGGCGTGGAGCGGGCCGAGACGCTACTGACCGAGTCGATACCGGGGGCTTCGCAGGCTCAGGTGAGTGCTCAGGTTTCCGCAGTACCCGGTGGTGATGGAGCGGAGTTGATTACCATCACCGTCGAGCACGGCATCCCCATGGTCGGGTTCGTCGCCGCTCCTGTCACGTGGGAGGTGAGTGGCCATGCGTATAGCTTCACCCAATAGATGCGACCATCGCGCCGATGAGGGGTCTTCGACCGTGGAATTCACGGTACTTGCTGCCGTACTACTGGTGCCGGTGATCTATTTCTTAGTACTCATCGCCCAGATCCAATCCGCCGGCTACGCCACCGTTGCAGCGGCTGATCAGGGCGTGAGAATGCTTGCGCAGGCTTCGGACGATGAACAGGGCGAGCAACGAGCCAGAGCCAGCATTGAGCGAACCGTGGAGGATTACGGCGTTGATCCAGACCAAATTACCGTCGCCATTCACTGCTCACCTGACAGTTGCACCGCTCCGGGCTCACTAGCGCAGATCGAAATATCCACTAGTGTGGGTCTTCCGCTGGTTCCCAGTATCTTGGGTAACCCGACCAGCGTGGCCACGTTGAACTCAGTCGCTGACTATCAAGTGGGTGAATTTGAGTAAGATACTAGCTCGATGGCGTGTCCGAATGTGCGAAGATTCAGGACAGACCAGCATTTTGCTGATGGGGATATGCGCCGTCTTGTTGTCCTGTGCGGTCACGATCTTGGCAATCACGCAGGTCAATCTCCAGTCGCGCAAGCTCCTATCGACCGCCGACACTGTGGCATCCGTGGCGGCCGCCGACTTTCGTCTTGATACACCTGCCATCTCAGAACCCAATAGCAACAGCGTGGTAACCCAAACGCCAAGACTCAATGCCCGGTCGGCCCGGGGTCGGGTTGAAGACTATCTCAATTCTTCGGGGGCCTACCAGCGGTTCGGCGACCTTGACGTCGTCGATGTCCGAGTCCTTGGCGGGGATACAGTGGTGGTGGAGTTGACCGCACGGGCGGAGGTCCCGGTGGTGAGTTGGTTTCTTCCCGATGGGGTAGAGGTGCACGCAGAGTCCAGCGCTCGCACCAGTCTGCAACGCTGAGCCGTTTTCTGCCCTCCGGCTCAGATGACGTAGGCTTGGAGGGTCATGGCTGAAATTGATTTCCCCGCCGAGATCGCGGGTCTACGTTCTACCTATGCCTCGATTGCGGAAGTCTCCGACTTGCCGCAGATTCGCGCTGACGTCGAGGAGCTATCCCGTCAGGCCGCGGCACCTGATCTATGGGACAACCCTGATGAGGCTCAAAAAATCACCTCCAAGCTCTCGCGGCGTCAGCACGAACTGGAACGGTTGACCACCATGGAATCACGCATTGACGATCTCGAAGTCATGGTGGAATTGGCCAGGGAAGAGTCAGAACCGGCCATTTTGGATGACGCGGCCAGTGAACTCTCCAGCATCCGCGATGCACTTAGCCAGCTAGAAACTGTCACGCTACTCAACGGTGAATATGATGAGCGCGAGGCGGTGGTGACTGTTCGTTCCGGTGCCGGTGGTGTGGATGCTGCCGACTTCGCCGAGATGCTGATGCGAATGTATTTGCGCTGGGCCGAACGCCACGGGTACCCGACCAAGGTGATGGACACCTCTTATGCCGAAGAAGCTGGGATGAAGTCGGCAACTTTTGAGGTCAATGCTGAATACGCATATGGAACGTTATCGGTTGAAGCCGGAACGCACCGTTTGGTCCGTATTTCTCCTTTCGACAACCAGGGACGTCGACAGACCTCCTTCGCCGCGGTTGAAGTCGTGCCGGTGATTGAATCCGATGACTCGCTGGAGATTCCCGAGACAGAGCTGAAGATCGATGTGTTCCGTTCCTCAGGCCCTGGTGGTCAGTCGGTCAACACCACCGACTCTGCGGTGCGTATGACCCATATTCCCACCGGGATCGTGGTGTCGATGCAGAACGAGAAGTCTCAGATTCAAAACCGCGCTGCTGCCCTGCGGGTCTTGCAGTCGCGGTTGCTGTTGCTACGCCAGCAGGAAGAAGATGCCAAGAAGAAAGAACTCGCCGGTGACGTAAAAGCCAGCTGGGGTGATCAAATGCGCTCTTATGTGCTCAATCCCTATCAGATGGTGAAAGATCTGCGGACCGGGCACGAGGAAGGTAACCCCGATAAGGTCTTCAACGGCGAAATTGATGACTTCATCGATGCTGGCATCCGGTGGCGTGCCGGTGACCGGCATGACGGCGAGGACGAGAACTAGTCGACTTCGGCGACACAGCATCTCTCATGGCTCAGCCTCCCACAACGGTTACCAATTCGTGACTATTCTTGAAGGGCCGGCGCTGGAAGACTTCCCCGATTAGGCCACACCGCCGGCGGGTATTCTGCCCGGTCGGAGTAGAACATGATTCGATTCGAAGATGTCACGAAGGTTTATCACCGTACCTCGCGACCAGCACTCGAAGACGTGACCGTTGAAATAGAACGCGGTGAGTTCGTCTTCTTAGTTGGTGCCTCCGGATCCGGTAAATCAACTTTTATCCGACTGGTCCAGCGAGAAGAACGTGCAAGCTCCGGTTCCGTCTACGTCTCAGGAAAAAACGTCGCCAAACTGCCGAGCTGGCGGGTTCCTCACCTGCGACGCGGTTTGGGCGTGGTCTTTCAGGACTTTCGGTTGTTGCCGAACAAAACCGTGTTTGCCAACGTGGCCTTTGCAATGCAAGTGTTAGGCAAACGTAATGCCTTGATCAGCCAAAACGTGCCCGATGTGCTCGAGACCGTGGGGTTGGCGGGGAAAGAGAAGCGGATGCCACACGAGCTATCCGGTGGTGAGCAACAGCGCGTGGCGATTGCTCGTGCGGTTGTGAACCGCCCGGCGATTCTGTTGGCCGATGAGCCCACCGGTAACCTCGACCCCGAAACGTCCTGGGGAATTATGGAAGTTCTGGACAAGATCAACCAGAACGGCACTACCGTGGTGATGGCGACCCACGATCACGACATCGTTAACTCGATGAAAAAGCGTGTGGTGGAACTTGTGGATGGTCGTATTGTGCGTGATGAAGCCGAAGGCGGTTACTCTCCCTCCATTAGTCCTGAACACGAGCGCCAGCTGCAGGCCTATGGAGATGACCAGCCGATGCCACGTCGTGCCACACGGCGCGGTGAGGCAGTTCAGGAACAGGTCGTCCAGGAGGGTCAGCAGTGAGAGTTAGGTTTATTTTCGGCGAGACTTTCTCTGGTATTCGCCGAAACCTCTCGATGGTCATCTCGGTCATTCTGGTGACTTTTGTGTCCCTGACCTTCGTCGGAGCCGCCGGTCTCCTTCAGCAACAAATTAACCAGATGAAGGGCTATTGGTACGACCGGGTTGAAGTGGCGATCTTCTTGTGTACCGAAAATTCCCTGTCGGCGGCCTGTTCGGCGGGCGCGGTGACCGATGAACAACGCCAGGCCATTGAAGACCAGCTCGAATCGCCGCAAGCAGCAGAGTATGTCGACAGCTACGAGTACGAGTCTCAAGAGATGGCGTTGGAGATTTTCCAAGAGCAGTTTGCCAACTCCGAAATGGCTGAGGTAGTCACGGCTGACCAGCTCCCGGAATCATTCCGGGTGAAATTGGTAGACCCCGAACAATACGAAGTGATCAACGAGATGTTCGCCAATATGCCGGGCGTTGAGGAGGTCTCAGATCAGCGAGAATTGCTGGAGTCGTTATTTGCAATCATGAACATCGCCTCAGTCGTTGCGGTCGGACTGGCCGTGGTGATGTTGGTGACAGCAACGCTTTTGATCGCGACCACCATCCGGCTCTCCGCCTTCTCCCGCCGACGCGAGACCGGGATTATGCGCTTGGTCGGCGCCTCCAAATCCATGATCCAACTCCCGTTTCTGGCAGAAGGTGTGTTGGCGGCGGTCCTTGGCGCGGTGCTGGCATCGGTGACGACGTGGGCACTGGCAGAGTTCTTTGTTGGTAACTGGTTGGCCACCCAATATCCAGACACTGGCTTTATATCCGGGCAAGATGCCCTCGTTCTCATACCATTGTTGATAGTGATTGCCGTGGTTCTGGCTGCGGTCTCGTCCTGGTTGACATTGCGGCGATACCTCAAGGTCTAGCTCGGCAGTGGCCTGCTTGAGTCCTTCGTCTTCCCCCGTTCCGTGAAGGAGTACTTTTCATGAGCCGTAACCGGCTACCTCTGTGTGTTATTGCGACTGGCTTGATGGCGGTGCTGACAGTCAGCAGTATCGCGCCAGCCCATGCGCAGGACAAGGTCGATGAGTTGCAACAGCAGCTGGACGAATCGCGTCAGCAGGAATCAGACTTGTCTGATTCCTTGTCGGATTTGGAAAGCCAAAAGCAAAAACTGGAGTCTGACCGGGGCGACTTGAATGCCAACCTGGAAGGGCTCGATGAGGACATCCGGAAAAAGGTCACGGAGCTCAACGAGTTGCAAGAGCAGTTGCCCGGTGCGCAACAGGCTGTTGAAGACGCAGAGTCTCGAGTGCAAGCTGCCGTGGATGAAGTGCAGTCGCTCAAGAGTCGATTGACCTCAGCCCAGCAACGTCGTCAGGAAATTCAGGCCGAGATCGATGACTCGGAACAACAGGTTGCACAAGCGCGCGAGGAAGTTGGCCAGATTGCCCACCAGGCCTACCGGCGTGGCGGGGTCTCGCAAGATCTGTCGTTTATGCTCGGTGTTTCTGATTCCTCCCTGCCCGAGACTATGGGACTGACTCAGCAGGCGCTACGCATC
This sequence comes from Auritidibacter sp. NML100628, assembly GCF_003185985.1. Taxonomy (NCBI): domain Bacteria; kingdom Bacillati; phylum Actinomycetota; class Actinomycetes; order Micrococcales; family Micrococcaceae; genus Auritidibacter; species Auritidibacter sp. NML100628. The sequence continues at coordinate 137,011 of NZ_QHLP01000003.1, forward strand.
CAATCCTCACGGTCTTCCCAGGCCTCCCAGCAGGCAGCCACCGACCGTAATACGGACGCACGTCTCGCCGGTGTGGAACAAGAAATCGAAGAGCTACAGGCACAGGCCGAGGAAGCTCTCGAAGCTGAAGAAAAAGCCCGTGACGAGGCTCGAGCCGCAAAGAAGGAGTTGGACACGATGGTGTCCGACACCGAGCGGCTCACGGAAGAACTGAAGGCCGAACGTCCGAAGATTCAGAAGCAGATCGACGAGAACCGCGCCGAGCAATCTTCGGTGAACGAAGACATCGCTCAGCGTCAGCGTGAGTTGCTCGATCAAGAATCAGCAACCTCGGACTTAGAAGGCCAATACCAAGAGGCAGTCGAAGAGGCTGAACGCAAACGCAAGGAAGCAGAAGAAGCGGAACGTAAGGCTCGTGAAGCAGAGGAACGAGCAGCGGCCGCTAAGGCGTCGGAACGTCAGCGCAAGGAGGCTGAAGAAGCACGGAAAAAGGCCGAAGAAGCCTCTAAGGCCTCGCGTGACGCAGACCAAAAAGTCACAGAAGAGGCTGCGGCCAACGAGTCGTCCAAATCATCGGGCTCCTCGGGATCCTCGAAACCTTCCAGCAGTTCCTCGGCGTGGGGTCTGGTTCCTCCCCTCAATACCTACCAGACTTCTGGATTTGGGTGGCGTCCCACCCCAGCCGGAACTTTTGACTATGGAGGAGCTGGCGGATACGTTCACACCGGAATCGACTATGGCGGTGGCTGTGGTCTACCGATCAAGGCCGCCGCGTCCGGCACGGTCATGAACGCTGACTGGGCCGTGTGGACCTCGGGTCGTCGCGTCGTCATTTCGCACGGGCAGGTTAACGGTCGGCTATTGGCCACAAAGTACCATCACATGACCCGTTACGTCGTCAGTCCAGGTCAGAAGGTCAACCAGGGTGACGTCATCGGTTATACCGGCACAACCGGTAACTCCACCGGGTGCCATTTGCACTTTGAAACGCTGTTAGACGGGACCGCGGTTGACCCCGAGGGCTTGCTCTAACTATTTCCACGTCGCGACCCTCTCTGACCCGTTAGATGACTTCGGAGAGGGCCGACGTGTATAATTTTTGGGTTGATCGACAAGATGTGCCCGGTATGTTCAACGAGATCTTGGGGAAGAGGTGAGGCTGACGATGGCGAAGAAATCGAACGGGAAAAAAACACCTGACCCCAATAGCCAGGTTGTTGCCTCGAACCGGAAAGCTCGTCACAACTACACGATCAAAGATACCTATGAAGCCGGGCTGTCTCTGATGGGAACTGAGGTTAAATCACTACGCGAGGGACAAGCCTCGATTGGTGATGGGTTCGCCCAGTTTACCAATGGTGAGCTCTACCTCGAACAGGTCTACATTCCTGAATACCTCAACGGTTCTTGGACGAACCATGCATCGCGACGCCGGAGAAAATTGCTACTACACCGTGCAGAATTGAATCGGCTTGAGCGCGCTGTCCAGGACAAAGGCGTTACCATTGTGCCACTTAAGCTCTATTTTAAGAATGGTATCGCCAAGGTAGAGATCGCCGTTGCCGAGGGTAAGCGTGACTTTGACAAGCGCCAAGCACTTCGTGAGCAGCAAGATGCGCGTGAGGCACAACGAGCGATGCGGCAAGCCAACCGGCGCGGGGTCTCCGCGTTGGAGTTTTAGCTCTTTGCAGAAGAACACAGCTCCCGGGCAATCAGGGAGCTCGCGTGACCGGGGTGCCTCATGTCAAGATCCCCGCGAAAGGTAGGCCGTGCCTCAGACAAATAATCCCCGGATGTTCGATTAGCTGGCGCGGCGGTGGATCTTGATGCCAGCAGGGTGTGGTGGCCGATCAGCGGCGTCAAGTTCGCGTTGGAGTTGGCGGGTTTTAGCAGCAGCTAAGCGGATGAGTTGCTGCTGGATGGCATCAATTTCGGTGGCCATTGCCGCAGGGTCCAGACTGGCCTTGTAAGCAGCGAGTTGTTGGTGTTGTGCCGGGCTGAGGATCCCCGACGCCACAAGGCGCTGATAGGGCGAGGTGGGCTGATCATAGACTCGTTGGCGGCGGCCCACCGCGTCGGTGGTCCAGCCGGTGGGTTTTTTGGTTGGCGTGAAGAAATTCAGTCGATCATTGACCAGTGGCCATAACCGCTGTAACAGCGCCAGTTCCTCGGCGGTGTCGTAGCGGTAGTAGAACCCGTATTTGCGCACCGCGTGATGGTTCTTGGATTCGATGGTGGCTTGGTCGTTTTTCTGATAGGGCCGGCCACGGGTGAAAAACACTTTGTGGTCGGCGGACCAGTCCAACAGGTCGTAGTTCATGAATTCACTGCCGTTGTCGAAGTCCATGGCGGTGACCAGGTACGGGATCGCGTCTACAAAGTTGGTGCAGGCGGCCACAACGTGTTTCGCAGCGTTATTGCGGATCGCGGTGGTGTAGACCCAGCCGATGCGCACATCGGTGAAATTGACACTGCGCACAAATTCGCCTTTGAGCGTGGGCCCGCAGTGGGCCACCGTGTCGACTTCAAACAGTCCGGGTTCGTCGTCGAGCTCGTCACCGGCTTTACGAATCGTGATCGAATTGCGCAACAGGCTATCGGGTTTGGTAGCGGCTTTGCCTCGGATCGGATCCTTGGCCCGCACCGGTTGCAAATACCGGTCAATCGTGGCAGCACTCATCGCCAATAACTCTGCTCGTACTGTGGCGCTGTAGCGGTTGTGACCGGCCACCAGCCCACCGTAGGCCTCCAGGCCTTCGAGCCAATCAGCCATCGAGGCAGCCAAATATTTGCCCGATAACCCACCCGAGACCGACCACACCGACTGCAAGACTTTCACGGCGTCATAGGAGTATTTGCGGGCCTTGGTCTTGCGCCGATCGATGACCGCCACCGTCGCGGTGGCCCGACCCTTAGGCTGAGCTAATCGGCGCTTGAGCTGCTGACGGGCATGATCCCGGTGCCAGCCAGTCAGCTCCACCACCGTATCCAGAATCTGACCCTTGACCTTCTTGGAAGCCGCAGCATACCTGGCCGCATAGTGCTTGGTGACTTCAATCCGAGTCTGCATCGAAACATCCTTATGCGTCATACCCCATCGTCGCCCCACCCCAGCCCACCGGTAAAGACATTTCGCGGGGAAAACTACCTGAGGCACGGCCCCTGCCTACGCGGGGACTTTCTATGAGTCTCGTCGGTGACTTGCGGGCGGACTTTCGACGGGTTATTCTGGTGTATCCACGATTTCGTGGAACATAATCGAAGAGGGGACGATCGGTTTCGACGATGTGAGTTGAGGTAAGGGAAGCGTGCCGAGGACGCAAAGTCATCTCGTAAACGCCCTTTGCAATCAATTAAGTGCCGAATCTAAGCGCACTGACTTCGCTCTCGCTGCCTAATCAGTGATCGAGTCCGTCAGCCCGGGAATGCTATCGGCCCGGTGTCTGGCGTCGATTAGATAGCCACTGTTCGTTGACCCTGTCGGGGGAATCAACGAAGACCTGAAGCCGACTAGACCTGAATGATCGCCTGTCTGTGGGACGATCGAGGTCGATAAAACTTCAGAACAGACTGCGCACGGAGAAGCCTACTGAAGTTCACATCGGACCCGGGTTCGATTCCCGGCGTCTCCACCCTAGGCCCGCTAACTCGTTGAGTTGGCGGGCTTTTTCGTTGCACATAAAGGGAAGTAGCGGAATCACGCTCATCCTCAAACAAAGGGTCCACGTTCGACATGTCACGGATTGCAGGGAAGAACTCGGCAGGATGGGGGCTAACTGGGAATAAGACGACCGAGCCCCGCTCATGTCATCGATTTGTGAACAGGGTCTTTGCGTCAAAGGCGAGCCTCTAGGAGCGATTCAGTGCCTGGCTCGTGTCGGACGATGGCGTCTCATCTCTTTGGAGAGGGTCGCGGATTTCTCCTGAGACGAGGTCATCATCTCGGGTCAGGCCGCGCTGCATATCGAAGATGAAGGCAATGGTTGCTGCCACGACGGTGGGGACCATCCATCCCAGTCCCGCTGAGAACAACGGGATGATCGCCAGTGGCTCGGCCAGGACCTCAGCACCGAACAGATTGTTGGACACGATCAGATCAAGGGCCGAGAAGATCAGCGCGACATAGACACCGGTGCGGTAGGTCAGTGGTAACTGGCGACGCGGGACCAGCAGGTGGACCAAGCTGGTGACGATTAAGGCTATTGCGGGTGGGTAGATCAGTCCGATGATGGGTGTCGAGAACGTCAGGATGCGTTCCAGGCCGAGATTAGCAAGAGTGAATGCGATCACGGTGAAGATCATTGCCCAGCTACGGTAGGACAGCTGGGGGAGTAGTTCTTCAAAGAACGACGCTGAGGCAGCAATCAGACCAACCGCGGTGGTCAGGCATGCCAGCAGAACCACAGCGGAGAAGATGATGTCTCCGGTCAATCCCAAAGTCAGCTTCGACGCGCTGGACAGAATTTCTGCGCCATCGGAATAACTTTCTTTATTCGGCATGCGCGTGCCCATAAAGCCCAGACCGAGGTAAACCAGCATGAGGAAGAAGCCGGCGATACAGGCCGAGATTGCGCTGAGCTTTACCACTCTCTTGTGGTTGGTTATGCCAGCAGCGCCGAAGCTGGAGACCACCACGATGGCGAATGCCAGAGCGGCAATGGAATCCATGGTGAAGTAGCCCTGAAGAATTCCGGCGATCAGCGGGCTGGAAGCGTATTCCTCGGTGGGAGCTACCGGGGGATTATTCATGGACGCAATAACGGCGATGGTCATCACGGTCAACAGAATGAGCAGGGCGGGGGTGAGGACTTTACCCAAGGAGTCGGCCACCTTGCCTGGGAATAGCACAATGACGAACGCGACGGCAAAGAAGAGCCCGGTAAAGAACACGCGCCAGCCTGTACCGGATAGTCCAAAGGTGGATTCAATGCCGAGTTCGTAACCGATCGCTGCCACGCGTGGCATGGCGTAAAACGAACCGATGGAGAGATAGACAACCACTGAGAAGATGACACCGAAAATGACGCCAGCTCGAGAGGCCATATCCCTGACGCCGGAACCAGACACTGCGACAGCAATGATCGTGATGACCGGTAGGACCACGCCGGCCACCAGGAAGCCGGTGATTGCAGGCGCAAACCGATCGCCGGACTCGATACCGAGCATGGGAGGGAAGATCAGGTTCCCGGCCCCAAAAAACATCGAGAACAACATCAAACCAACGGCGAATACTGTTGTGACGGTTTTCTTCGACGACAATGTGGTCGGTGAAGCCATAGATGGGGCCATCCTTGAGCGTCTGAGGTGCAGTGACTCACCTTAGGATAATGTCTGGTGGCTCACGCTACTGATATTGGTAGCTAGATTTCCCGACGTCTCGAATTGGTTAGAGGGTCAGTGGAGCAGTTGGCCTACGTGTCCATCGAATAATGTGTCCGGTCAGTACAGCTAACTAGCTTCACCTGTCTCGATCTGGGAGTCGGTCTTGTCAAGGGGTATTTGACTCACCTAGAGTATGTGATGATGATCACATTCAAGCGCTCTTCTTTGAGGTGGGTCTCAGATGAGAGAAGGACTGGTCGCAAACGGTGGTCTGAGTTACCGCGGACTACCTCCGGAGTTGGAAGCCTCGTGGCGTCGCTCTCGCGCTCATTCTCTTGACGCCGAGTCGACTGACGCCCCGTTGTTCTACGACGGGCTGAAGTTGGATGACTATCGAAGAAACCACCCCCTTGCTGCTCTGTTACCAATGGTGCGGAGTGTGTTGACGGACTCCGTGGCTGAGTCAGGGTTAATTGTGGCCGTCGTCGATTACGCCGGCACCTTACTCTGGGTGGAGGGCGACCACCACACGCGGACTCTCGCGGAGGATCTATCCTTCGGTCCTGGCGCTAATTGGGCGGAGCAAAGCATGGGCACGTCCGCCCCTGCGGTTGCTTTAGTCACCGGACGTCCCGTTCAAGTGGCACGAACACAACATTTTGCCCTCCATATCCAATGCTTCTCGTGCACAGCAGTCCCTGTTCGCGACCCGATTACCGGAAAGATCTTAGGGGCCCTGGACATTACGGGCGGTGATCGTGCCGTTGCCGGGCATGCGCTGGCGTTGATGAAAGCCACCGGATTAGCTTGCGAAGGATACCTGCGAGAGCTCTACGCGGACCGCATGCCAACGTGTCTCTATCACGGTGGGGTGCAGGCGGGGCTTGGGCCCACGACACTAAGTGCGGTCGGTCGAGCCAAGCCCTTGCTGGTCGATGGTGCGGGAAATGCCGTAGAGCTGAGCCAACGTCATGCGGAAATTCTTTTCTTGTTGTGCTGGGAGGCACATCAGCGCGGTCGAGGCATGAGCGCGGAAGAGCTGAGTGAGCAACTTTTCGGCTCTGGTGAGCACGTGGTCACGGTGCGCGCTGAAATGACCCGCTTGCGAAAATTCCTAGCTGCGCGACCGGCGCTTGCTGTTGAAGTCGAGTCTCGACCCTATCGGCTTGTGGCGTCGCTGGAGCTTGATGTCGTGGAACTATGGAACGCCTTGCGCTCTGGTGATCTTGACCAGGCGTTGGGTTTCGGCAGTCAATCGTTCTTGCCAGAGAGTGGCGCGCCGGGGGTATTTGAGGTGCGCCATCGAGTGGCGACGTGGTTACGAGAGCTCGTTCTGGAGAGAGCCAATGCCGAGCAAGTGCTGAAGTATCTCGATACGTGTCACGACGAGGAAGACGAGCAAGTCATGATGCTTGCACTCAAAATTCTGCCCGAGCAGCATCCGCGCCGAACGGAAATTGTCTTGAACCTCGAGCGCACTGGTGAAATCGACGGGATGCGTTGCAACCCGCCTGCAACCGGCATGTGATTAGGATCATATTCAAGGAGTCTCTGAAGAGTAACCGTAACAACGGACTCCCGTTTTTAGGAGGTCAGGATGACACAATATGCACACCCCGGCCAGCCTGGCGCGCTGGTGGAATTTAAATCACGATACGACCATTACATCGGTGGCGAGTGGGTTGCACCAGTCAAAGGTCAGTACTTCGAGAATATTACTCCAGTGACCGGCAAAGTCTTCACCGAGGTCGCTCGCGGAACCGCGGAGGACATTGACGTCGCGATCGATGCGGCACAAGCTGCAGCATCAGCGTGGGGCAAAGCCTCGGCGGCCGAACGGGCCGGAGTTCTGTTGAAGATCGCGGACCGGATGGAGCAACATCTTGAAGAGCTTGCGGTGGCTGAGACCTGGGATAATGGTAAAGCCATCCGAGAACCCCTAAACGCAGATCTTCCCTTGGCGATTGACCACTTCCGCTATTACGCAGGGGCGATACGCGCTCAAGAGGGTCGGCTGTCCCAAATTGACGATGACACCACCGCGTATCATTTTCACGAACCGCTGGGCGTTGTCGGGCAAATCATTCCCTGGAACTTCCCGCTGTTGATGGCGGTGTGGAAACTGGCTCCAGCGCTGGCAGCAGGAAACGCTGTCGTGCTCAAGCCAGCTGAGCAAACTCCGGCTTCGATTCTGGTGCTGTTGGAGTTAATTGGGGACCTGCTGCCTGCGGGGGTCGTCAACGTGGTCAATGGATTTGGGCTGGAAGCCGGTAAGCCATTGGCTTCGAATCCGCGGATTCGAAAGATTGCTTTTACCGGCGAGACCACCACAGGTCGACTCATCATGCAGTATGCGTCAGAAAACATTATCCCCGTAACCCTGGAGCTAGGTGGTAAGTCCCCAAATATTTTCTTCGAGGACGTGATGGCTGCCGATGATGCGTTCTTCGACAAAGCACAAGAAGGGTTTGTGCTCTTTGCACTCAATCAGGGCGAAGTCTGCACCTGCCCGTCTCGAGCGCTCGTGCAGGAATCGATCGCCGATGACTTCTTGGAGCAGGCGGTAGCTCGCACTCAGCGCATTAGTCACGGTGACCCGCTCAATTCGGACACGGTCATTGGTGCACAGGCTTCCAATGATCAGCTCGAGAAGATCCTGTCTTACCTGGACATTGGAGTTAAGGAAGGCGCGGAAGTCCTGACGGGCGGTGGCCGTGCTGAACTGGACGGAGACCTCGCGGAGGGGTTCTATGTCCAACCCACTATCTTTAAAGGGAAGAATGATATGCGTGTCTTCCAGGAAGAGATCTTCGGTCCTGTCGTCGCTGTCACGACCTTCGCGGATTACGACGAGGCAATCTCGATTGCAAATAACACGCTCTACGGTTTGGGCGCTGGCGTGTGGTCGCGGAATGGTACGAGAGCCTATCGGGCTGGTCGAGATATTCAAGCGGGCCGTGTGTGGGTGAATAATTATCACAGTTATCCGGCCCACTCGGCCTTTGGCGGGTATAAGTCCTCCGGTATTGGACGCGAAACGCACCTGATGATGTTGGAGCATTACCAACAAACGAAGAACCTATTGGTGTCCTATTCCGATTCCGCTTTAGGTTTCTTCTAAACGCGAGCGAAAGCAACTGAGTGAACAAGACCGGGCCTGCGGATGCTGTGGCGTTCTGGGCCCGGTCAACGCTTCTGTGAAGCATACCCTGAAAGGAGGGCACCATGTCGTCACATAGCGACACTGCCGAGAAGAACGCGGACCCAGAGATATTTTTGGTCGCCCGCCCAGAAATAAGCGGAGAAGATTTTTCCCGGGTATCGATGACTCGATCTGCCTTTGAGCTGTTGCAAAAGCTTTGGGCTTTTCATGGTCCCCTGCTGTTTCACCAGTCAGGCGGATGTTGTGATGGCTCCTCGCCGATGTGTTTCCCGATCGGAGATTTTAAGACGGGCGCCTCAGACGTTTTACTGGGCACGTTCGAGATGTCCGGCCCGCCAGGTGAAGGCCACCGACCTGACCGCGAAGGTCAGACGCTACCGTTCTGGATATCCGCTGAACAGTTTCAGGTCTGGAAACATACTCGGCTGTGTTTAGATGTTGTCGACGGCCGTGGCGCAGGCTTCTCGGTGGAAGCCCCGGAAGGCAAACGGTTCTTGATCCGTTCGAATTTATTGGATCAGTAGCGCTTGGCAACGTTGCGAATCTTTGGGGGTGCGAAATCAGCTAAACGACGTGATAGCCAGGGTGAACCCCAGAGTGGCCACGGCCAGACTGGCGACGATGTGAAGAGTCCAGGTGCCGACCGCTCGCCCAAGGTTTCCAGCCATGACGTGGTGGGCGGTGGACATGGAGACCGTGGAGAATGTGGTGAGCGAACCTGCTAACGCCGTAATCCAAATCAGCCTGGCCTGTTCGGCCAGATCCGCATAACCGAGTATCAAACCACCGACCACACCGGCGATGGCCGACCCAGCGATGTTAGCGAGCAAAATACCGTAGCGCGGAAGCAAAACATCCGCCACGTAGCGGGTAACGGCTCCGAAAAAAGCGGCTACCACGAACGCGATGGCGATCACGCCGACTCCTCTGTGCTGGGCGCCGGGTGACTTGGCCTTGAAGCACAGTGGCGGGAACCCAGCCGGTAGCCCCACAGCGCGACTGCGGTGCCGGCCACGAGCACACCGGCTAGCAGTAGCGCGCCACTGAGCATCGCGATGACAACAGTGGTGGCAGGTGAGGGCCCGACGACTGAGCCTAATACCCAGACTCCGGTGGTGTAGGAGACCATCATGGCGGAGACAGTGGTGAAGGACCCGAGAAAACCGGTGGTGAGTGCTGGTGGTAGCCAGCTGGGCAGGTGTTGGCGTTGCACTCGGGGTGAGGTCGCCAGCCTGCCGCTGACGATGCCGAGGAGAAAAGATCCGATGAGGTTAATGACGATCAGTTCCCAGATGGTCGAGGAAAACCCGAGTCCATGGGGGACTGTGGTCAGGCCACCGGGGGTGAGACTGGGGTTGGGGAAGACCACGGTGACCAGCCAGCGCACCACGGCTCCGGTCACACCGGCTAGCCCCACGGCCAAGAGGACGGCGGGGTGTAGTCGAGCTCGGACCCTGGTGCCGATAGTTTTCGTCATTGGGCTCGTTGTTGTCCGCGCAGGCTGGGGTTGAGACGCTCCAGGACCTCATCGTGCAGCAGGTCATTGGTGGCCAGTGCATGTCCGCCGTAGGGTCCGGGTTCTCCGTCGAGTGAGGTGAACCGCCCACCGGCTTCGGTCACGATCGGCACGAGCGCGGCCATGTCGTAGAGTTCGAGTTCTGGCTCGCAGGCGATGTCGACTGCGCCTTCGGCCACGAGCATGTAGGACCAAAAATCCCCGTAGGCCCGCACCCGCCAGACTGTTGAGGTCAATTCCAAAAATTCGCGAATATTACCGCGGTGGCGCCAGCCCTCCAGCGAGGAGAAAGACAGCGACGCGTCATCAATCACGCTCACGTTGGAGGCATGAAGCTGGGTTGCTCGAGCCAGCGAGCGACCGGTGAAGGCACCACTTCCTTGAGCGGCCCACCAGCGCCGGTGTAGTGCCGGGGCCGAGACGACGCCGACGACAGGGATCCCGTCTTCGACCAGGGCGATGAGCGTGGCCCACACGGGCACCCCTCGCACAAAGTTCTTGGTTCCGTCGATCGGATCGATGATCCAGCGTCGGGAGGAATTGCCCTCGGTACCGAATTCTTCACCCAAGATCGCATCGCGGGGGCGGGCACGGGCTAGCTGGTTGCGAATGTGCTGCTCGGCGGCTCGATCGGCATCGGTGACCGGGGTGAGGTCTGGCTTGGTGGAGACCTGAAGGTCTTGAGCGTGAAAGCGAGCGGTCGTGACGGCGTCTACGCTATCGGCAATGGTCAGCGCGAGATTCAGGTCATCACGGTAGCCTTGCCAGCTGTTGTCGAGTGCCATGCTCATTAGATTACCCTCTTGCTACCTCGTCGCCGGGGCTGGAAACACGGTTGGCGAGTAATCGGCGCAACGAGGCCAGCCGGGCCGGCCCAGAACTTCCAGCGTGACCGGAGTCCACCCAGTCATCCAGGGCACACTCGCGGGCTTGCTCACGGTGGGTGCACCCGCGCGGGCAATCGGCAATAGCAGGCAGAAGTTCCTCGAATCCGGCCACCACGTCATCAGGGTCGACCAGTCCGAGCCCAAAGGAACGGATTCCGGGGGTATCGATGAGCCAGGACGGTTCGGTGTCATCGGTGTGCTCGCCACGCAATGGGACCGCTACCGCCGAGGAGGAGGTGTGTCGGCCACGTCCGGTGGTGGGATTGATGTGACCGGTGGCGCGGTCGGCGCCGGTCAGCGCGTTGAGCAAGGTGGACTTGCCGACGCCGGAGGGCCCCACAAGTGCGCTACGGTGTCCGGTGAGACGCTCAGCGAGCCGGTGGACGTCCTCGGCATTCAGCTCAGTGTGATCGGCAGTGTGTGGATCCCCTGAGGTGGTAATGATCTCCAGATCAACATCGGCGTAGTGGTCGACGAGGGGTTGGGCAGAAGCCACATCGGTTTTGGTCACACACAACAGGGGTGTAATGCCGGCATCAAAGGCTGCAACCAGGGCGCGATCGATAAAACCGGTGCGCGGTTCCGGATCAGCGGCGGCGACGACGATCACGAGCAGATCCACGTTGGCGACCACGATGCGCTCATAGGTGTCGGAGTCATCGGCCGAGCGGCGCAGTACGCTCTGGCGGTCTGCTAGGCGCACGATGCGGGCCAGGGTTCCGTCGGCTCCGGAGAGATCGCCGACCACAGCCACCCGGTCACCAACCACGATCGCGGTTCGGCGCATCTCTTTGGCGCGCATCGCGACCACAGTACGTGGCTGATGCAAGGCGGAGGAAGGTCCTCCGGGTTGTTGTGCGGGCAGGTAGACCGTATAGCGACCGCGATCTACGGCGATGACTCGTCCCAACGCGGCGTCGTGGTGCTCAGGGCGTTGCTTAGTGCGCGGCCGGGAGCCCCGCTTGGATGGGCGAGTGCGGGCCGACGACTCGTCAAAATCGGAGTAATCAATGGTGAACCGGCTCATCCTTGTACCGTCGTCCTCTCTGCGGTGGCCTCGAGGCCGAAGAGCTCCGACCAAGCCAGCGGGAACCGTGGCATGGTTTTGGAGGTGGTGGTGATATCACGGACGCTGACCCCGGGGATGTGCAAACCGGCCAGCGCGCCGAAGGTTGCCATCCGGTGGTCGGCCCAGGAATCCAAGGTCGCCGGGCGCAACTGCTCCGTCGGGCTGAAGCACAGGGCGGTGTCGGTGGCATGAACCCGGGCGCCGAGTTTCGTGGCCTCGGTGACGATGGCGTGCAATCGGTCGGTTTCGTGGCCGCGTAGATGACCGATCCCGGTCAGTGCGGTCTCGGAATCTGCGACAAGGGCTAGGGCCGCAATGGTCGGCACCAACTCGGCGGCGCCGGCAATTTCCCCGGCACCGAGGATGATCGGTTTCCCAGCCGAATCTGTTTGACCGGTGACTGTCAGGGTGCCAGAGGCGTCATCCTCGGGGTTTGGAACCCACTGTACATCGGCGCCGAACCGTGGCAGGATCTGCTGCCACCGGTCACCAATCTGGGTGGTCTCCCGGGGCCAGTGGGGGATGGAGACCCTTCCACCGGTGATCACCGCGGCGGCCAAGTACACCCCAGCGTTAGACAGGTCGGGCTCGACTGCGGTGTTGCGGGCTCGGATGGGGCCAGGGGAGACGATCCAGTGCCCGGGCTCCGGGGACGCGGTCTCGACGCCGACCTCGGCGAGGACCTTGAGAGTCATGCCAACGTGTTCTGGGCTGGGAACCCTAGACCCGGTGTGACGGATCGACAGTCCGCGCTCGTAGTGGGCCGCGCAGAGCAAAAGTCCGGACACAAACTGGGAGGAACCGCTCGCGTCGATACAAACAGTGCCGCCGGGCACAGAGCCGGTGCCGTAGACCGTGAAAGGTAGATGAGCCATCGGGGCAGTCTCTGCGGTGATGCGCACTCCGGCCTGACGCAGCCCCTCCAGCAAGGGGCCCATCGGGCGGGCACTGGCTTCGGGGTCACCCACGCAGTGGACCTCAGCCTGCATCAGGGCGGCAACAGGGGGAATAAAGCGCATCACCGTCCCGGCCAGGCCCGTCTCAATGGTGAGCGGTTCCGCGAAGTGGGTGCCGGGTTTCAGCGGGGTGATGCGATAGCTTCCCGGTGCATCGCCGGGGGTGATGGTCGCACCCAGGGCTTCCAAGGCGTCCCTCATCAGCGCGGTATCGCGGGAGTCGAGTACCCCGGTCAATTCGCTCGGGCCGTTAGCCAGAGCCGCTAGCACCAGATAGCGATTGCTTAGTGATTTGGAGCCGGGGATCTCTACGGTGGCCCGTACGGGGCCCTTGGCGTGGGGGGCCTGCCAGAGCTTGTCGGCGGGATGATCAGCAAGGGAAGGTGAGGACACGAACGATATCTCGTTTCAGCCGGTGACGTCTGATGAACTACGTTCTAGCCTAGCGACTGTGGCATAGCGAACCGAATGCTGAGGAATATCTGAGACCGCCGGAGAGCTATATGGGTTAGTAGAGCAGTGTCGGTCACCGCTCGCTGGGCGTATCGGACCTGACGGACAGAGAATGTGGAGGAGAAGCTGGATGCCAACGGCAGTAGCGAAGACACCGGCACGGCCACATGGCACGGGACGGACTCAACAGCGCTTAGACTGGGCTGTAATGAGTACGACAGATCCTGCCCCGTCCGCAGACTCCTCGCCAGACACCGACCGCATCGATCCGAAAACCGAGTCTCTCGAACAGCGCAAAGAACGCTTCGAGCGGGACGCCATGCAGTACGTGGACCAGCTTTATGCTGGCGCCTTGCGCATGACGCGGAATCCCGCCGATGCTGAAGATCTCGTCCAGGAAGCCTTTACCAAGGCTTTTTCCTCGTTTCACCAGTACAAGCCGGGCACGAATTTGCGGGCCTGGTTGTACCGGATTCTGACCAATACCTACATCAACTTGTACCGCAAGCGTCAGCGTTCGCCTCAGGAGTCGGGCACCGAGGACGTCGAGGACTGGCATATGGTCCAAGCCGCCGAGCACTCCTCAACAGGGTTGCGGTCGGCGGAGACAGAGGCCCTGGATCGGTTGCCGGATGCTGATGTGAAAAAAGCTCTGCAACAGATTCCGGAAGAGTTCCGGCTGGCGGTGTATTTCGCCGATGTTGAGGGATTTGCCTATAAGGAAATTTCTGAGATCCTCGATGTTCCCATTGGAACGGTGATGTCGCGACTGCACCGGGGTCGGAAAATGTTGCGGGAACGGCTCACGGACTATGCCGCGGACCGGGGGATCCGAGCAGCAGTGGAAGACCAAACGAAACAGAAGACGAAAAAGTAAGGAGGAAGGTTCGCTCATGGGGCAGACACCAGACGATGCACACTGCAATGTGACAGGCTGCCGGGAGAGTGGTAATCCTTCCGATTCCCGTATCCAACGAATTTATGAATATCTTGATGGGGTGCTCTCCCACAGTGATATTGAAGATGTACAGGGGCACCTGAATGAGTGCGAAGAGTGTAGTGCAGAATATGACTTGGAATGCATTATTCGCTCGGTGGTCCGTCGGTCCTGTACTGAAAAGGCCCCGGATTCGCTGAAGTCGAAAATCATGGTGCGTATCAGTGAGATTCGGGCAGAAAGTTCACACTAACCCTTCGAAATACAACGAAGGTGGACGAAAAAATTCGTCCACCTTCGGGAAAATCTTGTGTGGCCTCACGCCACGTTAGCCAGCATTAGGGCGTTTTCCGCCATTGGCCTTATTCTTGCGACGATCCTTGCGCTTACGACCACGCTTACCCATGGCGCAACTCCTTTCTACCGCCTCAAGACGGTGGTGAATGAATTCTTGGTAAATTTTAGCACCCGTGCCTGTTGCGCTTTGACGCGATTAGGATTGCGATCCGAGGTTCTCGGGTAGATTCATCCAGCGATACCACCCCCGGTGTAGCACCAGCCACGCCACCAGCCCGTAGGCAGACTGGCCGGGCAGACCCTGGTTTGATGCGAGATCCTGCTGGTACTGGTTATGGTCGACCAATGCTTCAAAGACATCAACATAGAATACGTTGCGGCGCTGGGCCACATTCCGGTAGGCAGCGTTAAGTTCGCGTAACTTCTGGTTGGCATCCTGATCCAGACCGGGCAAGGGACCAACAACAAATACCTCGAGGCCTTGTTGAGTCGCTTTATCGATGATGTTGGCCAAGTTCAGCCGAGCTCGTGCCGAGGTAGGCACATACTTCGTGTCGGAACTATTCAACGCGATGAGCAACCGGTTTTCAGTGTCGTTGCTGAACCGGGGTAGTGCTTCTTCTTCCCAACGATAGGACATCGCCTCGATGGGCTCTTGGGGGGCGGCCAGGACGTAGCTTTCTACCAAAACGTCGGGGTGATGACTCTTGGCGAGGACTCTACCCAACCACCCCATGGCGCGTGGATCGCCCAGCCCGGCGAGGTGTTCTCCACCCACTGAGGCCAGTCGTATCTGCCGAAATTCCATGCTGTTGGTATCTTTCTGTCTCAATCCGTTATTGTCTCAACGCTACCGCGGATTCGCGCAGAATCGATGAGCACTGCTATGTGCCGCGTGATCAGCCTGATGAGCGCAAACCGGCCAGCCGCTGTGGATGGTCAGCGAGCGTGGACGCGCTCAGCAAATGTTCCACAATTTCGGCAGCGGGCAGATGCTGAATGTTGCGGAAACCAGTTCCTGCCCAGAGATTTAGGTGTTCGGGATTGTGTTGCTGATCAGCCTGCTTGCGAATCCCTGAGGTGAGGTA
Source organism: Auritidibacter sp. NML100628 (assembly GCF_003185985.1). NCBI lineage: Bacteria > Bacillati > Actinomycetota > Actinomycetes > Micrococcales > Micrococcaceae > Auritidibacter > Auritidibacter sp. NML100628. Next base: position 152,699 of record NZ_QHLP01000003.1, read on the forward strand.
GTGCAACTGCGGGTATAGGTCGGGGGCCTGATCAGACAAAGCATCCGTGAATTGGTTGCGGATAGCCCGGGCTGGACGGCCGGTGAATGCCCGGGTGATCACGGTATCGCGATCGATCAGGTTGCGCAGTCCGAGACGGTGGGTCTGCTTGGTGCCAGCTTCTACTGCGTCCAAGAATAAGGTGCCAACCTGAACCGCTGTTGCGCCTTCGGCCAATAATTCGGCCACATCGTGGGGGCTGGCGATCCCACCTGCGGCGATAACGGGCACCCGGTGGTGTCGGGCCGCATAAGCGAGTAGTTCGCCGGTGCTGGGTGAGGCGTCGAAGTGATCGGCATCGGGGACACTGGCCCGATGCCCACCGGCATCACGACCTTGGACGATAAGCAGGTCGGCCCCGTGGCGCACAGCTGCATCAATACCAGCACAGCTGGTGGCATTGAGCGCCACCCAGCGCCTGGCCTGGTGGACACGATCGATGACCTGAGCTGTCGGGTAACCAAAGGTAAAGGAGATGACCGGGATCGAGGAGCTCAGCGTCACGTTGAGCTTGTCATTGAAAGCGTCATCGGAGTAGATCGGCGCTTCTGGCAGGAGTTGTGGGTCTAGCTTCAGTTTCGAGATGATCTGGTGGCGGTACTTGAGGTACACGTCTTCGTCGATCTCTTGGGCCGCGGGGTCGGGGACGAACAGGTTCACACCAGCGGGTGCATCGGTGGCCTCGGTGTAGGCGTCCACTTGCGCTTTAAGCGCCTCGGCACTGAGATAGCCACCGGCCAGGAACGGAAACCCTCCTGTTGCCGCCACGGCGATGGCAAGCTGGGCAGTGCTGGGGCCTCCAGCCATGGGGGCAACAACGAGCGGTCGTGTCAGGGTCAGCTCGGGCAACGATGGTATGGAGGGCATATCTTCGATGCTACGAATCAGGCCACGGTCACGGCAAGGGATACAGCTACGGCACGTGGCCCAATCAACCCGGTGATGGGAAGGTGAGACACGTGCCGTAGCTGGTCAGCAGGAGAACTTACTTTCCGAAGACCTCGTCGAGCAGTTCTTCCAGCTCCTGATCGTGCCGCGGCTTGCTGCCGGCTGCCGGGGAGGCTGAGGCTGGACGGGAGATGACGTTAATCTCGCGATCCAGTTCGGGGGCCAGGTTGACGGCCATGAACGGCCACGGCCCCTGGTTCTCCGGCTCATCCTGAACCCAGGTGAGATTTGCCTCGGGATATTTCTTCAGTTCTTCCTGGATCTCCTGGGTCGGCAACGGGTACAGCTGCTCGACGCGGACGATCGCGGTGGAATAATCCTCGTTCTTGGTGCGACGATCCAGCAGATCGTAGTAGAGACGACCCGAGACCAGCAGAACGCGTTGGGCGTTGGAGCCAATCTTGTCGTCTCCCATGACCGGACGGAAACCGTGCTGAGTGAAGTCGGCGATCTCCGAGCTGGCTTCACGGCGACGTAGTAGCTGCTTCGGGGTGAACACGATCAGCGGACGCCGTGGCGTGGAGTAAGCCTGCTCACGTAACAGGTGGAAGTGGTTGGCACCAAAGGAAGGCTGGACCACACGCATGTTGTGCTGTGCGCACAGCTGTAGGTAGCGCTCGATACGCGCCGAGGAGTGGTCAGGACCCTGTCCTTCGTAGCCGTGTGGTAGCAACATCACCAAGGAGGAGTGCTGACTCCACTTCTGTTCGGACGAGGAGATGAACTCATCCACAACGGTTTGAGCACCGTTGGCGAAGTCACCGAACTGGGCTTCCCACGCCACCAGCGCGTCGGGACGCTCCACGGAGTAGCCATATTCAAAACCAACGCAGGCAAACTCGCTCAGTGGCGAGTTGTAGATCCAGAACTTCGCCTGGTCCTCAGACAGGTTGGCCAGCGGGGTCCATTCGTCGTTGGTTTCGCGGTCGTAGAACACGGCATGGCGCTGTACGAATGTACCGCGTCGGGTGTCCTGACCGGTCACGCGCACCGGTGTACCTTCCATGAGGAGAGAACCGAAGGCCAGCAGTTCGGCAAAGCCCCAGTCGATGTCGCCGTCGACCGACATCTTCGCGCGCTTTTCCAGCATCGACTTGAGTTTCTTGTGAACGGTGAATCCTTCGGGGTACTCCGTGTGGGCTTCTCCGATCCGGCGCAACACTTCTTCGGAAATAGCGGTCTTTTCCGGAACGTATTCTTCGCTGGTTTCGTGAGAACCGTGCGCTGAACCCAAGATCGGGATCGGGGAGGTTTCGGCTTCGCCAATTTCGGCGAAGGCCCGCTCCAGACGATCCTTATAGTCCTGCATGGCCGAGTCGGCTTCTTCCTGAGTGATATCGCCACGACCGACCAGCGTCTCGACGTAGAGCTTACGGACCGAGCGCTTATTTTCGATCAGGTTGTACATCCGCGGCTGAGTCATCGAGGGGTCGTCACCCTCGTTGTGACCACGACGGCGGTAGCTGACCAGGTCGATCACAATGTCCTTGTGGAACCGCTCGCGGTAGTCGTAGGCCAGCTTGGCCACGTGCACCACGGATTCGGGATCGTCACCGTTGACGTGGAAGACCGGAGCGTTGACCGACTTGGCCACATCGGTGGCGTAGGTGGAGGAACGTCCTTGGGAGGGAGGAGTGGTGAAACCAACCTGGTTGTTGACGACCACGTGGATGGTACCCCCCGTACGGTATCCCCGCAATTGCGAGAGGGCGAAGGTTTCGTACACCACGCCCTGGCCGGCCATTGCGGCGTCACCGTGGACCAAAATCGGCATCACCGAGTAGGAAGTCGGTGAGTCAGAACCGCGGTCCAGACGATCCTGCTTGGCGCGCACGATACCTTCCAGTACCGGGTCAGCAGCCTCCAAGTGGGAGGGGTTAGCAGCCAGCGACACCTTGGTGGTGTTGCCGTTATAGGAGGTGAAGGTTCCTCCGGTACCGAGGTGATACTTCACGTCACCAGAGCCCTGCACGGTTTCCGGATCGATATTGCCGGTGAACTCGCGGAAGACCTGGGTGTAGGTCTTACCGGCGATATTGGTTAGCACGTTCAACCGGCCCCGGTGCGCCATAGCAATAGCGACCTCGTCGAGACCATCATCGGCGGCATCACCGATGGCAGCGTCCAACAGAGCGATCAGTGACTCACTGCCCTCCAAGGAGAACCGCTTCTGGCCGACGAATTTGGTCTGCAAGAAGGTTTCAAACGCTTCGGCGGCGTTAAGACGGCTGAGAATGTGTAGCTGCTCTTCCCGACTGGGCTTGGAGTAGGGGTGCTCCAGCTTGTCCTGGAACCACTCACGCTCTTCGGGGGAGTCAATGTGCATGTACTCCACACCGGTATTGCGACAATAAGCATCGCGCAAAACGCCCAGAATATCGCGTAACAGCATCGAGCTTTTGCCACCGAAGTTTCCGGTTGCCCAAGAACGATCTAGATCCCACAGCGTCAGTCCGTGCTGGATAATGTCCAAGTCCGGGTGGGTGCGCATCCGGTACTCGAGCGGGTCCACATCGGCCATCAAGTGACCGCGGGTCCGGTAAGCGGCGATCAGCTGCTGGATGCGGGCGACCTTGCCGATTTCGTCACCGGGGTTGACCTGCACGTCGGGCTTCCAACGCACTGGCTCGTACGGAATACGCAAGGTCTTGAAGATCTCGTCGTAGAAGCCATCGGCGCCCAGCAAGTACTGGTGCACGTCGTTGAGGAAGGCTCCAGAGGCAGCGCCCTGGATGACACGGTGATCGTAGGTCGAGGTCAAAGTCAAGGTCTTAGACACCGCCCACCTCGACAACACTTCCTGCGAGGTGCCCTGGAAGGCCGCCGGGTAGTTCAGAGCGCCAACACCAATGATGGCGGCCTGACCCTCCGACAGGCGGGGCACCGAGTGTACGGTTCCGATACCACCGGGGTTGGTTAGCGAGACGGTGGTCCCGGAGTGGTCGTCCAGCGTGAGCTTGTTGTTGCGAGCCTTGGAGACGAGCTCTTCATAAGCTTCCCAGAACTCGCGGAAGTTCATCGACTCGACCTTTTTGATGCTGGGCTGAACCAGCACGCGCGACCCGTCGTCCTGGGGCAGGTCGATGGCCAGGCCGAAATTGATGTGTGCGGGCTGGACTGCGTACTTCTTATTGCCTTCTTCGCGGTACAGCGTGTTCATGCCCGGGTTTTTGACCAGGGCCTTGATGACGGCATACCCGATCAGGTGGGTGAACGAGACCTTGCCACCGCGTGCACGCTTCAGGCTGTTGTTGATCACCACGCGGTTATCAATGAGCGCCTTAACCGGCACATCGCGCACGGTGGTTGCTGTCGGCATCGACAGCGAGGCGTTCATGTTGGAAGCAATGGCCTTGGTGGCACCTTTGAGCTGGGTCCACGTGTCCTCACCCTGGTGGGACTCCTCGTCCTTTTTCTGCTTGGACTTCGGGGGCTCAGACGGGATGGCCTTTTCGCTGGAGCCCTCAGCCCGACGAACCTTCGGGCCGGAAGACTTTGAGGAGGAAGGCGAAGACGAAGAAGAGGACGACGATGCGGAGGATTGAGAGTTCGATTCCTTCTTGGTCGTTGACGTTGCGCTCGACTTCGTCGACGCGTTTTTCTGCTGTGGTTGAGCAGAGCGTGAGGTGCCCTTATCGCTGTCACCACCATGCCGTTTCTGCTGTGTTGCTGCAGTTCCTTCAAGGCGAGCGAAGATCTCGGCCCACTTGGGGTCCACAGATGAACGATCGGCCTTGTACTTTTCGTATATATCCGCCACTAGCCACTCATTGCCGGGGAATTCTTCTGACAGCTGGGCCGATGTCAGTTCTGGCACGGTGAAAGCCTCTTCCGTAGTCAGTTTGTGTTGGGGCGAGACGCTCTCAACGGGTGGCTGAGAAACAGTCCGCCACGTGTATTGTTCAGCTCTCTGCGCAGGTGCCTGCGGACATGTCATCGTCCGCGACACCGTGCCGAAAGCACGTTCTTTCATCATAGCTGTGATCGCGTCACGTAAGCCACAGCCAGTAGGTACTGTCCGACGAAGAAGTCAGGCTGTTTGCCAACAGCGCAAGTTCTAGACAATGGCGGTTTCACGGGCCCGAATAGCGGGATAAACCGGGGCAGCTGAAAAACGTGGTGCTCGCCCCAGGGATTATCGGTGTGGTGAGGTGGAGAGATGATGTGCGGTAGATCATGATAGAGGTATGCAGTTTTTAACCCAACCTCGGACTGATCTGACTTATTCAGATGTTTTCCTTGTTCCCTCCCGGTCTGAGATTACGTCTCGGACCGCTGTTGATATCTCGGCCCAGGACGGCACGGGCTCGCAGATACCGGTGGTGGCAGCGAATATGAACGCGGTCACTGGTCGGCGGATGGCGGAGACGATTGCCCGGCGCGGCGGGCTCGGCGTGCTCCCACAGGATCTGCCCCTGGATGAGGTTGCCTCGGTGACGTCCTGGATCAAATCTCGCCACCCGATCTTCGAGACCCCATTGTGGGTCACCCCGCAGGATCGGGTGTTGGACGTGTTGCATTTGTCGGCCAAACGCAATCATCCGGCCGTTGCTGTCATTGATGACCCCGAGAGCCGGACCTTCCGTGGTGTGGTGCTGGTGACCGACGTCGAAGGTGTTGACCACTTCACCTCAGTATCTGAACTGATGCGTGCACCGGTGATGATCTTAGGCGCTGACGAGCTTCCTGCCATTAGCACTCCCATGGCGGAACGCGCTGACGTTCTCAGCGAGCTATATCAGCGGATGCACCAAGCCCAGGTCGACTACGCCCCGGTCCTGGATGGGGACCGGCTTGTCGGGGTGATGACACTGTCCGGTGTACTTCGCTCCAGCCTCTACGCTCCGGGCGTTGACGATCAGCAACGCCTTCACGTCGCTGCCGCCATCGGCGTCAATGGTGATGTTAAAGGCAAGGCCGAAGCATTGGTGGAATCCGGTGTTGATTGCCTTGTGGTGGACACCGCACATGGCCACCAACAGAAAATGCTTGATGCCTTGAGCCAGGTTTCGCACCTAAAGGTGCCCGTGGTCGCCGGAAACGTTGTCACCGCAGATGGGACCAATGACCTGATCGATGCTGGGGCCGATATTATTAAGGTTGGTGTGGGTCCCGGGGCGATGTGCACCACCCGGATGATGACCGCAGTGGGGCGTCCTCAGCTCTCGGCGGTACTGGAATGTGCAGCAGCCGCGCGGGCTCGCGGGGCCTCGGTCTGGGCCGATGGAGGAGTAAAGCATCCCCGTGATGTGGCTCTTGCTTTGGCGGCTGGCGCCTCGCAGGTCATGATCGGCTCCTGGTTTTCAGGTACCTACGAATCTCCGGGCGACATGGTAGTGGACTCCTCGGGGCGTAAATATAAGGAAAACTTCGGGATGGCCTCGTCCCGGGCCGTCTCGGCACGCACCCGGGAAGATTCCGCCTACGAGCGCGCTCGTAAAGCGTTGTTTGAAGAGGGTATTTCCGGGTCGAAAATGTACATTGATCCCGACCACCCTTCGGTGGAGGACCTGCTGGATAGGATCACCTCGGGTGTGCGATCTTCGATGACCTATGCCGGCGCCTCAACACTGGAAGAATTCCACGAGCGCGCGGTCTTTGGAGTGCAGTCGGCCTCCGGGTACGAAGAAGGACGGGCAGTGGCTCAATCTTGGTAGTCCCGGATGGTGGCCCTGTTGGTTGCGGGCAGGGCTACCGCAACCAGAATCAGTGCTTATACTGTACTTATCATGCATAGATCCCCGCGTAAAAACTCTCACCGGGCAACGCAGCAGTCCGCCCGCGGATCGGAGCCTTCTAGTTGGCCGTGCGTGCCTCATGCTCTGATCCTGTCGGTGACCACCGTCCTACATGGGTGGCGGTGATTTTTGATGGAATGGTTACTTTTCGGACTTGGTTTACTGCTGATCGGTGGTAACGGCTTTTTTGTGTCCGTGGAGTTCTCCATGATTTCCTTGGATGTTCCGACCGTGCAACGCATGGTCGATAACGGCAACCGCAAAGCCATTCCCCTGCTGAAATGCCTGAAGTCACTCTCCACCCAGTTGTCGAGTTGTCAGCTGGGGATCACGTTGACCACGCTATTGACCGGTTACGTTATGGAACCGGCGCTGGGCACCATTTTGGAAACCCCGATGCAGGCCTTGGGACTACCCGATGCGATCTCTTCCTCGGTCTCGCTGGTGATCTCTATGGTGATCGCGACAATCCTGTCGATGCTGATGGGAGAGCTGGTCCCCAAGAACCTGTCGATCGCGAAGGCTCTGGATGTCGGGATCACGGTGGCCCGGGCACAGCTGATTTTCACCGCGATTTTCAAGCCGGTGATTCTGCTACTCAACGGCTTTGCGAACCGCGTGCTCAAAACCCTGGGGCTGGAAGCTGAAGAGGAGATTTCCGGGGCTCGGACCCCCGAGGAACTATCCTCCTTGGTTCGTCGCTCCGCGGAGATGGGCACACTCGACGGGGACACCGCGCTCTTTGTGGACCGCACATTGCGTTTCGCTGACCGCACCGCCGCCGATGTGATGACACCGCGCATGAGAGTTGAAACTGTGGAGGTCGACCAATCGCTGTTGGAAGTCATCGATGCTGCCCGGCGAACCGGCGTCTCTCGGTTCCCGGTGATTGAGGATTCTGCCGACACGATTCGTGGCGTGTTGCACGTGAAGAAAGCAATCGCCGTTCCCAAAGACCAACGCGGTGACATGGTGGCTGCCGATATCATGACCGATTTGGCTAGGGTTCCAGAAACCATGCACCTCGATTCGCTGTTGACTGAACTGCGCGCGGTGAGTCTGCAGATGGTTGTCGTCGTTGATGAATACGGTGGCACCGCCGGTATCGTGACACTAGAAGACCTCGTGGAAGAAATCGTTGGAGAGGTTTCGGACGAACACGACAGAATTCGTCCGGGAGTGTTGCAGACAGCATCGGGGCACTGGTTTTTCCCTGCACTGTTGCGTCCCGACGAATTGGTGGCTCAGATTCCAGAATTAAAAGTTCCCGAAAACGGCGCCTATGAAACCGTTGGCGGGTTCATCATGGCCGCCCTGGGGCGTGTGCCCGATATCGGGGATCAGGTGACCCTCGATGACGGCACTGTAGAAGTCATCAAAATGGACGGTCGCCGAGTCGACCGTTTGAAATATATCCCGGCGGTTCCGGATACCTCTAAAACGAAGACGGGTACCTCAATGTCAGGCGCTCCTTCCGTAGAGGCGGGTGAGAGCTAACGATGGATGAGCACGTCTCAGGTATCGTCTGGCTCGTTGTTCTCTTGCTGGGCAACGCTTTCTTTGTCTCCGGTGAGTTTGCGGTCATGGGTGCCCGGCGCTCGCAGATTGAACCTAAGGCCGAAAACGGGTCAAAGCTGGCCAATACCGCCCTGTATGCGATGGAACACGTCACCCACATTCTGGCGGTCTGTCAGCTGGGCATTACGGTTTGTTCGCTGCTGATCCTCAATGTCTCCGAACCGGCTATCCACCATCTGTTTAGTATTCCGCTGCAGGCTACTGGACTCCCTGATCCGGTCGCCGATACCACCGCCTTTATCTTGGCGTTGTTGATCGTGACCTTCTTGCACGTGACTTTTGGTGAGATGGTGCCCAAAAATGCGGCTGTGACCCTGGCCGATCGGGCGATTCTGGTGCTTGCTGTACCGCTGGTGGCCCTGGACAAAGTATTACGTCCGCTGGTGTTGTTTTTGAACTTTGCGGCCAATGTCGTGCTGAAATTGTTCAAAGTCGAACCCCAAGACGAGGTCAACTCGACCTATACCTTGGAAGAGGTCCAATCCATCGTTGAAGAATCCACGCGTTCCGGGCTCTTAGACGACAACACCGGTTTACTCTCGGGCGCCCTGGAATTCTCTGACTACACCGCGGAACAAGTCATGCTTCCTTTGGACGATGTCATCACCCTGCCCCTGGGTTCCTCGGCGGAGGATTTCGACGACGCGGTGCGCCACACCGGGTTCTCTCGGTTCCTGATTGAAGACACCAACGACGGAGCCTATCTCGGCTACTTGCACCTGAAAGACGTGATGACCGTCCCAGAATTCCGCTACGAGGACCCGCTACCTCTATCAAAGATTCGATCGATGTCGAATGTGGCAGCCAGCGAAGAGATCGAAGATGCTCTGGAAGTGATGCAGCGCACCGGTTCGCACGTTGCGCGCGTGATTTCGCCGCAAGGAGAAACCATCGGTGTGCTGTTCCTTGAGGACGTCCTGGAAGTGCTGGTGGGTGAAATTCACGACGCTACTCAGCCCACGTCCGCCACTGACACGTCACAGTCCTCTTGAGGGCTTGACGAGGGTTGTTTTCTGATAATGAGAACTGTTTTCAATATGATAGTGTGTTCACGACTGGATACGAACCCCTCCATGAAGATGGTGCGGGGACTGTTTTATTTGTCAGATTGACGTGATTTCAGGAGGACACAGCATATGCGTCGCGATCACATTAACCTGCGCTCGCCTCATCGCCGGGCTGCTATGGCCCTCGGCTCACTGGGTATTATTGCTGCTCTCGGGTTGAGTGCCTGCTCCAACGACAACGCCGATTCCGAGGCCAACGCCGGGCAAGGAGAACAGAAAGAGGGACTGTCGGTCGTTGCTACCACGACCCAGGTTGGTTCCATTACCTCACAAATCACTGATTGCGCCGGTGGTGAAACCCAGGTCCTGATGGGCCCCGGTGATGACCCGCACCAGTTCTCGCTATCTTCCAAGCAGGTCACCGATGTTGTCGATGCAGACCTGGTGGTTTCCGTCGGCTTGGGCCTCGAAGCCGCTATGCAGGATTCTCTGGACAACGCGGAATCCGATGGTGCTGACATCTACGAGGTGGGTGAAGAGCTCGAGCCACTACCGATTGGCGATGATCATGTGCACAATGACGGCCACGATCATGATCATGGTGATGAAGATCATGACCATGATCACGATCACGACCATGGTGATGAAGACCATGACCATGATCACGATCACGACCATGGTGATGAAGAGCACGACCATGATCACGACCATGACCATGGTGATGAAGAGCATGGCCATGATCACGAACATGATCATGGTGATGAAGATCCGCACGTGTGGATGGACGTATCTCGGATGGCTACCGCAGCCGAGCTGATCGGTGATCAGCTGGCTGAGCACACTGACGATCAGGAGCTGGCCGAGCAGTACACCAGTTGCGCCAGCGATGTTAAGGCTGACCTTGAGGAAACCGATCAAGAGGTTCGCGATATCCTCGACGAGATCGAGACTGACGAGCCCTCATTGGTCACCGACCATGCAGCCTACCAGTACTTTGCTGATGCGTATGGTTTCGAGATTCGCGGTATCGTGATTCCTGGTGGTTCCACCGACGCGGAGCCTTCCAGCGCTGCATTGAGTGAACTTGCTCAGGTGCTAGAAGACGAAGACGCCGACGCCGCTGTGACCGATAAGCTTAGCCCCAATCCGACGTTGGAAGGACTGGCTGAAGACCACGGCGAGGTTCCGCTGATCCGCCTGTACGAAGGTGGACTGGGTGAGCCCGATTCGGAAGCATCGACCTATCAGGACGCCATGATCTACAACGCAGAACAGTTGCGTGATGGATTGAACGGCGAGCAGTAGCCTTCCTCGCGCAACGGCGTGCCGGTGTTCAGGTGGTAACTCAAGAGAGGTGATCGACGGCGTGGAATGGTTGTTAGACCCGTTTGCGCTCGGATTCCAGCAACGCGCTCTCATCGGTGGCATGCTGGCTGCGGTGATGAGTGCCGTGGTTGGCGTGTGGCTGGTCTTGCGCGGGATGAGTTTCTTCGGCGACGCGTTCGTCCACGCCGTCGTTCCCGGCATTGCCGCCTCGGTGATTTTCGGTTTTTCACCCTACCTGGGGGCCGGGATTGCCGCGGTGGTGATGGTCACCGGCATGGAGCTGGTCCACCGCACCACCAGCCTGAAAGAGGACACCTCCATCGGGTTGTTATTTGTCGGCATGTTGGGCCTCGGTGTGGTGATGATTTCTACGCTCGAGTCTTTCGCCGGCTCGTTGACCACCATTCTGTTTGGTGATGCCTTGGGCGTCAGTCGCCAAGACATTATCGCTCAGTCAGTATTCTTGGTGGTCGTCGTGCTGATGTCCCTCATGCTTTATCGACCCTTGTTAGCGTTGAGCTTCTCTCCGCTGAAAGCCAAGTCCTTGGGAATGCGACCACAGCTGACGCACTGGTTGTTGTTGATCATGATTGCCGGAGCTGTGATCGGCAGTTTCCAAGCGGTGGGAACGGTGCTGGTATTCGGTCTCCTCGTCGGACCGGCAGCCACTGCGGCATTGCTGACCCGTAGCGTGCCCCAAATGATGCTGGTCTCGGTGCTCATTGGGGTTACCTCGGTGGCTACCGGACTCATTATTAGCTACCACGCGGACACCGCTGCCTCTGCCACGATGGCAATGGTTCCCATCGTATTGTTCTTTGTGATCCTAGCAATTCGAGATATCGTTCGCCGGATCCGCTCCCGGGCGTTGCGTTCGGAGTACGGCCCCGAGGACCCCGATGCTCCCGAGGCGGAGCCGGCTTTGTTGGCAGCTCAACACCCGGTGGCCAATCAGACGAGCACCCAACCGACCATGGCCCACGTCAAAGGTCCGAACGCATGATTTCACCATCGACAACGCACGCTTCGACCGCGCCGGACCAACGACTCCTTGTCCAGGCCCGGGACATCAAACTGGCCTATGGTCAGTATGTCGCCGTGGACCGGTCGAGTTTTCACATACCCGCCGGAGCCATTACCGCGGTGATAGGACCAAACGGGTCTGGTAAATCCACCTTGTTGCAGGCGATCGCCGGTGTTTTGCCGGTGGCTGCCGGTGAACTAACGGTGATGGGCCGCTCACCTGAGAAAATGCGACCACACGTCTCCTTTGTGATGCAGTCGGTGGTCTTTCCGACCGGTACCCCAATTACGGTCAAGGACGTGGTGTCCATGGGGCGCTACCCCCAGACCGGCTGGTTTGGTCTCAGCACCGCGAAGGACCGGGTTGCCGTCGACCGGGCCATGGAGGTCATGGAGATCACCCACCTGAAGAAAAAGCATCTGGAAGAACTGTCCGGCGGTCAGCGTCAGCGCGTGTATGTGGCCCAGGGGATTGCCCAAGGTCATGAGATTCTCGTGCTCGATGAGCCGATGACCGGACTGGACGTCCGCTCGATGAAAGTCATCGACCAGGTGATTCACGAAGAGACCAAACACGGTCATTCCGTGGTGATGACGACGCACGATCTCGATGAGGCTGCTGTGGCCGATTATGTGGTGCTACTCAAAGGAAAGGTGCTGGCTTGCGGTATTCCCAGCGAGGTACTCACGCGCGAGAACCTGGAAACAGCCTACGGATTGGGTGCCCTGCATGACACAGCCAATCTCACCGAAGAGCTGAGTTCCCAGGGGATCGTGGCGTTGCCTCATACCGATAATGACAGCCACGGGCAAGAAAGAGCAGACGAGAATGACCACTCCTAACGCTAAGTTTCGGGTACTGATTCGTTAGTGAGGTTTTCTCGGCCCGCGAGCTGATCGCGCTGACAGTTCGGGCACAACCCGAATATTTCCAAGGTGTGATCCTGGGGGAGATATCCGAACCGACGTGCGGTCTCGTCGGCAACTTGTTCCAATTCGGGAGCCTCAAACTCTTCGGTGGCTTTGCACCGGGTGCACACGACGTGATGGTGGTGTTGAGGGCTAGTGCAGCGACGGTAGAAGGACTCTCCGTCATCACTGGTGAGCAGATCGACGGTTCCGGCTTCAACCTGGGCCTGGAGGACTCGGTAGACGGTCGCCAGCGAGACTTTTTGATCTTGACGCAATAAACCCTGGTGAATGTCTTGAGCCGAAACAAAATCGTCGGTTGCTGAGAGGAACTCCTGGATGGCTTGTTTCTGCCAGGTATTACGCGTTTTCGGCTGACTTGTCATGGCGATGCAACCTCGGGTTTAGGGTGGCGGTGAATATTGGCCGTGAGTAGGAATGATTCCGGGAAATGACAGCGGGTCGTGCCTGGACAGGCATCTGCACAAACACGGCTGTAACAGTTAGTGTAGGAGCGTGGACATTTCAGCTCAAAGTCGCCAGTCCGACATGAAACTCACAAAGTTTGGGCACTCGTGTGTTCGCCTGGATAGCACCGATCACCGCACCGTGATTGACCCCGGTGGTTTCACCGATGTGATCACCGCAGCTGCTGGAGCGGAGACCATTTTCATCACCCACGAACATCCCGATCATGTTGATGATGAGCTCGTCGTACAGTTGCTGGCCGGGCATTATTCGGTCCGGCTCTACGCGCCCGAAACGGTGATAGAGCGACTCTCACACCGCGTTGCAACCGAAAAGCGCGATATTTCCGAACACCGACTTAATGTGATCGCTGCCGGAGACGAGCTAGATTTACCTGGCTTTTACGTGCAAGCCGTGGGTGGTCAGCACGAGATCATTCACCCCCAGATCCCCCAAATCGACAACATCGGCTACGTGCTCAACGGGTCGGTATATCACCCCGGTGATAGCTTCATTGTTCCCGCCGGGGTCGAGATCGATACGCTGTGCCTACCGATTAACGCACCCTGGGCGTCGTTGGAAGATACCTTAGACTTCATGATTAGCGTTCGGCCCCGCCAAGCGGTGCCGATCCATGACGGACTGTTGTCAGACAACGGCCACACCATTTACGACAAACAGGTTCAGGCCTTTGCTGAACGCTACGGCATTGAGCTGAATCTCCTAGCCGAAGGCGAACACGCGTGGACTCGATGACATCTTTAGGCCATACTGCCACCGAACAGCGCCCCGCCGCGCTGATCGCAGATCAGGTGCTGTCGTACTGGTTACGCCACGACGACGAGCAACACGTTCAAGAGGACCCCGGAACACAACCGGAAGGATTTGTTGCTACCGACCAAGCCCCGCAGGCCGGGCACCTGGTGATTCTCGATGTGCGCTGGTCGGCAACCGAACCCGGTGAAGGCCATGAACGCTACCGACAAGGGCACATTCCCGGCGCTGTGTTCGTCTCGATGTCCGGGCAACTCTCCGGGCACGGCGCCCCCTCAGAGGGACGTCACCCGCTACCGGATGCTTCCCGCTTCACGGACGCAGTGCGTATGCTGGGCATCAATGACGGCGACACTGTGGTGGTCTACGACGATGTGGCCTCGACCTCTGCTCCCCGCGCCTGGTGGTTGCTCCGCTATGCGGGTATGGAACGTGTTTATGTGCTCGATGGAGGCCTCCATGCTTGGCGTGAGGCCGGTCTGCCGCTGCAGGCCGGAGAAGCGCTACCAGCGATCGGTAAGGCCCACATCAGCTGGGGCAAAATGCCGGTTGTTGGCACCGAGGAAGTCGAAGCACTAGCAGCTGATGACAACGGGGTGTTGCTCGATGCCCGCGATTACCGTCGGTACACCGGTGAAGAAGAGCCCATCGATCCGGTGGCCGGCCACATCCCCGGAGCCGTCTCAGCCCCCGTATCTGAGCTGACCGATGAGACCGGGCGCTTCTTGCCTGCCCAGAAACTCCGTGAGCATTTCGCCTCCCGCGGCGTCGCACCGGAACATGCAGTGGGTGTTTATTGTGGCTCGGGTGTCACTGCGAGCGCGGAAGTGCTGGCTCTATATATTGCCGGCATGGACGTTGCCCTCTACCCCGGGTCGTTTTCGGCCTGGATTAACGCCGGGGATCGCCCGGTTGCCACCGGTGAGCACCCGTACTGATCCTGGCTGGGTGATCTTGAACACCGTGGCCGAAACGACGAGACTGGACGTGAGAGAGTTCGAGCCCGTCTGGCGCTGAGGACCCAGTGGCCAGTTGGGATAGCACGAGACAGGAGTCAGGACAATGTCCACCGTTTTTACCCGCGTCATCAATGGTGAAATCCCCGGCAGGTTCGTGTGGAAAGACGAACGCTGTGTGGGCTTTTTATCCATCGGCCCTATGGCACCCGGGCACACCCTCGTGGTGCCACGAGAAGAAGTGGATGTCTGGACCGACGCTGATCCGGATCTGCTCCAGCACTTGATCACCGTGGCCCAAAATATCGGCGCTGTGATGCCCAAGACCTTCAATGCGGTACGGGCCGGATTGATGATTGCCGGCTATGAGATCCCGCACCTGCACCTGCACGTCTGGCCCTCCAGCTCGTTGGAGGACTTCGACCTCGATAAGGTCGACAACAACCCTGAGCCCGCCGAGATGGACCAGGCCGCCGAGAAACTACGTGCCGCCCTCGTGGAGGCCGGCCACCAGGAATTCATCCCCGAAGCATAAGCGGGGTCGACCACAGCCGGCACCATGCCGGGTGTGGCACAGACCTCAAGGTGAGGGCACGGCCCGTAGTGCAGCACGGACCTTCTTTTCCGACACCGACACGGCCGTGCCCAATTGCTGGGCAAAAAAGCTCACCCGTAGCTCTTGGAGGAGCCAAAACACCTGGCTGAGCTCAACGGGAATGAACCCGGCCTGTGCATAGTCATCCACTCGGCGCTGGTAGGCCTGCTCGAGATCGTGAATGACTTGCATCGACGCCGCGTCGGCCTGGAGACCGTGGGCTGAATTCTGCAATTTCTCAATCCGGACAGTGATGGCCTGGATATAGCGGGGTAGGTGCCGTAGCTGGCGCCACCCGGTTTTCGCCACGAAATGCTCGCCCAGTAACTCATCTAGTTGCGCGCGGATATCGGTCAGCACCGGCGCCATGGTCAAGGACTTAAGTGTCTTGGCATCACGGCGTACGTGGCGAGCTGCGTGCAGCGCCTCGGAGACTACCGCGGTGACCCGAAAGTTTTGGTCTATCACCTCGGCGCGAACCTGCTCGTGCAATCGCTCAAACTGCTGGGCTGAGCGGGGGAGTTGGCGGTGCGAGGCTGGAACCAGTGCATCGATGGACGCGGTGAGACTGTCGGAGACAATCTCTTGCAGATCCGAATGCGGGGCACTGGTGAAGGTTAGCTTCTCCTCGTTGCTGAGGTGGTCGGCAATATAGCGTTGGGTATCGGGTAGCCCAGCCCGGAGCAACGCTACGACGCCGTGACGGTGCACGGATTGTGCCTCGCCCAGCGTTCGCATGATCACCAAATCAGCCCCCACCCCAGTGGTAGCGGGCGATAGGGCCGGGTAACCGGTCACCAGCTGGTGACCGGACCCGGTGGCCACCGGGGTTTGCACCTGTTCGGGGAGCTCGGGGATATCCCAGCGGGTCAACCCTTGCCGTGGTGTGAAGGACTCGGTGACGGTCCGGTCCTGGTCCCGTCGAGGTGGTTGCTTGTCGCTGTTGGATGCTGGCTGCCGTCGGGTGGTGTCCTTCCCGGGGCCAGGGGTGGGGTGCTGAGTGGTCTGAGCGAGGTCCACGCCTTGAGCCTGAGCCGCGCGGGTCAGTGATTCGGCCAGGGCGGTGCGGTTTTCGCCGGCCAGGTCTCGTTGCAACTGCCCGAGGTCTTCACCGACCCCGATGACCGCGCCACGGTGATCCACCACGGAGAACGTCATCCGCAAATGTTCGGGCAGTGCCTCGGGGCGCCACTGGTCCCGGGGCACCTTGACGTGCTTGACATCCAGTAAGACCGCCGAGAGGGCATCGTAGAAGTCATCGGTGAGCGGGTCGTAGTCGCGGTGGAGTATGGCCAGCGCCCGACGTGCGGTATCTGGGGCGGGAACCAACTGCTTGCGTAAGGCCTTCGGCACGTTTTTGATCAGTGCCGTAATCAGCTCTTCGCGTAGCCCGGGAATCAGCCAAGCGAAACGGTCGGGGTTCATCCGGTGCAAGATTTCGACCGCGATGGTCACCGTCACGCCGTCAGTTGGCGGTGGCGTGCCGGCGGAGTTGTTCTCGCGACGGGTCTCCGCCAGCGTCGTCGGGGCAAAAGTGTAGTCTAGTGGGAGCTCGAGTTCACCGTGCTCGGTGGGGTGAATCAATACCGAGGGGTATTGTGCGGGATCCAGTTGCTCGGGCTCGACGCGGATCAGGTCCTCGACCGCGATATCGAGCTGGTATTCATCTGTGCGACGTGCTTTTTTCCACCAGCGGTCAAAGTGCCGGACGGAGACCACCGAGGCTGGGATTCGGGCGTCGTAGAAGGCGAAGAGGTCCTCATCGGAGACTTTCAGATCGTGGCGACGATGTCGGGTCTGCAACTGGTCGACCTCGGCCATCCGCTCCCGGTTGCGCGCAAAGAACCGGTGCCGGGTGTGCCAGTCACCGTCCACCAGCGCGTGGCGGATAAACATCTCACGAGCCAGTTCACGGTTGACCCGGTAGTACTTGATCGGACGATCGACGGCCACCGGCACACCATAGACGGTGACCCTTTCCCGGGCCATCGCCGAGCCCTGACGGGTGGACCAATAGGGGTCCGAGACGCTGGATTTTGCCAACGGTCCAGCAATCTCTTCGATCCACTCGGGCTCGACTTTGGCCACCTGGCGTGCCCAGAGTCGGGAGGTTTCCACCAGTTCGGCAGCCATGACATAGTTGTGGCGCTTTGTGAACAGTCCGGACCCGGGGAAGATCCGAAATTTGGTGTTACGAGCACCAAGATATTCTTTCGTGCGTTGCTGATAGGTGCCGATCTGACTGAGTAACCCGGTCAGCACCGCCTGGTGGACTGCCTCATGGGTGCCGACCGGATCGACCGGTCCGGCCGAGACTTTCAAGCCCACCCGGTGCGCCATTTCTCGCAACTGCTGAACCAGATCCTGCCATTCACGTACGCGTAGGTAGTTGATGAATTCTCGGCGACACATCTTCCGGAACTGATTGCCCGAGAGCTGTTTTTGTTGGGAGCGTAAATACACCCACAGATTTAGCATCGCCGAAAAATCGGAATTCTCATCGGTGAAGCGCGCGTGGGCCTGATCGGCGGCATCTCGTTGGTCGGCTGGGCGCTCGCGGGGGTCTTGGATGGTCATCCCGGCAGCCAGCACCATGACTTCGCGGGCTACCTTATGCTCGTCGGCTGCCAGAATCATCCGCCCCAGACGAGGGTCAATGGGTAATTGCGCTAGGCGACGGCCTAGGGGCGTGATGGTGCCACGGGTAAAGGTGCGGGTGCGCTTCGTGCCGGAGCGGTCGGTGACCTCCACCGGTGCACCGGAGTTCAACGCACCGAGCTCCAGCAATTGCTGAATACCGTCGGTAATCTGGCGGTGCTCGGGCGGTTGCAGGAAGGGGAACTCTTCCAGATCGGTGGGGGTTGTGGCTACGCCGGCGGCTAACATGTCCAGGATCACCGAGGCCAGCGAGGTTCGCAGAATCTCCGGGTCGGTAAATTCTGGGCGCTGGTTGAAATCGTCCTCGGAGTACAAGCGGATGGCCACCCCGGGGCTGGTGCGCCCGGCACGTCCGGCCCGCTGGTTCGCGGACGCCTGGGAAATGCGCTCGACCGGCAGCCGTTGCACCTTCGTGCGCTGGGAGTACCGTGAGATGCGGGCAGTACCGGTATCGATGACGGCCGTGATGCCCGGGACCGTCAGCGAGGTTTCGGCCACGTTGGTTGCCAAGACAATCCGCGGAGCCGAGGTGGAACTGCGCCGGAAGACGCGTTGCTGTTCAGCTAAGGACAACCGCCCGTAGAGGGGAAGAATGTCCGCGTGTTTGAGCCTCGGATGCGAGGAAATGGCAGCCTGGATCACTTCCTTGGCGTCACGGATCTCACGTTCTCCGGGAAAGAACACCAGGGTATCCCCACCGTGGTCGGTACCCAGCTCGAGCACCGCATCGGCCACCGCGTCCAACGGGTCCCGGGCGTCCTCGGCATCATCGGCGTCATCGTCGGGATCATCGGCGATGCGTGGATCGGTCAGTGGCCGGTAGCGGATCTCTACCGGATAGGTTCTGCCCGAGACTTCAATAATGGGGGCCGCTGCACCGGTGGGCGTGGAGAAATGTTCGGCAAAGGACTCCACATCGATGGTCGCTGAGGTGATGATCACCTTGAGATCCTGGCGTTGAGGCAGGATCTTCTTGAGGTAGCCCAGTAAGAAATCAATATTGAGCGATCGTTCGTGAGCTTCGTCGATGATCAGCATTGAGTAGCGGCGCAAGAGCGGATCGTGCTGAATTTCGGCCAGCAAAATGCCGTCGGTCATGACCTTGACTGATGTCTCAGCTGACACCTCAGAGGTGAATCGCACCTGGTAGCCCACGTGTTCACCAACGGTTTCGTTCAGCTCCTCGGCGATGCGTTCGGCCACTGATCGGGCGGCAATACGACGTGGCTGGGTGTGCCCAATCATCCCGTGCTGGTCCAGCCCCAGCTCCAGGCACATCTTTGGTAGCTGGGTGGTCTTACCGGACCCGGTTTCGCCGGCGACGATCACCACCTGGTGACCGGCCACCGCGTTCATGATCTGTTGTCGCTGGGAGCTCACCGGAAGATGTTCCGGATAGGTGATGCGCGCTGGAGGCAACAGGGCATCGCCCGTGGAGGACGAAGAAGTGAACGGCGTCATCGTAGTTGGTGATCTCACTCTCGACGATCGCGGGTGGGCAGAAAGGCGGGCATAAAAAAATGCCTACATCCCCGATTCCAGATATCGGGATGTAGGCGGTGGTACCCCCGATAGGATTCGAACCTACGACCTTCTGCTCCGGAGGCAGACGCTCTATCCCCTGAGCTACGGAGGCGGGGCCAGATGATAGGGGCCATCGCCAGTGATCATCGGACGTGAATACTGTACCCTATTCTGACTCAGATCTCGAAACCACTACACTATGAGGGGTGACCCCAGAAGAACTCTCAGCAACCCTTTCGTCCGTATTGCACCAAGCCATTGCGGCCGGTGAGATCGATCTTGATCCGCAGCTGATTCCGCAGCCGGTGAAAGTTGAACGCCCCCGTCACCGTGAACACGGAGACTGGGCATCGAACCTGGCGATGCAATTAGGAAAAAAGGCCGGGATGGCTCCCCGGGAGCTGGCCGAAATCCTGCGCACACGCTTGCAGGAGGAGTCGGGAATTTCCGCTGTAGAGGTCGCCGGGCCTGGGTTTCTGAACATTGTGGTGGAGGCAGCCGCGGCCGGACAGCTGGCGCACAGTATTGTCCAAGCCGGTGCTGAGTTTGGTCGTAACGACTCCTTGGCAGGCCAGGTCATTAACCTCGAGTTTGTCTCGGCTAACCCCACCGGTCCGTTGCATATCGGTCACACCCGCTGGGCGGCGTTAGGGGATGCCATCTCGCGACTGCTACGGGCCAGCGGCGCTGAGGTGACCAACGAGTATTACATCAACGACGCCGGCAACCAGATGAATAGGTTCGCGGACTCGGTCTATGCCCGGATCCACGACCAGCCGGTGCCTGACGGTGGTTACCCCGGTGCATATGTCACCGACATTGCCCGCCACATTGTGGCCGAGGCACCCGAGTTGGCAGAACAAGACCACGACGAGGTGTTACCGGAGCTACGTCGCCGGGCCTATCGGTTGCAGTTACAGGACATTCAAGACACCCTAGAGTCCTTCGGGGTCCACTTCGACGTCTGGTTCTCCGAACAGTCTCTGCACGATGCTGGCGCCATCGACTCGGCAGTCCAGCACCTGCGGGACCAGAACGAAGTTGATGACCACCAGGGCGCGGTCTGGTTACGCACCACCGACTTCGGCGACGATAAAGACCGCGTGCTGATTCGCGCCAACGGCGAGCCCACCTACTTTGCAGCCGATGCCGCCTATTATCTGTCGAAGAAAAAGCGCGGATTCGAACAGAAAATCTATTTGCTCGGGGCCGACCACCACGGTTATGTCTCGCGACTGAAGGCCATTGCCGCTTGCGCTGGAGACAACCCACGGCACCATATTGAAATCTTGATTGGCCAGCTGATCTCGGTCAACGGGGCGAAGCTGTCCAAACGCGCCGGCAACATCATCGAACTCAAGGACCTGGTGGAGTGGCTGGGACGTGATGCATTGCGCTACGACCTGGCACGGTATCCAGCCGATTCGCCGATCACTATTGATCCAGACCTGTTGCGTTCGCGCACCAACGACAACCCGGTCTTCTACGTCCAATACGCACACGCCCGGTCTCGTTCGGCGGCCCGGACCGCTGAAGCTCACGGCATCACTCGTGATGCGCTACCCTTTGATGCCGGTACCCTGACCGACCCGACCGAAACCGCACTGTTGGCTCAGCTCGGTGAGTTCCCCGCGGTTGTTGGACACGCTGCGGCGTTACGCCAGCCTCACCGGGTGGCACGGTACCTGGAGAATCTTGCCGGTGCCTATCACTCCTGGTATGGGGCGTGCCGGATCGTGCCGGCTCCAGATGAAGACGGGTCCGTCCCGGCAGTACAACCGGTCAATATTGCCCGGTTGTGGCTCAATGATGCCACCAGCCAGGTCTTGGCCAACGGCCTGGACCTGCTGGGCGTGTCGGCTCCAGAGAAAATGTAACCACCGATCACCGCGCGAAAGAGAACCCCGATGACTGAATCACCGTTGGCACCGTCTTGGTTGAGTTACCCCAGCGATACGTCGTATCTCAATCCCGTGATGTATTCGAACGGTACCACCCGTCAGGTTTCCGGGGAGGTCACCATCGGCACCGTGCCGGTCTCCGAGCTGGCCGCCACGTACGGTACTCCGTTGTTGGTGGTTGATGAGGATGATTTTCGCGCTAGGGCCCGAGGTTTCGTTGAAGGATTTAATCGCGCCTTCGACTCCTTGTGTGGCGGGGTAGATGTCTACTACGCCTCCAAGTCTTTGCTCACCGTCCAGGTCGCCCGCTGGGTGGCCGAGGAAGGCTTAAATATGGATGTGGCCTCTGGCGGTGAGCTTGCGATCGCGCTACGGGCCGGGTTTGATCCGGCCAAGATCGGCCTGCACGGCAATAACAAATCCGATCAGGAACTCACCCGGGCCTTGCAAACCGGGGTGGGGCGGATCGTGGTGGATTCCTTATCCGAGATACGCCGCTTGGCCGCGCTCGCCGAATCAGCCGGTGTGAGCGCACCGGTCATGTTGCGTTTGACCACCGGGGTTCATGCCTCAACCCACAGCTATATCGCCACCGCTCACGAGGACCAAAAATTTGGTCTGAGTATGATTCCGGCTCCGGGAGAGGAACGCTCCGTGGCCGAACAAGCGGTGCTGGCCGTGGCGGAACATCCCCACTTGAGGTACTTGGGGTTGCACTCACACATCGGATCACAAATTTTTGAAGCCGATGGTTTTACCGCCGCTGCCGACAGGATGCTGAACTTTATTGCAGCCCTGCAAACCCAGCACGGGATCACCACCGCCGAGCTGGACCTCGGAGGTGGCTACGGCATTGCCTACACCGAAGCTGATCGTCCCCGAGCCCCTGAAGATATCGCCGACTCACTGGCTGAAGGGATCCGCGCTACGCTCCAGTCACTCACCATTGACTGTCCTCGGATCTCGATCGAACCCGGTCGTGCGATCTCCGGCCCGGCCGGCTCCACCCTCTACCGGGTGGGTACCACCAAAACCGTGTGGGTTGATGACCCCACCGGGGCCGACCAGCCCGTGCCACGTCGTTACGTCGCTGTTGACGGCGGCATGTCCGATAACCCGCGTCCGGTGCTGTATGACGCCGACTACTCGGCCACCCTGGCCTCCCGGGTCTCCCAGGCCGATCCGGTACTGACCCGAATAGTTGGCAAACACTGCGAATCGGGCGATATTGTAGTGCGAGACACCTACCAGCCTGAGGACCTCGACGATCAGGACCTGGTACTCGTGCCGGCTACCGGCGCGTACTGTCACGTGATGAGTTCCAACTACAACGCATTACTGCGCCCTGCGGTGGTGGCCATCTCCGGAGGATCGGCCCGTCTGATTATTCGTCGAGAAACTGACCAGGACCTCTTCGCCCGCGAAGTCTAAGCCCCATGACGTTGTCTTGGGTCCCAGCCCAAGACAACACAAATTGTCGACAACTACGAACGAGCTCGGAGGAATATGACCGGCAAGCCCGCTGTACAAGAACTCAAAGTCGCTTTGTTAGGTGGCGGCACCGTCGGGTCACAGGTAGCCCGCATTTTGGTAGAAGACTCTGAGCTGATGACCGAACGGGTAGGTGTGTCGCTACGGTTGACCGGCGTGGCGGTGCGCAACCCCGAAGCCGAACGCGACTACCAGCTACCAGCCGAGTGCTACACCACCGATGCCAAGTCCCTGGTACGTGATGCCGACATCGTCATTGAACTCATGGGTGGCATCGCCCCGGCTCGCGACCTTATCCTCACGGCATTCGACTCCGGTGCCTCGGTAGTCACCGGTAACAAAGCATTATTGGCTACCCACGGGCACGAGCTCTATCAAGCAGCCGCCGATGCCGGAGTACAGCTGTCTTTTGAAGCCTCAGTGGCTGGGGCCATCCCCATTTTGCGTCCGGTGCGTGACTCGTTATCTGGCGACCGTATCACCCGCATCATGGGAATCGTCAACGGCACCACGAACTACATCATGGACCAGATGGATAGTACCGGTGCGAACTTCTACGACGCCTTGGCCGAGGCGCAACGGCTCGGTTATGCCGAAGCAGACCCCACCGCAGACGTGGGTGGCGCCGACGCCGCAGCTAAAGCCGCGGTCCTGGCTCACCTGGCTTTTAGTACCCCGTTCACCCTGGAACAGGTCTACTGCCAGGGAATGACCAACATTACTGACCGCGATCACCAGATGGCCGCGGAAGCCGGTTATGTGATCAAGATGTTGGCGATTATCGAACTGGTGCAGACCGCCGATGACCAAGAACCCGGTGTGGTCTTGCGGGTTCACCCCACCTTGCTGCCACGTGTGCACCCGCTGGCCACGGTGCGCGGGGCCTACAACGCAGTATTCGTGGAAGCAGAGAACGCTGGCGAGCTGATGTTCTACGGACCCGGTGCCGGGGGAGCCCCCACTGCCTCGGCCGTGATGGGCGATACGGTCTCTATTGCCCGTCGCATTCTGCGCGGTGGACCCGGCCGACCACACACCACCACGGGGCGTCTGAAAGCACTCGGCGTGGGCGATTCCATCACCCGCTACATGGTGGTGTTGCGGACCGCGGATGTTCCCGGTGTGCTGTCTCAAGTCGCTGGCGTCTTTGCCGAGCGTGGGTTGTCCATTAAATCCATGAACCAGTCCCCAGATGAGGAGGCTGCCGCCGTGGGCAAACAGCGTGCCTTACTGCGGTTCATCACTCACCAGGCCCGGGAATCCGATCTGTCGCAGACGGTCAGTGCCGTTGAAGAACTCGACGTTGTTGACGCTGTCTTGGCCACGATGCGGGTGGAAGGTGACTAGTCCCATGGGTAGCGCAACTCCTGCTACGCAACGTCCCCCGGACCGGGTACCGGCCGGTATCACCGTTAGGGTTTCGGTCCCTGCCACCTCGGCGAATCTCGGCCCCGGTTTCGATGCCGCCGGTCTGGCGGTACAACTGTTCGACGAAGTTGAGATCATCTCGACTGAGGCCGGGTACTGCGTGGAGATCACCGGCTATGGCCAGGACTACTTGCCCACCGATTCTCGGCACTTGATAATCTCTACCATCCGTGAGTTGCTGGCCTCGATCGGCTGGACAGTACCCGGGTTGAAGGTTCGGGCGATCAATCGCATCCCGCATTCTCGTGGGCTCGGCTCGTCAGCAGCCGCTCACGTGGCGGCTGTTCTCGGGGCGCAGGGGCTTCTGCCCCGACACGCCCAGCGCACCCACGACGAGCTGTTGCAGTGGGCCGCGGAGCTAGAAGGCCACCCTGACAACGTGGCTCCGGCCCTGTTTGGTGGGTTGACCCTGTCCTGGTCAACCCATGCCCAGTTCCATACCGCTCGGTTCGAACCGGCCCCAGAATTGACTCCCGTGGTGGCCATTCCGGACAAACCGGTGGCCACTGCCACGGCTCGCGAACTTCTTCCTGAGGCCGTGCCTCACGCTGAAGCTGCTGCAAATGCTGCCAGCGCCGCGCTGTTAGCTCCAGCGATCACGACCGACCCCAGTCTGCTCTATGTCGCCACACGCGATTACCTGCACCAGGAATATCGATTCGCGGCAATGCCACATACCCTTAACGTGGTCCGTGTGATGCGCGCCCACGGCTTCGCTGCGGTCGTATCTGGTGCCGGTCCGACCGTGATGGTGTTGACTGCCTGCCCGGAGGAAGCCCGACGAGCTTACGCGGCGCTGGAAGAGACGGTAGCGCCCCAGCGTCGACACTGGGATCTCCACATTCTGGCAGTAAATCTCGAAGGTGCTAAACTGGAGATAGTCCGCCCGTGATGGGTTGCCGTGACACGACAGTCTGTGTCGACGGATTGCGTAGCCCATGACACAATACGGTTCGCGGATTTCTCCTCAACCGAGGGCTCTTTGTTCAGTGCATGAAAACGGCCGAACGAGTCATGTCATGGTCACTGTGCAATACCACTGCGATGGCATTCGCCGTGGCGACTGTCCTGCGTGCGGAGCACGTGCACAGAATGGCTACGACGCGGTCGCTAGACAAGAGTCCTGGCTGTCGGTGTAATCCAGAATTGAAGATGTCTGGGCACCGAGCATATTGAGGCGCTAAAGGCTCATAGACCAACGCAAAAAAGATGCGGACGAACACACAGTTCCCGCCTGACGAGGGAGAAGGATTACCTTCGTGACCGAAACCATCGATACCCAATCCCAGCAAGACTCCAACACTGCTGGGAACGCTAACGGTTTAGCTTCTCTGAAATTGGCCCAACTCCAGGCTCTCGCTTCCCAATTAGGCATCACGGGCGGCTCCCGGATGCGCAAGGCCGCTCTGGTCGAAGCGATCTCTGAGCACCAACGTGGGGGAGTGGCTGCTCCGAGCACTCAGCCACGTTCCAAGGACGACCAGACCGAACAGTCCGGCGACCAGACGCAGGAATCACCGGAGAATGGCTCGTCCGAGGGCGCCGAGGGGCCCGCACAGCATGAGGACTCGGAGCACGCGGAGAACAAAGACTCACAACGCCGGCCGAGACGCTCACGGTCCCGGCGCGCTGACGCAACAGCGGGTGACCCTACCCACGGTGACACCTCTTCCGAGGAGCCCTCGACAGATCAGTCCGATGCGTCGGAGCAGTCCGACGAGTCTGACCAGTCAGGCCGGCGCGAGCGCACACACCGTCGCGGGAACAATCGCGATGACGACGAGAAGCGTCAGGACCGCAAAGACGGCGACGACCGCGATTCCTCCGAGGACGACGGCGAAGACCGGGACCGGAAGAAGGGCCAGCGTCACCAGCGTGAGGACCGGGACCAGAGCTCGGACCAGGATGACAACAACGGTGATGATTCTCAGAACAATCGCCAACGTCGTTCTCGGAACCGGGACCGCAATAACCGCAATAAGCGCAAGAGCAACAATGATCGTCGCCAGCAAAACCGCGATGAGCAGCAAGACGTGCGTGACGATGAGGTCTTGCTTCCCATTGCCGGTATCTTGGACGTTCTCGACAACTACGCCTTCGTCAGGACCTCGGGATATTTGCCGGGCCCGAAGGACATCTATGTCTCGCTGTCGTTTGTGAAGAAATACGGCTTGCGCAAAGGTGACGCTGTACGCGGTGCGATTCGCCAGCCCGGCCAGGATAACGACCAGCAGCACCACGGCGGTGGTCGTGGCGGACGGGGTAAGCACAAGAACCGTCAGAAGTTCAATGCACTGGTCAGGATCGACTACGTGAATGGTCAGCCCGCCGTGGAGAACCCGGAGCGCGTTGAGTTCAACAAGCTCGTTCCGCTGTACCCGAACGAGCGGTTGCGGCTGGAGACCGATCCGAAGAAGATCGGCCCGCGTATCGTAGACCTGGTAGCTCCGATCGGTAAGGGCCAGCGCGGTTTGATTGTGTCTCCGCCCAAGGCCGGCAAGACTGTGATGCTGCAATCGATTGCCAACGCCATTAAGGAAAACAATCCCGATGTGAAGCTGATGATGGTGCTGGTGGATGAACGTCCCGAAGAAGTTACCGACATGGAACGCTCGATTGATGGCGAAGTCATCGCCTCGACCTTCGATCGTCCTGCCGACGACCACACCACCGTCGCTGAATTAGCGATCGAACGGGCCAAGCGCATGGTGGAGCTGGGCAAAGACGTGGTGGTGCTGTTGGACTCGATGACTCGTCTGGGTCGCGCCTACAACCTGGCCACCCCGGCATCCGGACGCATCCTGTCCGGTGGTGTGGACTCAGCTGCGCTTTACCCGCCGAAGAAGTTCTTCGGGGCTGCCCGCAATATTGAAAACGGTGGTTCGCTGACCATTTTGGCCACTGCCCTGGTAGAAACCGGCTCGCGGATGGACGAAGTGATCTTCGAAGAATTCAAGGGCACCGGCAATATGGAACTGCGTCTCTCGCGCGAGCTGTCTGAGCGCCGGATCTTCCCGGCTGTGGATGTCAGTGCTTCGGGTACTCGCCGCGAAGAGAACCTCCTCTCGCCGGAAGAGATCAAGATTATGTGGAAGCTACGCCGCGTGCTGTCTGGTTTGGAAACCCAGCAGGCGCTCGAGTTGCTCACCAATAAGATCAAAGAAACAGGGTCCAACGCAGAGTTCCTCATGTTGGTCTCTAAGACTACTCTGGGCGGCAAGTCCGACTCTTAGCGATTTTTTCAAGCCACCGCCCGCACAGCGCAGTGAACCGACTGACCTTTTCGGTTGTGTGCTGTCGGCGGTGGCTTGAGTGTGTCCCTGCCCGTCCACAGTCATCTGTTCAACAGAAAGTTCATCATGTTTGAATCCGTGCAGCACCTGCTGGAAGAACACCAAGAGGTCACCGAGGCCCTGGCAGACCCGGATGTGCACTCCGACCCTGGGAAATCCCGGAAGCTGGGCCGGCGATATGCCGAACTTAACGGAATTGTGGGCGCTTATCGCACCTGGTCGACGTTGCAAGACGATCTCTGCGATGCTCAAGAACTGGCAGCGGAGGACGAAGACTTTGCCGCTGAGGTCCCGATCTTACAAGAGCAGGTCGATACCGCGGCCGAACGTCTGCGCCGACTGCTGATCCCGCGTGACCCCGATGACGCCCGTGACGTGATTTTGGAGATTAAAGGCGGTGAAGGCGGTGAAGAAGCCGCACTGTTTGCGGCTGACCTGACCCGTATGTACATCAAGTACGCCGAACATAAGGGGTGGAAAACCGAGATCATCTCCGCGACCGAATCGGATCTCGGCGGGTATAAAGACGTTCACCTGGGGGTACGCGGTAACTCCAACGATCCAGCCGAAGGCGTCTTTGCACACCTGAAGTTTGAAGGCGGAGTCCACCGTGTGCAACGTGTGCCGGTCACCGAATCCCAGGGCCGGATTCACACCTCCGCTGCCGGTGTGCTGGTGTTCCCCGAGGTTGATGAGCCCGAAGAGATTGAGATCAACCAGAACGATCTGAAGATCGATGTGTATCGTTCCTCCGGTCCGGGTGGTCAGTCTGTGAATACCACAGATTCGGCCGTACGTATCACCCACCTGCCCACCGGCATCGTGGTCTCGATGCAAAACGAGAAGTCTCAAATCCAAAACCGTGAAGCTGCCATGCGCGTGTTGCGCTCCCGGCTGCTGGCCTACCAGCAAGAAGAACTGGCTGCGGCAGAAGCCGAGACCCGGGCTTCCCAGGTGCGAACTATGGACCGCTCGGAGCGGATTCGGACCTACAACTTCCCCGAGAACCGCATCGCCGATCACCGGACCGGTTATAAAGCCAATAACCTCGACAAGGTCCTCGAAGGTGATCTGGGGCCCGTCGTGCAGTCCTGCATCGATATGGATGAGGCCGAGCGACTTGAAGCGCTGGGCGAGCACGAAGGCTAGGATCCTGGTACATGTCGGACCAGCAGCATGACGGCTTTACGTTGCGTGAGACCCTGCACCACACACAGGCGTGCTTAGCTCAAGCTGGTATCGACCAAGCGGTAGCCGAAGCACGCTTGTTGCTCGCGCACGTCTTAGGGCTTGAACTCTCAGACGTAGCCAAGGCCAGCTTGCTGGGAGATCGGATCACCGGCGAGCAGTACCAACGACTCACGAGCTTGGTCGATCGCAGGATCCAGCGTGTGCCCCTGCAACACCTCACCGGGGCTCAGAGCTTTTACGGAGTCAGCCTGCGGGTGGGGCCGGGTGTATTTATCCCGCGTCCGGAAACCGAGGCGCTGGTGGAGCTGGCCCAGCAACTGCTGACCACACGCGACGGGGATTTAACCGTGCTGGATTTGTGTAGCGGATCGGGCGCGATCGCGGTGGCCCTGGAACATCACTGGAACCAACAGACTCCGCAGCACAGGGAGCATTCGACGCACAAGCTGCAGGTGATCGCCGTGGAAAAGGACCCGGTGGCTGTTCGGTATTTGCAGACCAACACCCACGCCACGAACATCACCACCGTGTGCGCTGATGCCACGGATGTCAACGCCCTGCTCATCGCGCACCCCGGGCTTCGCGAATGGATCGGCCACGTCGATCTGGTGGTAGCTAACCCGCCATATGTGCCCGAAGCCCACGCGGTCGTCCAGCCCGAAGCCGCAGCCGATCCACCGATCGCCCTCTACGGGGGCAACGCCGATGGCACTGCCATTCCGCTGGCCGTGGCCACAACAGCAGCTCAGTTTCTGGCCCCCGGCGGTTGGTTGGTGATGGAACACGACGCATCACACGCAGACCGCCTCCGGCAGTTGGCCTCCGAGCAAGGGATGTGGCAGACGGTAACAACCCTGTCCGACTACAACGACCGCCCCCGATTCCTCAAAGCCCACCGGGTCGATTCCAAGACTCACCCGTGCAGCGACCGGGGGCGACAGAAATAATGCGAGAATAGCAACGTGAGTACTCGATACGACGCCCAAGATCCGGCACAACGCTCAGCAGGCATTGCCGATGCGGTGGAGGCCATCAGAGACCGCCAATGCATCGTGCTACCGACCGATACCGTCTACGGCATTGGAGCTGACGCATTCTCGGCTCAAGCGGTCGCGGTCCTGCTCGCTGCCAAGGGACGATCGCGGGCCACCCCGCCCCCGGTGCTCATGGCACATCCCCGCGTATTGGATGCATTGGCTGATGACATTCCGAACCAGGCTCGTGCGCTGGCCGATGCTTTCTGGCCCGGAGCACTCACCCTGATACTGAACGCTCAACCCTCGCTAACCTGGGATCTGGGCGAAACCCACGGTACCGTGGGACTGCGCGTTCCGGACGACGAGCTAGCTCGCGATATTTTAGAACAAACCGGCCCGATGGCCGTGTCATCAGCTAATCGCCATGGCCAGCCCGCCGCCACCTCAGCGATTATGGCCCAAGAAGCGCTCGGGGAATCCGTTGCGGTCTACCTCGATGGGGGAGATCGCCAAACCCAAGCGCCCTCGACCATTGTGGACTGCACCATGAGCCCCCTGCGCCTGATCCGGGCTGGCGCCATTAGCATTGACACGTTGCGTGAGGTGGTGGAGGACCTCCTCGATGTGGGTGAGAGCGCACCTGATGCCCCTGACGATACAACGCAAGGCTAATGCGCTGAGAATCCATGAAGGTCTATTTACTGCTACTTCTCGTCACGGCGGCGCTCAGCTTCGTGTTGACCCCACTCGTCCGGCTGATCGGCATTAAAGTCCGGGCGTACACTCCCGCGCGGAAACGTGATATGCACCGCGATCCCATTCCGAAACTCGGCGGTGTCGCCATGGCTGTGGCGGTGATCATTACGCTAGGTGTAGCTGGAACTATCCCTTTCCTCGATGCCATCTTCGCCGATCCGGCCCCCGTGCGCGGTGTGTTACTGGCGATTCTTGTGATTGTGATGTTTGGTGTCGCTGACGACCTGTGGGACCTGCACTGGTCGCTGAAACTGCTCGGTCAAATCCTGGCCGGGCTGTCCCTGGGACTGAACAGCATCAAAGTTGAGGCCATGCCGGTGGGCTGGATTCACGTCGAGAGCGAAGGCCTGCAAATCGCCCTCACTGTCTTCGCGGTGGTCCTGACCGTTAACGCCTTCAACTTCGTCGATGGTCTCGACGGCTTGGCGGCCGGGGTCGCGCTGATTGGTGGCTCCGTTTTTTTCATCTATAGCTACGTACTGACTCGCACGATCAACGCCTATGACTATTCCAACCTCGCCACCTTGTTGATGGCCGTCTTGTTAGGTGCCTGTGTTGGGTTCCTTCCCTTTAATTTCAATCCCGCCCGCATCTTCATGGGAGAGGTCGGCGCCCAACTCATCGGATTGCTGATGGCTGCCGCCGCGGTGGCCGTCACCGCCGATGTGGGAGCGCTGGAAGGCTTTCGGTTCCGCAACGTACCTGCCTACATGCCTATCATGTTGCCACTGGCCGTACTGGTGCTACCGTTGCTCGATCTGCTCATGGCCGTGGTACGTCGCACCGCCCGACGCAGTAGTCCTTTCTCCGCAGACCGCGGCCATATCCACCACAAGCTGGTCGATGGTGGTTACACCCATCGCCAAGCCGTGCTGTTGCTGTATTTGTGGACCTTCGTGGTCGCCTACGGCACGGTGTCTCTGACCTTTTTCGAGCCCTGGATCGTTATGCTGATTACTAGCCTGGCTCTGGCGGTCACGATGTGGTTGACATTTCGGCCCTGGATCTTGCGCCGCGCCTACTATCGTCGGTTGAATCAAATACGACAAGCCCACCGAGCCCAACACCAACGGGAGCAACACCACGATGCAACAGACCACCGTCCGTCGACGTAACCGCTTGGTCAATCGCCACGGTTGGTGGGGAATCTTCTTTCATGCCAGCTGGGTCACGTTGCTCGCTGTCCTCGGAGCCGGGGTGCTGTTTGGCGGTCTGGATGGCATCTACGGGTGGTGGTCGGCCATCCTGGCCGGGCTGATTGTCTGGGTGCTGTCTGCCGTGAGCGTCGTGGTGATTGCGGTGGTGTGGCAAAATCATCGCGATCTGGCCAT
Organism: Auritidibacter sp. NML100628; assembly: GCF_003185985.1. Taxonomy (NCBI): domain Bacteria; kingdom Bacillati; phylum Actinomycetota; class Actinomycetes; order Micrococcales; family Micrococcaceae; genus Auritidibacter; species Auritidibacter sp. NML100628. The sequence goes on from NZ_QHLP01000003.1 coordinate 184,610, forward strand.
TCCTCTGGCCATGGGTGCCTTCGTCGTCAAGATCATTGTCTGCGCGATCCTGCTCAGCGTGGTGCCGACTCCCGATTGGTTGGTGGCCACGCCCGCGGCCTTGACGGCCCTGGGCGCCATCCTGGTCTGGCAAATTACCGAAGTGCTGGTCTTTACGCGCACCCGAGAGCAGATCTACCACGACTGACGCGCCAGCTTTGACGAGCTCGGCTCACTGGGTCTGGCCCACCGGTTTCTGCTGACATCATGGCGCTCGGTGGCCTGCCTGCCGCGCACCATCAGGTATGAGATGAACCACATGCAGTGGGTGAGGGCCATCGCATGAGTGATGCCACGTCAGCACCGCCCGGCGCCGAGGTGCCTCCAGTCCTTTTGGGCGAGACCATGGGGGAGAAGTAGAACACTCGACCGTGGTCCCGGAAGTGATGACCAAGGCCGAACCGTTGAGCGGGGGTTGCTAAGTCGGGAAAAATCTGGGTTGATTCCCCGACCAGGTGTCCGTAACCCCACTCTCATTTGATAGGCTGTTCTACGGACTGCAACGGGGTAGCCGTTGCGATGACTGTGTCAGCGTCACCACACCGTCTTCATCACACCTTGGCTTGTGGTGATCTATGAGGAGAGGATTCGCGTGCTTCCACTCGTGCTTGCTACTTCCACTGTCGGAAGTGAATTTGTGCCTCCCACGATTGAGGATACGCACCTCCCGGAAATTATTCCGTGGATGGCCGAATACGGGACCGGCTTCGGCAAGCAGATGCTGATGATTCTCCTCTCGATTGTGCTGATCTGGGCCTTCTTCGGTCTGGCCATGCGCAAGCCCACCATTGTTCCGGGCAAGGCACAGTTCCTGGCCGAATCCGGTTATTCCTTCGTTCGCAACGGTATCGCGCGCGACATTATTGGCGAGAAGCACTTTAAGTCCTGGGTGCCGTTCCTTTTTGCGATCTTCTTCTTTGTTCTCTTCAATAACCTCTTTGGAGCGATCCCCTTCCTGCAGTTACCCAGCTTCTCTCACGCGGGTGCTGCCTATGCCTTGGCGTTGATCGTCTACGTCACCTGGATTGCGACCGGTGTGCGTCGCCACGGCCTCCCATACTTCAAGCTGGCTGTCGTCCCGGCCGGAGTTCCCGGCTGGATTCTTCCGGCCCTGGTCCCGCTGGAGATCATCTCCAACTTCATTGTCCGTCCGCTGACTCACTCGCTACGTCTGATGGCCGTGATGCTGTCGGGTCACATGATTGTGATGCTGGCCGGTTCCGGTGCTGAATATCTCATCACCGAAACTGGAAACCTCGCCCTGCAGGCTACCGGCGTGCTGGTCATCGTCGGTTCGGTGGCTCTGTACTTCCTAGAATTGCTGATGATGGTCTTGCAGGCATTCGTCTTTACCTTGCTGACCGCGATTTACGTCCAAGGTGCCATCGACGCGAACGAACACTAGCTTGCGGTATACCGTATGCACAGTGTACGGCGTGCCGAAAGGAAAATAACCCCATAGGTTTATCGTCCATCCGGGCGATCAGGTGAGAGAAACACCTTTCAAAAACTTCCTGGTACCGGTCAATCATCGGAGCCTGCCGGGAACCCTCACAACCTGCCGACAAAGGCATCTTGAAAGGAACACAATGGAACTGCATGGTTCATTGAACATGATTGGCTACGGTCTGGCCGCTATCGGCTCCGCCATTGGTGTGGGTCTGATCTTCGCCGCTTACATCAACGGCGTTGCCCGCCAGCCCGAATCTCAGCGTATCCTGCAGCCGATCGCGCTGCTGGGCTTCGCTCTGGCTGAAGCCCTTGCGATTCTGGCACTGGTCTTCGCCTTCGTGATCGGCGCGTAGCCGTCAAACCATCCCGACCGGTCGCGAGTCAACCGGTCACTAATGTCAAGAACGTACACCAAAGGATGGTTTTCACATGAACGGTATGAATGTGATCATCGCGGCGGCTGAAGGTGCAAACCCGCTAATTCCCAACTGGTGGGAAGTCATCGTCACCTCAGCCGGCTTCTTGGTGCTGATGTTCGTCGTCGTCAAGTTCATCGCTCCGGCGCTGGAGTCCTCCTACACTAAGCGAGTTGATGAAATTGAAGGCGGTCTGGAACGGGCCGAGAAAGCTCAAGCTGAAGCCAACGCCATGATGGCTGACTATCAGCAGCAGCTCCAGGATGCTCGGGCCGAAGCACATCAGATCCGGGAAGACGCCCGTGAAGAAGCAGCACAGATTGTTTCGGAATCCCGCACCCGTGCCAGCGAAGAGGCAGCACGGATTAACGAACAAGCATCAGTACAGATTGCTGCCGAGCGTCAACAGGCTGTGACGTCGTTGCGCGCCGAGGTCGGTACTCTGGCAACCAGCCTGGCCTCCAAGATTGTCGGCGAGGCCCTGGACGATGATGCACGCTCGCAGCGGGTTGTCGACAGGTTCCTGGAGGACCTGGAGAACAACGAAGCTGCCCAAGGATCGACCACGAGTGCAGGTGCAACTGAGTGATGTCTCTAGCATCGAGTGATTCATTGGCCAATATCAGTCCCGAGCTAGAGAGTTTTCTCACCAGCAACGGACTGGACACCGCCCGCGAGCTGTTTGCCGCGCTTCGGGTGATTGATCAGCAGGGAGCGCTGCGGCGTAGCCTGGCTGACCCTACCGCAGAATCCACCAAACGACAGGGCCTCGTGGAGCGTATCTTCAGCGATCACGTCGGCGCGAACGCGTTAGGTGTGCTGCGATTGCTGGTCGGACAGCGCTGGTCGAAAGAACGCGAACTCGGCGATGCAATCGAGACCGCAGCGGCACAAGCCTCGGCTACCTCCGCCGAAGGCGAGGGCCTTGCCGGACTGCAACAGCTCACCGAACAGCTGTTGGGTTTCGACCAGCTGATTCAAGAATCCCACGAGGTGCAGTGGGCTTTGTCGGATCAGCAGGCACCAGCCAGTGCACGTGGCGATCTTGCCGTGAAACTGGTGGGTGTCAACGCCCGGGAAGAGACCAAAGCCTTGGTCCGCCAAGCGGTAGAAGCTCCTCGCGGTGCCAAGCCAGCTGCGGTGGTTCGTCACTTCGCTAACGTAGTGGCAACCCGGCAACGTCGATGGATCGCCGATGTCACGGTGGCAAAACCACTACAGCAGTCTCAGCAGGATCGTCTCGCGCGGGGTCTGTCCGCAGCCTTTGGCCGCGAGCTGACTCTCAACGTTGAGGTTGATCCACAGCTGGTCGGTGGTATTCGTGTTCAGGTTGGCGATGAGGTCGTGGACTCCTCGATCTCGGCGCGACTGAACGATCTCAAGACAAAAATGGCCGGCTGAGACCGGCACTCGACAAGATTGACAACCTGAGGTTGCCGCTAGCAGAGCAACCAGAGATGAAGAGAGCAGGGACTGCAGATGGCCGACTTGACCATCAACGCTGATGACGTCCGCAATGCCCTCAGCGAGTTCGCTGAGTCGTATGAACCTTCCGACACCGAGCGTGTTGAAGTCGGCTACGTCATTTCAGCTGCTGACGGAATTGCCCGCGTGGAGGGCTTGCCCTCCGCGATGGCCAACGAGCTACTACGTTTTGAAAACGGTGTGATGGGCCTGGCCCAGAACCTGGACCCCCGCGAAATCGGTGCGGTGGTGCTGGGTGAATTCCAGGGCATTGAAGAAGGTATGGAAGTACGTCGGACCGGCGAGGTGCTCTCGGTTCCCGTCGGCGACAACTTCCTCGGTCGTGTGGTGGACCCGCTGGGTAACGCGATCGATAACCTCGGTGAGATCACCGCGGAGACCACTCGTCCGCTGGAAGCTCAGGCTCCCGGTGTGACCGAGCGTAAATCGGTGGAAGAGCCCCTTCAGACCGGTATGAAAGCTATTGACGCGATGATCCCGATTGGCCGTGGCCAGCGTCAGCTGATCATTGGCGACCGTCAGACCGGTAAGACCGCGATTGCCGTGGACACCATCCTGAACCAGAAGGCCAACTGGGAGTCTGGTGACCCCACCAAACAGGTCCGTTGCATCTACGTAGCCGTGGGCCAGAAGGCCTCCACCATTGCCTCGGTTCGCCAGACCCTTGAAGAGCACGGCGCACTGGAATACACCACGATCGTGGCCTCCCCGGCATCCGACCCGGCAGGTATTAAGTACCTGGCCCCATACGCCGGTTCCGCTATTGGTCAGCACTGGATGTACAACGGCAAGCACGTGCTGATTATCTTTGATGACCTCACCAAGCAGGCCGATGCTTACCGTGCGGTCTCGTTGCTGTTGCGTCGTCCTCCGGGACGTGAAGCATACCCCGGTGACGTGTTCTACTTGCACTCCCGGTTGCTGGAACGTTGTGCCAAGGTCTCCGATGAACTTGGTGGCGGGTCCATGACCGGCCTGCCGATTGTGGAAACCAAAGCGAACGACGTTTCCGCGTTCATTCCGACCAACGTCATCTCCATTACCGACGGCCAGATCTTCTTGCAGTCTGATCTGTTCAACGCTAACCAGCGTCCTGCTGTTGATGTGGGTATCTCGGTGTCGCGCGTGGGTGGTTCCGCTCAGACCAAGGCACTGAAGAAGGTCTCGGGTACTTTGAAACTGGACTTGGCTCAGTATCGCGACATGGAAGCTTTTTCGATGTTCGCTTCCGACCTGGACCCGGCAACCCGTCGTCAGCTGGCCCGTGGTGCCCGCCTGATGGAGTTGCTCAAGCAGCCGCAGTACACTCCCTACCCGGTGGAAGACCAGGTTGTTTCGATCTGGGCCGGCTCGCAGGGCCACTTGGACGAGGTGCCGGTCGAGGACGTGTCGCGCTTTGAGCGTGAGTTCATCGATCACATGCGTCGCCAGACCTCAGTTCCCGCACAGATCGCCGAAACTGGCAAGCTGTCCGACGAGATTCTGGATACGCTGCAGACCGAGGTGGAGAGCTTCAAAAAGAACTTCCTGGCTCAGGGCAACGACTCCCAGGTGCAGCCGGGCCACGAGGAACACGAGGCCATGGCCGATGAGAGCATCTCGCAGGAAAAGATCGTCAAGCAGAAGCGCTGAACAGCTAGCTAGTCACCTGGTCTAATCCAGACCCTCTTGCTAGTTAGCCAGAAAGGACAAGCATGTCAGCATCTGACATTCGGGTGTATCGCCAAAAGATCGCCTCGACAGGTTCCATGCGCAAAATCTTCAACGCGATGGAGCTGATCGCTACCTCGCGTATTGGTAAAGCGCGTGAGCGCGTGGCTGCTTCGACTCCGTACGCTAATGCCATTACTCGTGCGGTATCTGCGGTGAGCTCTCAGCAGGACATCGATCACGTGCTGACCTCCGAGGTGGAAAATCCCACCCGGTCGGCAGTACTGATCATGGCCGCTGACCGCGGTATGGCCGGTGCTTATTCGGCCAACGTACTACGGCACGCCGAGGAACTGCTAGAGCGGTTGAAGTCCGAGAACAAAGAAGCCGATCTTTACCTGATCGGCCGAAAGGCTCAGGCCTACTTCGATTTCCGTCGTCGCGAATACAAAAAGCTCTGGACCGGTAACACCGACAACCCAGAATTTTCCACCGCCAAAGAGGTGGGCGAAACTCTCGTTGATGCCTTCCTGACCGATACCGATCAAGGTGGTGTCGACGAGATCCACGTCGTGTTCACCGAGTTCAGGTCGCTGGTCTCCCAGGTCCCGACGGTCGTGCGGTTGTTGCCGCTGGAAGTTGTGGAAGAAGAGGTCACCGAAGAAACTGAGCTGTTGCCACTGTACGAGTACGAGCCCGATCCTGAGCAGGTGTTGGACGCGTTGTTGCCCAAGTACATCGAGTCTCGTATTTTTTCGGCCATGCTCCAGGCTTCGGCTTCCGAGCTGGCGTCGCGTCAGCGGGCTATGAAGTCGGCTGGAGACAACGCCACGGATTTGATCCGCGAGTACACGTTGGAAATGAACAATGCACGCCAGGCTTCCATTACTCAGGAACTCACCGAGCTGATCGCCGGTGCAGACGCTCTGGGCTAAGTTCGAACCCGAAAAACCTAAACTCCATCCACCAGTGAAGTGAGAGAAATGACTGCCACCATTAATGACACTGCAACAGGCCAGCAGGCCGGCGCGGTGGGGCGCGTTGCTCGAGTAACCGGTCCGGTGATCGATGCTGAATTCCCAGCTGACGCTATGCCGGAGATCTACAACGCCCTCACCGCCGAGATTACGATTGACGGCAAGACCCAAACTGTGACCTTCGAAGTTGCCCAGCACCTAGGTGAGAACCTGGTGCGCGCTATTTCGATGCAGTCTACCGACGGTCTGGTTCGTGGCGCCGAGGTGAAGGACACCGGGGCTGCGATCTCGGTTCCGGTTGGCGACGTCGTGAAGGGACATATCTTTAACGTGCTCGGCGAGTCGCTGGATGTGCCGACCTCCGAACTTCAGGTAACCGAGCGCTGGCCGATCCACCGCCAAGCTCCGCCGATTGCAGACCTTGAGGGTTCGACCGAAATGCTGGAAACCGGCATTAAGGTCATTGACCTGCTGACCCCCTATATCAAGGGTGGAAAGATTGGTCTGTTCGGCGGTGCCGGTGTGGGTAAGACCGTGCTGATCCAGGAAATGATTACCCGTGTGGCGCGCAACTTCGGTGGTACCTCGGTGTTCGCCGGTGTCGGTGAGCGGACACGTGAGGGTAACGATCTCTGGGTTGAAATGGACGAGGCCGACGTGCTCAAAGATACCGCTCTGGTCTTCGGCCAGATGGATGAGCCACCGGGAACCCGTCTGCGCGTGGCCTTGACCGGTCTGACGATGGCAGAGTACTTCCGCGATGTGCAGAAGCAGGACGTGCTGTTGTTCATCGACAACATCTTCCGTTTCTCCCAGGCTGGTTCCGAGGTCTCCACGTTGCTGGGTCGTATGCCCTCTGCGGTGGGTTACCAGCCGAACCTGGCAGATGAAATGGGTGTGCTACAGGAGCGGATTACCTCCACCCGCGGTCACTCCATTACCTCGATGCAGGCGGTCTACGTTCCCGCAGACGACTACACCGACCCGGCTCCCGCTAACGTGTTCGCCCACCTGGATGCGACCACCAACTTGACCCGTGATCTGGCCTCCCGTGGTCTGTACCCGGCGGTGGACCCGCTGGCCTCGACCTCACGTATTCTGGACCCGCAGTATGTCGGTCAGGATCACTACGAGGTTGCCAACCGCGTGAAGCAGATTCTGCAGAAGAACAAGGAACTGCAAGACATCATCGCGATTCTAGGTATCGACGAGTTGTCTGAAGAAGATCGCGTCACCGTGATGCGTGCGCGGAAGATCGAGCAGTTCCTGTCGCAGAACACCTACACGGCGAAGCAGTTCACCGGTGTTGACGGTTCCACCGTGGCCATCAAGGACACCATCGAAGGCTTCAAGGCGATCTGCGATGGCGACCTGGACCACATCGCTGAACAGGCCTTCTATAACGTCGGTGGCTTGGACGATGTGGAACGTGAGTGGGCCAAGATTCAGAAGGAAAACTAATCCATGGCTGACGAGAATATTCTCAACGTCGAAATCGTCGCTGAGGACCACCAGGTGTGGTCGGGGCAGGCACGGTCTGTCTCGGCTCGCACCATTGACGGTGAGGTCGGGATCCTTCCCGGCCACACCCCGATGCTGGCGGTGCTGGGTGATGGTGAAGTCGTTGTGGAGACCGCCGACGGGTCTGCAGTGGTGGCAGAGGCATCCGGGGGATTCTTCTCTGTTCACGAAAATCGCGTCACCTTGGCTGCCACGCAGGCGCGCCTGCACGAGTCACAACCGAGTGCCTAACTCCACAACGCAGAAGAACATTCAGCTCAGTGAGGTGCCTTGGCCGATAGCGTAGGGACGATCGTGCTGGTGCTGGCCTGGGTTTTCGTCCTGGTGATGGCAATCAGCCTGGTGTTATTAGGGATCATCGCCTGGCGGCGACGAACCCTGCTGAAAACACCCGGTACCTTCCCGGCCAAGGCGCTCACTGCCGTTGGGGGCGAGAAGCTGGCGACGGCCCGAGGCGTGGTGGTCTCGTACCATGAGTCCAGCGTGGAAGTACTGGCGGTGTGGTCCATCTCGCCCCTACCGTATTTTTCGGTGGCTCGCCACGTCTTGGAACTACACCGTGACACCAGTGACCACCGCACCGGTTCAGATGTTGGCCTGGAACTACTGGACCTGGACTCTGGAGCCCGGATAACGCTGGCGCTCTCGGCTGATCACTGCGCTGAGCTGACGACCTGGCACGAATCCGGGCCAGCTGTTGGAATCGGTCACTGGCGTGAGGCCCCCGAGCGCGTCCAGCGTCGCAGGTATTTCTAAACATACCTTGTCCATCCCCAGCCTGTGGCCGGCGTTGGGCACGCTTTAGAGCCGACACGCGGCAGCGGTCAGCTCTGCGTCCGGAATCCCTCCGGCCCGTCTGAGGCGTTGAAGCTGTTCGGGAACATCGCAGGCTCCCGAGGCCAACGTGTTGTGTCCGGCGACGGTCGCAAGATTGCGGTGGGGATCGCGGGAAAGCATAATCGGCCCCATATGATAGCCCGTTGTTTCCGCGCGGGTGTGACCACCAGCGGGAAAGGTTGCCGCTGAGGCATCTGAAACCAAGGTGATGGCATCAGCAAACAGTTCAAAGCACCATTGCACGGCGCGTGGATGAACGTGATGGGTATCGGCGATGAGTTCCACGATGGCCTCCCCGCCGGTCGCAAGCCGATAGATAGCCGGCAGAAGACCGGGGTCGCGATGGTGGAACCTCGGCATCGCGTTGAACAGGTGCGTGATACGCACCGGTGCGTGCAGCTTGTCTGTGATCCGCTCACAAGCGGCCACAAACTCCCGCTCCGAACAGGCCGTGTGCCCAAGACTCGGCGAAATTCCCATGGCCAGCAGACGGTCGATCACTTCTTGGGCGCCGGGAAGCTCGGGAGCAATTGTCATGTTGGTCACCGGCCGGTGAGCACGCTGCTGAATCACCTCGAGCTGATTCAGCAGTTCGCGGGCCTCGGGCTGGTCACCGGCCAATAGCAACGCCGGCGGATGCGCTCCGGCTGCTGCAGGGCTGAGAAAAGGTCCTTCGAGATGAAGACCGGCTAGCTGTTGACGGTCGACCAGGGGGGCGAGCTGGACTACCCGGCGGAGCAGTGCCTGCGGGGCCATGGTGGGTAATGTTGCGATGATATGCCGGGTTCCGCGGTCGTTCAGGTGTTGGATGCAGTCCAGAACGCGCTCGAGCGGAGAGGTCGCAAAATCCACGCCCGCAAAGCCGTGAATATGGCCGTCAGCCACTCCGTGCTGAGCTGATTCGTGTTGAGAGGTGGCGTTAGAAAAGGCGGGATTCGGCATCGTCGACGCCTCGCATTGCGTCGTAGTCGAGAGTGACACAGCGGAAGCCACGGTCTTCGGCCAGCACCCGAGCCTGCGGTTTGATCAGTTGGGCAGCAAAGACGCCTTCGACCGGGGCCAAGAGTGGGTCACGGTTGAGTAGCTCCACATACCGGGTAAGTTGTTCCACACCGTCTATATCTCCCCGGCGTTTCAGCTCCACGGCCACGGTGGTTCCGTGGGGGGATTTCGCGACAATATCGATCGGTCCAATGGCTGTCATATACTCGCGCCGGACCAGTGTGTGTCCCGGGCCTAAGGTGTCGATCTGTTCGGCCAGCAGGCGTTGCAAATCGGCCTCGACCCCGTCTTTTTCCAAGCCCGGGTCGTGGCCTAATTCGTAGGTGTGGTCATCGAGGACCTCGTAGAGGTGGATCAGGAGCCGGTCGTCGGACTTAGTTGACTGCACTGTCCAGATCTGTTGGATGCCTTCTTCTCGCTGCGTGTCGTTGACCGGGGTCGGGCGGAGTGTTGCTGGCGGAGACATCCAATTGAGCGGTTTATAGCTTCCCCCGTCGGAATGGACGAGGACGGAGCCGTCGGCTTTGAGCATCAGCACACGTTTAGCCCGGGGCAGATAGGCACGGAGCCGACCCTGGTAGATCACGGAGCATTCGGCAATTACTAAGCGCACGCAGGCCAGTGTACCGCGGGGCCACCGCCTGCACGAGTCGGCAGAGCTGGCGGCGCTGGGCGCGCACGGGTGAATATGACACAATGGGCACCGTGCCCCGCAGAAACCGCCCGCGCCAGTCTCAGCGCCACAAGTCTGGCCGGGGTGCCAAGCGTACCAAGCAACACGGGCATCGCCCAGAGTGGGGAATGAAAGGGCTGGACCCGAATTATCGGCTGGAACACAGTGCCAGCGGGGACTGGCATGTGCGCGAGATTCCGTCGTGGCGGGCCGTGAAGACTTATACCTGCCCGGGATGTCTCCGCCAGATTCCGACCGGTCAAGCCCACGTGGTGGCCTGGCGGGCGGATTGGATTATGGGCGATGAACAGGCCGGGGAATACCGTCGGCACTGGCACCGAGCGTGTTGGACAAATCGTCGCCAGGATCTCGGACTTTAGTGCGCATCTTGCCGAGGGATGAGCACCTCTTTGATCAGCGTCATGATCGCTGCGGCAATCGGAATGGCCATCAGCGCGCCCAGCACGCCCAGCAATGAGCCTCCGGCGATCACGGCAATCACCGCAACCGAGGACGGGATGGAAACCGCCCGTCGCATCACTCTCGGTGAGACCAGGTAGGCCTCGACCTGTAGATAGATGAAGTAGATGATGGCGAAGATCAAAGCTGATTGCCAGCCGGTCAGCAACGCCAGCAGAGTAATCACGGTGCCACCGATCACCGCCCCGACCAGAGGGATGAACGCCATGAACCCGGCGAAGGTGGCCAACAAGGCCGAAAAGGGAAGCCCGGCAATGCTCACCGCGGTGAAGGCGACAATACCGTTCAAGGTGGCCACAACCGTTTGACCGATCACGTAATTGCCGACGGACCGGGTGATTTTTTCCGATAGTTCCTCGGTACGACGACGCCGGCTGTAGGGGACCAAGCGGTGGGCCCAGAACTTAATCGAGGGCAGGGAAACCAAAAAATACAGCGTGAGAACGATCACAATCAGCACCGAGAAACCCGTGTTGATGATCGCGGTACCGACCCCGAAGAGGCCACCGGCGAGTCGAGTGACATTATCGGTGTTACTGACAAAACGATTCAGTTCGGTGAACGCGGTACTCCTCAGATCAAATTGGTCATCCAATCGTTGGAAGATGTCCGATTCTAAGAAGTCGGTGACCAGCTGAGGGATCTGCTGGATGAAATCAGCAGTTTGGGTGACCACGGTGGGGATCAGAATCCACATCAGCAGGGCAAAGACCGCCAAAAGTAACACCACCGCGATCAACACACCCACCGAGCGGGGTGCGCCCCAGTGGACGATCTTGCGCACCACCGGGTCCAGGCCCAGGGTGATGAACAATGCGGCCAGAATCCACACCACCAGTTGCCAGTTATTGGACAGGACCCAGTACAGCGCTAAGGCGATGCCGACCCCGATGGTCACCATGAAACCGGTCTGGATGGGACGGGCGCTATAGGTGGGTAAGGCCTCGGTCTCGGTCTCGGTGGGAGTAGAGCCTGACTCCGGTTGCGATGTAGCGGGAGGATCATCCACCGTAAATCGTGGTCGGGGTGGCCGTGACGGCAATCGATCGCGCACGGATCGAACGCCGGATTTCAGGCGGCCGAGCAGCCCGGGGCGCTGGGAGGATGAGGCGGACTCTTCGGGATTCACGGTTCATACGGTACGCTACGGCAACGGCTGTGCACAGTACCTTACCGGTGTCCGATGCCGACGTGTTGGGTAAGCAGGTGCGTTCGCTAGGGATGGATCCACGCTAAACTAAGTGGAACTGTCGTGACCGTTCAGAGATCTGGAAGAGATCAAGGTGAAAGTTTTTTTCGGTATTTTGTCTCTGGTGCTCGGAATCGCCTCGATGGTGGTATCCGTTGGGTTGCAGACCGTCTGGTCCCCACCAGAGGAGAGAACCGCCAGCATCGAGGCCCCCGACTCGGAAGCGCCGCTGACAATCATTACCCCCGGTATTGAGGTGGAAGACGATGAGACGGCGGAATATACGCTCACCGGTGAGGGCGAGTTCACCTTAATGCTGGGGCAGCGCCGGGATATTGATGCCTGGGTTGGCGATGCTGCTCACACCGAGATCACTGGTATCGACGACTCCGGCGACGACCCGGTGGTGACTGTTGAAACCGTGGAGGGGGAATCTGAGGTTCCCAATCCGGTCAATTCTGATCTGTGGATGGCTACCCAGACCGTGGAGGGTGAAGTCACTCAGCGCTGGGCCGCCCCGGAAGAAGGCGATTGGGCACTGTTAGTTGCTACCGATGGCACCACCCCTGCTCCCACCGAGCTGTCGGTCACCTGGGCGACGGATGAGACCGAATCGCCGTGGGTCACTCCGCTGATGGTGATCGGCGTAGTACTGGTGCTGATCGGGCTGATCTTGTTGATCTGGGCGCTGGTGAGTTTCCGGTCCAAGGCGAAGAAAAAGCCTTCGGGACGCCGTGCTGCTGGCCGTGCCCCGGCTCGTGAGCAGGCGCAGGTGCCAGCTGCGGGTGAATCAGGGTCCGGATCGATCTCGACCCTGGGCCGAGTGAGTGCTGTGCTGGTGATCACCAGCATGATCCTGGCAACCACCTCGGTGCTCACCGCACAGGCAGAAAACACCGAGGAACCCGATAATGCTCCGGTGGAGTCACAGATTGATGAGGATGCCTCCGCGGTGCCCGAGGACGCCGTGGTTCCGGTGGTCTTCCCGGATCAGCTCGAGACCATCCTGGGACGGATCAATTCTGCGGTCGAAAAAGGTGACGCCTCCGAAAACGTCGAGGATCTCGGTCACCGAGTGCAGGCCCAAGCTCGCACCATGCGCTCTGAAATTTATCGCAACCGAGGTATTGATGAAGAGGTTTCCTCGCCTGTTCCGATTTCGGAGGACTCAATACAACGGGCCTGGATGGAACCCGAGGAGCAGTTCCCGCGCACCATGATGGTGCTCACCGGCGCAGAGCCTGGGCAAAGCGATGAGGACTCGCAATACCCGCAATTATTGACGTTGACTCAACCCTCGGCCCGAGAACAGTACCAGCTGGTGGCGAATACCCCGGTCTTGGACGGTGTGGAGATTCCGGCCGGTGACCTGACCGATACCGACGTGACCGAATTAGCCGAGGATGAGGACGCCGGTGCGGTGGCCTCACCCAAGGATGCCTTGACCGATGTGGTGGCCTATCTCGATGACCCTGAGGCTGATGCAGCCGACAGGGTCGCCGATAACGCCTACACCGAAGCAATTCATGAGTTGCAAAGCCAAGAGGTTGACGCCCAGTCGGAGAATAATACTGAGGTCTCTCACACGCGGAGCCTGTATAACGAGTCGATGACCGCACTGAAACTCAGTGATGGTTCGGTGTTGGTGATGGGGGCGGGCTCGTCGACCACGACATTTACTCCCGAAGAGGGTGGCACCGTGAATGTGGGCAAGGTAGCTGCCGGGCTGGACGACTCTGACAACGCTGACGAGGAAGCCACAGCGGAGGAAGACGCTGCGGGGACCTACAGTACCGAGGTACGACTCAAGTACCGCGAACAGCTGGCACTGCTGATTCCGGCTGAGGGTGAAATTCAGCTCGTGGGGTATTCCTCATCGCTGTCAGAAACCAGCAGTGAGTAGACTGAGCCCAGAACGTGATCGAGTCTCGTGGCCCCAGGGTGTCCACGGGCAATAATCCCCGACGACAGGAGTTCCTGCAGATGACCGAATCCACCGGTGCCACCCCCGCCCAATCGCGCGGAGCCGTTGATCTGACGCAACTACAGCAACAGAGCCCCGGTTCGCCCGCTGGGGGAGCGGATGGTGGATCGGAGGCCAGCTGGGTGCTGACTGATATGGATCAGCAGGGTCTGCAACAATTGTTGGAGCATACCAATCAGGTTCCGGTCATCATTCACCTGGCTCGTTCGGCCACCGATGATGTTTCGGCACAGATTGACCAGGCTCTGGTTCCAGAAATCGATGCGCGCGCCGGACGCATTGCCGCCGGTCGTGTCAACGTCGACACGCACCCCGAAATTTTGCAGGCCTTCGGTGGTGCCCAAGCTCCGATGGTATTGGCCATTCTGGGCGGGCAAGCGATGCCGCTACTCAATGCCCCGGCTCCTGCTGAGCAGATCAAGGCTCTGTTGGATGAATTGAACGCGGTAGCAGTCCAAAACGGTCTGTCGGGCTCAGTTCCTCCACTGGTGGCAGCCGAAGCCGACGCTGAAGGACACCTGCCACCGCATTTGCAAGAGGCCGAAGATGCTGTTGCCGCCGGCGATTATCACGGTGCAATCGCGGCCTATCAGCGGGTCTTGGAACAAAACCCCCGGGACGAGCACGCCAAAGCCGGGGTGGCCCGCGTCGAATTGTTGCAACGCACCGAGTCAATGGATGCCCAACAGGTCCGCACCGCAGCAGCCGAGAATCCCGATGCCGTCCAGGCCCAGATCGATGTGGCCGATCTGGATCTGCTGGGAGGTCACGTCGAGGACGCCTTCACCCGTCTGGTGAAATTTATTGCCTCCCACTTTGGTGACGACCGGGAGACGGCCCGGGCACACCTGGTCGAGTTGTATCAGATCGTCGGCGATCACGACCCGCGCGTGGGAGAGTCTCGGAAGAAATTGGCGATGGCCTTGTTCTAGACCGGGGTGGCTAGATACCGGTCGAGGCCATGAGCGGATCCTCGGAACGCGACCCGTGGGCGTGATGAGGGTTAGAATAGAGGCATGACTTTTGAGACGATATCCGTGCTGAACTCTTCCGTGGATCCCGAGCAGGATCTCAGCGGTGGGTCAACGGGTGTGCTGGAACGCGAAGAACAGCGCCAAGCGACCGAACCCGGGGACCACGAACGTTTTAAACACTTCGTGCCGAAAGATAAGCTTGCCGATGCCATGATCAACGGCACCCCGGTGGTCGCATTGTGCGGCAAGGTCTGGGTCCCCTCACGGGATCCAGAGCGGTTCCCGATGTGCCCGTCTTGCCTGGAAATCTGGGAAGGTATGGAGTCCGGGGATGCTGAGTCCGGTCAGGGCCGCGGTGGCCGCGGATTCTTCGGATTCGGGCGCGGCAAGAAATAAACTCCGACAGAACCGGACCGTCAAAGCTACCCGAGCACGCTGTGTCTTCGGGTAGCTTTTGTCGTGGTGCCGGCCGCGTTGCTGGTCTAGCCACCGGTGAGATGACACAGCACGAACACAGCAGACACAACCGTAGGGGACATACAGGCCGGGGAGGAGCCAATCAGTGAGTGAGCAACCTGATGCGTTATTCCAGATTGGAGAAGATCTCCCCCCTGCTCTGCCGAAACGCGCTGCATGGGGCACCGCCTCGAAACTGCGCCAGTGGCAGCAAGAGGCGCTAGAACAGTATTTCTCGGCCCCGCACAAAGACTTTCTCACCGTGGCTACTCCGGGTGCGGGCAAAACCACTTTCGCGTTGCGCGTGGCCAAAATGTTGAAAGAATCCGGGGTGATCTCCCGGATGACGGTGGTGGCACCGACCGAACACTTGAAGAAGCAGTGGGCCGATTCTGCGGCTCGTATCGGGTTGGCCATTGACCCGAACTTCAAGAATTCCGATGGGCATCACGGAAGAGAATATATGGGTGTGGCCCTGACCTACGCTCAGGTGGCCCAAAAACCGGTTTTGCACCGTAACCGCACCGAAGCAGCCCGCACGCTGGTCATTCTCGATGAGGTCCACCACGGCGGTGACGCACTCAGTTGGGGCGACAGCATCAAAGAGGCGTTCGAACCCGCCACGCGCAGACTGTCACTGACCGGTACTCCTTTCCGTTCCGATGACGCCCAGATTCCCTTCGTGCGCTACGCCGATCAGGGGGATGGAGTGCTGCGGTCGCAGGCTGATTACACCTACGGGTACGGGCCAGCGCTGAAAGACCATGTGGTGCGTCCCGTGATTTTCATGGCCTATTCCGGGCAGATGCGCTGGCAAACATCAACCGGCGAAGTGATGGAAGCCCAGCTGGGTGAAGCTGCCACGAAGGACATGACTCAATCGGCATGGCGCACCGCACTGAACCCCGAGGGACAGTGGATCCCCTCGGTGCTCAAAGCCGCCGATCGTCGTCTCAGCGAAGTTCGTCGCAACGTGCCCGACGCCGGAGGACTGGTTATTGCCACCGACCATGAGGACGCCCGGGCCTATGCAGCCCAACTTCAGGCGGTGTGTGGCGAACCGGTGACCACGGTTCTCTCCGATGACCCGACGGCCTCGGAGAAGATCGAGAGCTTCGCGACCTCCGATCAGCGCTGGATGGTGGCTGTGCGCATGGTGTCCGAGGGGGTGGATGTGCCGCGACTGTGTGTGGGGGTGTATGCCACCTCCACGTCCACGCCGATGTTTTTCGCTCAGGCGGTGGGACGTTTCGTGCGCTCACGTAAGCGCGGTGAGACCGCCTCGGTGTTTTTGCCTTCGGTGCCGAAGCTGATGGCATTGGCCAATGAGCTGGAAACAGAACGTGACCACGCCCTTCAAGTCACCGGCGCCGTGGAAGTGGAGAATCTTGAGGAGGCCGCCGAAGAACGAGAACTGAAGGAAGCGAACCGACAGGAGTCGGCCTCGTCACGTCTGACCGAAGGCACCTTCCGTGCCTTGGAATCCGACGCTGCTTTTGACAAGGTCCTGTTCGATGGAGGCGAATTTGGTGCGGGAGCAGCCGTGGGATCTGCCGAAGAACTCGATTTCCTCGGCATCCCAGGTCTGCTCGATGCCGAACAAGTCTCAATCCTGCTCAAACAGCACCAGGCCAATCACCTGAAAAACCGGCCCGCCAAGTCCACGACATCCTCCCAGGATCCAGCGGTGGTTGACCACCGACAGATGAAAGAACTCCGGAAAAAGCTCTCCTCGATGGTGTCTGCCTGGGCTGCCCGCAGTGGTACTCCACACGGGGTGATCCATAACCGGTTGCGAGAGATCTCCGGAGGCCCTGCGGTGGCCCAGGCCTCCCGAGAACAATTACAAACCCGCATTAATACCTTGCAAAAATGGTTTGTGGGCAAGAAATAAACCTCCCGGCATCCACCGTCCCGGGATCAGTGGGCTCGGTGGCTGACGAGAGGTTTATCGCAAGCTGGTGCCAGCATTCAGGCTGGCCTCGGTACCGGTTTTAGTGAGCCAGAATGGCCCGGCACCGACCGACGTGGCATCCGGCATCTTCCATTTCCGAGAAAGCGTCTTCGGACTCCGCCGGATCAACACCGGCGCACAAATCTGCCAAAACCTTGACATCGTAGCCGGCATCGACGGCGTCCAGGGCCGTGGCTAGCACGCAGTGGTCGGTGGCAATGCCGACGATGTGCACGGTTTCAATATCGCGTTCGGCCAGCCACGCATTGAGATCCGGTGCACCATCTTCCACGGCGCTGGCTGCTGCGGCGGTGGCGCCATAGGGGCCGGCGTTACCGGTGGGAGCGTCCGACCGAACTTCATCGGGCTGGCCCAACAGCCCCTCAAACGCGGAGTAGCCGTCGTCGTAACGGCCCTTGAGGAACTCGGCCTGGATATGGTCGGTGTCGAGGTAGTCGCTGAGTTCAGCACCTTCGGTTCCGGCCACACAGTGAACCGGCCAGGTGTCACTGAAGTTGGGTTCCTCGTCGTTGTTCTGGGCGAAATGTGGGCCCGGTTCCACGTGCCAGTCGCGGGTGGCGACGACGGCATCGTATTGTGAATGAGCTTTCTCCAGGAATTCTGAAATCTTGGTTGCGGTGGCATTACCACCTTCGACGGCTAATGTACCGCCCTCGCAGAAGTCTTTCTGGACGTCCACGATCACCAATGCACGCATGGTCTTATGTTCCTTTGGATCGAGAGGTGCGTTGTGACGATGCTGAGCTAGCATATCCTATCTGTCCCGGGGGAAGTCAATCTCCTGGAATAGTGACGGAATGACTGGGTCTCCGGCTTGTAAACGGAAGGCCGTCCGGGGGAGTTCAGCCAGGGACTTACGGTGCCGGGCGACAGCCCGCTGCACACCGGCTTGACCGATATAGCGTTCGTCAATCTCACCGTGATCAACGAGCTTGACGACCACATCTCGATGGGTCTGATCGGATGTGATAGGTTCATCCACGCTGAGCAACTCAGCGGCGGCCACTCCGCTAGGAGTTAGCTGGCGGGCCGCATACTTCCGGCCACCCACCGATTTCTTCCCCTGGGAGGCTTTAGCCACATTATGCCACGATCCATCGTCGGCGGCCCGGGCAGTGAGCTTATAAACCATGGAGGCGGTGGGTGCCCCGGAGCCGGTGACCAGCTTGGTGCCCACCCCATAAGCACTCACCGGAGCCGAGCGCAATCCGGCGATGGCGTATTCGTCCAGATCCGAGGTGACCATGATTCCGGTGTCGGTATTGCCCAGCTCATCGAGCAATTCGCGCACCGAGTGGGCCTGCTCAATCAGATCACCGGAGTCAATCCGGACCTTGCCTAATCCGGGACCGGCCACCTCCACGGCGGTGCGGACTCCTTGCGCAATATCGTAGGTATCCACCAACAAGGTGGTGTCCGGACCGAGCGTGTCGACCTGAGCCTGGAAGGCCTCGCGCTCGGTGTCGTGTAGCAAGGTCAACGAGTGTGCCGCGGTACCTCCGGTCGGAATACCGTAGCGGACACCGGCTTCCAGGTTCGAGGTGGAACCGAATCCAGCCACATAGGCAGCCCGAGCGGCGGCCACAGCAGATTCCTCGTGGGTACGCCGGGACCCCATTTCAATACAGGGGCGCCCCCCGGCAGCCCGCACCATTCGCGAGGCCGCCGAGGCCACGGCGGAATCGTAGTTCAAAATAGACAGGGCGTAGGTTTCCAGCAGGCAAGCCTCGGCGAAGGTGGCCTCAACCTGCAAGATGGGGGAGTGCGGGAAATACACTTCGCCTTCGGGATAACCGTAAATGGTGCCCGAAAACGTGAAATCGGCCAGCCACGCTAAGGTTTGATCGGTAACGACCCGGTGGTCGGAGAGAAAACCAAGCTCGGCGTCCGTGAAACGAAAGTGCTTCAGGCCTTCTAAGAATCGGCCGGTTCCGGCCACCACACCGTAACGTCGTCCCTCGGGCAAACGTCGTGCAAAGAGCTCGAAAATGCTGGGTCGATGTGCGGCACCGGAGGCCATCGCCGTATCGAGCATGGTCAGCTCGTAGTGGTCGGTGAATAACGAGGACGGCCAAAACCCGCGATTGGTCTCTGAGTGATCGAGAATACTCACTTAAACAACACTACTCTGTCTGACCGGGATGCCAAGACCCCGACGTACCTTATTGATATTGAGCGCGTGGCTCAGGTCGTGCCTCACGTATCGTGAGCGCGAAGCCATAGTGTGAACGCATGGATAAGGACATTGTCTCGATGAGTGCTCGGATTGAAGTCACCAAGCAATTACGTAGGGATTATCGCACGGGGTC